>JANXOP010000339.1 GCA_025357755.1 Kofleriaceae bacterium | reverse complement strand
CAAATGTTGAAGGATCGTATTGTCTCAGCAAGCGTTGCGGCCACGCGTGAGTCACCGCGATCGCACCCGTAGACAGCAAGCATCAATTTCTCGAGACGCCGCGCAACGACGCACCGGCTCCTAATCCGGCGCCCCACGAATGACCTTGACAGACTGCGCGTCGACGGCCCACTCGCGTCGCATGCGGACACGTCGTTCCTTGGTACATGTGAAGTCCCCACCCGTCGCGAACACGCCGACGGGGAGCAACGCATGTGCGTGGCACTTGAGGTTCAGCAGCGAGCCGAACCGCTGGACGAACGTGACGTCGCCGGTGTGCGGCTTCGCGATGCCTTGTGAGCGTGCACGTCGACGCTGCCACGCGAACACCTTGCGCAGGAAGATGCCGACGACCTCACCGAGGAGCCCGTGGTCGCGGGCGAGCAGGAAGCGGACCTGGCGTGGCAACGACAACACCCACCGCCGATACGGCGCGGTCGGAAGCACGCGGTCGACGAGGTGCGCGGCGGTCGTGGTCATGCGACGGCTCGTGCACGACGGGCAGAAGCCGCGCGTCTTGCACGAAAACGCGACGAGCCGCTCATCGCCGCAGTCGCCGCAGCGCACGCGCACGAAGCTATGGCAAAGCAGGCGGCACGCGAGGAACTTCTCGAACTCGCGCTCGACGAAGCTCGGATAGCCGAAGCCGTGCGCCGAACGACTTCGCGCACGACCTTCGGTACGAGACGTACCTGCGCGCGCGGCGATTTGGCTAGAATTGTCCGCCCGCGCCTATACCGATGAGTGGACCCGACGACGTACTCAACACACTGGGCGAGATCGAAACGCGACTGTGGGGGCTGTGGCGAGTGTTGTATTCGCGTGTGGTGGCAGGTGAAGTTGCGATGTCGATTGCCATTCCGGTCAGCACGGTCAGCACGGTCAATATGCCCAACGCGGGGAGGATCTGTGCGTCGTTTTCGTTGCGCGTGCGCCCAGCGGCGCAGGGTCGCCCACTCGGTTCCCCACGCCACGCTCGGCGACACGCAGATTCGCGCGCGTACTCGTGCCGGCGTGAGCGCCATGATCCCCCACAAGACGACCTCGAGGCTGGGATCGAAACGAACCTGATCGCTGCGCGGTGAGCAGTCTCGACCATCATCATGAAAACGGACGACGTTGCGCTCGAATGAGCTACTTCCTCGTCGCGGTAGCGCCGGGCGGCGGGCTCGCTTTTCGCGGTGTTCAGTAAGGTCGGCGAGAGCCGCGCGCGCGCGCCGGGAGCCCGAGGAAGTCACTCATCACATCACTCGGTCAGCGAGGCAGAACGCTGCGCGTGCAGCGGAGTCCGAAGTAGTCGTCCCTGAGCAATTCGGCGTGTACTGAGGTAGGCTGCCCTGATGGTCTGTCGGTTGCTGTCGGTTTTCGGCCTGTTCCTCACGGCGTTCGCCAGCCCCACTGTCGCTCACGCAGCGCCCGGGGGTGCCGGTGTGTTCGATGACAAAGTCACGATCGCGAAGGCGAAGTGCACTACGGATTGCGAGGCACGCTGCAAGGCAAGAGAAGTCTCGGCGTGTCAGAGCCTGCCGCTCCGCAACCACACGCCCGCCGCGATGTGCGACGCCGGCGCTGCCTCGTATTGCACCGGGCTCGCCAGCGTCGCGAAGGACGAGGCGTCGCGTAAGGCGCTCGAGAGAAAAGCGAAGGCGGCGAACGAGCACCTGATCACGGCCTGCATGGCGAACGACGCGCTTGCTTGTGCGTTCGCGAAGTCGGCGGACACGGCCGTGAGCAACAAGCTGCACACACGCGCCTGCACGCTCGGCCTCTGGGAAGCCTGCGCCACGCCTGCCGACGGCCACACCTTGACTGCCGCCGAGGAGAGGCACGTCGCCAACCTCGCCGCGCGCGCCTGCACCGAGCACAAAGACGCGACGATCTGCGACCGCGCGTCGAACCGCGTGAAGGACTCGACGCTCGCATCGGCGCTCCGCGATCGCGGCGCCCACGTCGGCAACGCGTTGTGCCGGCTGGGCGGCGCGGCCGCGATCGAAGGCTGCGAGTGGGAAGCCGCGCTGACGACCACACCAGCAGTCGCCGAGTCCCAGTTCGCAGCCGCTGCCGGCGCCGCCGAAGCCGAGTGCAAGAAAGGCAGCGTGGATGCATGTCTGTCGGCGGGCCTGTTCGCCGGAAAAGATCCCGGCAGCTTCGACACGGTGCTTACCGGCAACGCGATGCGCTTCATCCCGATCAAGCGCCCGGGCGACGTTGCGAAGGCCAAGCCGTTCTACATCGAGGCGTGCACGCTCGCATGGAAGGCGGACAAGTCGCCCGATCCCATCAATGGCCCCGACGCGTGCGGCCCCGCGAAAGACGCCGGCGTCGACATCATGATGCTCGCGCCGCCACCGCCGTCGGGCAAGCGCGCGCCGCTCACGATCACGCCGAAGAAGCCGTAGCGCGCGCGTGGGACGTGCCGGCGCCGACTTGATCGAAGCCTCCCTCGAATGAACCACCACGAACGGGCGCGCGCCGGCTCGTGCCCTCATGTTGGCGAACTCGTGGCGGCGAGCGGTCAATGGATTCGCAACGAGCGGGAAGCCAAAGCGCAGCACTTCGGGCTCGCGCACACGATGTACGAAACGCTGGCCACCGCGATCGCCGAGTTCCAGCGCTCTCGCCGCCGACTAAGAGGTTGGTGCTTGCCTCACGAATTTCGGGCAGTCGATCACGATCAGCGTCACATCCATGGGTTACAGGAAGACGCACCTGATGGGGTTCTACGGGATCGGCCCGGAGGGTCGCGAGGTGCAACTCGTCAAACAGCACACCTCGAAGGTCAACCTCATGCTGTTGCTGGTTCGCCGCGTGCGAGATGCGACGTTGCAGAGCAGGGCGCCAAGCCACCAGCGCGGCGTGCGGCTTCCGTACGCGAGCACGGCTCGTCGCCCCCGCGGCGTACCCGCTCGTGATCGGCGATCCGCCGAACCGCGGGATAACTCCCCGATCTCGAACGTACCGTCGGCGTCGGTCGGTCGCCCCACGACCAGCGCACCTCGTCGACTCTCGCTACCGATTCCTCGCGCCCGAGCTAGTCGACATGCAGTCCAGAGCGGAGCGGCTCGGAGCGCTCGTCCGCGAAGAGATGCGCACGGAGCTGCGCGCGCGCTGTTCGCGTTTGTGGGCAAGCGTGGGCACACGATGAAGGTGCTGACGTGGGATGGCACCGGCACGATCGTGATCCACAAAAAGCTGGACGCGGGCCGCTTCGAGCTGCCGCGCGTAATGACGCCCGGCTGGAGCTGTAGCGCTGTGGATACACCGAACGGCGAGCTGGTGTCCGTGTGTCGCAAGAATCCGATCGGCTGCACCGAAGCGTTCCCGGTCGCCGACCTCCCGAACGCGAAGCTGGGGTTCAAGCCATGACGCTCACGAGCTCAGCGTAGCGCGCTTCGCTGATGCCGAGGCGCTCGAGCCACAGCGCGAAGTAGCGCGCGAGCTCGGCGGCACGCGGATGTGTGGGTGCGTGGTGGCGAAGAAAGTCGGCGCGGTTCTGCACCTTGTCGGCGACGAGCATCGCGTTTACCTCGGCGAGCGGCGACAGCGCGATGTCGGTTGCCGACGCGAGCACGCGCGTCGACAGCGCGGCGTTCGCGACGTGGCGATACTCGATCGCGAGCATCACCACGTACGTGTCGAGCTCGGTGGCGATGGTGTGCGCGTGCACGACGAGGTCGGCATCGGCCTGCACGAGCGGGTGGATGCAGAACGCGCGTCGCGCGGCGTTGCTGGCGCCGATTGCGTCGAGGATCGCGATGCCGTGGTCGACATGCCTCATCAACGGCACGCCACTGCGCGCGGCGGTGCGGTCGCCGTAGTGCGCCGCGATCAGCGCGTACTCGCGTGTCGTCACGGTGGCGGTCAATCGCTGTTGCATTGCTTCAAATGGCAACGCCCGCCAAGGCCGAGATCGACGCGTTCGGAGACCCGCAGTGTGGAGCGGCGAGCAGGACGCCAGCTCGGATCGCCACCCCGGTACCGCGTGATCCGAGTTGAGTGTCGCCACGGCGATACGCGAAGCCACCGATCGCGAGCGCGACTGCGATCAGCGATCCCATCGCGACCAGCGGCTGCACGATCGCGAACGTGGTCGCGATCGTCGCGTTCACATCGTGCCCGACGCACACCACAGGCTCGCGATCGCGGCGACGGAGAACGGCCAGCGCCGGACCTCGGCGTGCTGCGAGCTCGCGACGGCTGGCGCACCGACGCCGAACATCGTTAACGAGGCGATGTTGATAAGCCCCGCTAACACGATCGCATCTGCGATCGTCGAGCGGGGATCGCCGTGGCCACTGCCGTTGAACATCATCAGCGTCACCGCGTGTTGCTCGGCACCCGGGCGGAGATGCGGTGAGCGGCTTCGGTGGGGAACAACCGGGCGCAGAGTAGGGCGCTCTCCATCATCGCGGATCATGTTCAACGCCAGGCGCCACTGATACGCTTTGTGGGTGGCAGACAGGAAGCAGCCGTCGTCGTCATCACCGGCGCTCGGCGAAGAGGCCGGCTCCCAGGGGCTCGGTGACGAGGTCCGCGCTCGCGGTGCCTGGGGTGACGAGACCGATGCGTCTTTCCAGGAGTATGTCGCGCGTGAGCACGTGGACGGAGGCATGCCCGTCATCGAGCTGCACCGCAATCACGGCATCGCGCTATCCGCGGTCAAGCGGTGGATTGCCACCTATCGCGAGAGCGGACGAAAGGGCCTCGAGCTCGCCGCCGCCGCCGCCGCGACCAGGGAGCAGAAGCGCCTCAAGGCGGTCCTCGCGAAGAAGCCGGACCCGAAGCTCATCGCGGAGCTCACGTTGAAGATCGAGTCCGGTGACATCAAGACGAAGCGCCAGGCGTATGCGATCGTCGGCAAGAAGCGGCTCGTGGCCCTGGTCCCGACGATAGTCGCCGTCATCCGCGCGACGAAGCCCGGCTACAGCATCCAGGACGAGCTCGAGCTCCTCGCCCAGCTACGTGCGAAGGATGCCCTCTCCGAGCTTGTCGCCTCGACGCTCCCCATCATGAAGGGCTACTCGAGTTGGATGGCAGGTCTTCTCGTCACGGCCAGCAAGGCCTAGTGACACTTTAGCTGATGTCGCGGAGCGCGTAGGTTGCTTCGTCTCGGACGGATTGGCTGGGATCTCTGGTCGAGAGGCGTTCGAGATCGGCGGCACCATCGGCGACCAGCTGCAGCGCTCGCGTGCACGCGACGCGGACGCGCTCGTCGGTGTCGGCCAGCGCACGCCGGATCAGCGGTGCGATCTCGACTTCGGCGAACGGCTCGTTCGGCGGTGGTCGGCCGGGTTCGCTGCCTCGGTCGAGCAGCATGCCCAGTCCGTCGACGACAAGCGTGCGAATCTTCGGCTCCGGATCGGCGAGATATTCTGCGAGTAACGCCAGCAGCTCGCGCGACCGGCTCTCGAACACCAGCCCGACGAGGTTGCCGATCGCCTCGAGACGGCGGGAGCGCGCTGCGTTGGAGGTCGCGGGTTTGGCGAGTTGCTCCCGGAGGTCCGCAACACGCTTTGGGTCGACCTCGAAGACCGGCGGTTCCGCGACGACGATGTCCCCGCGGACGCACAGCACGCCGTGATCGTCTTCGTCTTCGCCCTGCCAGCGGACCTCACCGCGAAGCCGGTAGCCGCGGGGGATGAGGAAGTGCGCGAACAGGAAGGTCGCCCACTCGGCGTAGTCGGCGAAATTCTCCTCGCCATCCCAGCGCAAGGTCGCTCCGTTCTCCGACGGCTCCCATCCACAATGTCGCGTGGGCGCACCGTCGGGCTGCTGGGTGACGAGTAGCGCGAGCGCGGCGCGATCGGGCTCGCGGAGCGGCGGCTCGATGGTGAATGCGTCATTGAAGGTCGTCGTGTAGCCCATGAATTCCTCCGATTGTTCGCTCTCGCACATCGTGCGGCTGCGAAGAGGCGTATCACGTGTCGCCACCGAAGATCACGGGTACCACCACGCACGAAGTCAGTAGACGAACCACACGAGGCCGCGCTTCTTCGCCTTCGCGAGCGTGAACCACCGCGCCACTTCGCCGACCACCATGTCGAGGTTCTCGTCGCCGCCCGTGAGCGGCTTCACGAGCGACATCGCCCGGAGCCCGGCAACGCAGCCCGCCGGCGTGACCGTGCCGAACTCCGGGAAGTCGGCCGGCTTCGGGATCTTGATTGTCGAGATCCCCTTGCCCAGCAGAGTGTCGGTCTTCGGCTGACGCGCGCGCTTGAGCAGCGGGTCGAGCACGTCGCTGAACCACGTCAACGACACGTCGTCGACGCGCTCGCCGAAGTGCATGCACAGCATCTCGACGCAGTAGCCGTACTGGAAGCCGACGTCCTTCTGTAGCGGCAACTTCATCATCAGTTGCCACAGAGCGCGGGACCGTGTCGGCGCTCCGCGCTCGGTGATGTCGCGATCGTGCCATCGGTCGGCTTCCTTGATGTCGTCGGCGTACTTCTCCCGCAGCTCGGCAAACAGCTTCTTGCCCTGCGGCCTTAGCTTTTTCAGATCGACCCCGTAGACCGAGTATGCGTAGCCCACGCAGCGACGGTACCACTGGCCGACCCACGTCCGCGCGGGACGGTCTGTCGCGCTCTCGTTCGACGGCTGGAAGCAGCGCGAAGCACGACAAGGCGCCGGCCGGCTATCCGCCTCCGTTCGGTCGATCAGTTCGAAGTGCCCGGTCGCGGGTACGAGCGAGCCGGTCGTGCGAAACGCCTGTCGGCGAGCTCGCGAAGGGCAGTGGCGAGCCACAAGCAACGAGCATGACAAATCAAGCGCGCTACACCGAATCGATCATAGCGCCGCGGCTTGGTTCTTGGCGAGACTCGCACCCATGTTGGATCCCGAACGGATTCGCTCGGTCGTCGACCTCCAGCAGCGCAGCTACAAGTTGCTTCGGTGGGCGACGGATGCCGTCGACCGCGGCTTCATCACGTTCGATCGGCTGCATCGCTACGCGACGCTGCCGGAGGCGACGCTCGGTTGGCTCGAGAGTCACTACAGTGACGTCCCGCTGAACGCTCGACCCGATCGCGATCAACTGCGGCCGTTTTCGAATCTGTTCTCGACGTATCTTGAAAACTCGTTCGACCTGATCGAACAACCGGGCCAGCGTCTGTTCTCTCCCGAGGCCCATTGTTTCTGCCCGATGTGTAGCTGGCTCGTCGCGGCGCCGAGACTTCAGACCAAAAAGGTGTCGCGACAGAACAAGGCGCGCGCGCGCAAGCTCCAGCAAATCGCGATCAAGCAAGTCGCTGTCGATCACGCGCATCCGATCATCGACGAGTCGATCGAGGCGTTGGCGAACGATCCAGCGTTGCGAGAAACGCTGGCGCTGGTTGCGTATGGCTACGATCGCCTGCGTCGCGTCGATGGGGTCGCCGAAGGGCCGGCAACGCTCGCGTTGTGGCGCGGCTTCGCGTGGACCACGCACGGCTCTCCGAACCCCGACTTCGAACTTACGGCACAGGCGATCCTCGACACACAAGCCAAGCTCGGCGGCGCGGTATTGGCGACCTAGCGCGGCGCCTCGCAGACCATCTTGATGCGCAGAGGCTCGTAGCCGATCCGCGTGCACGGCAGCGTCCACCCGATCCGTCCCCCAGCTGGTAGGTGGTCTCGGTGCTCGCCGCCGATCACCTCACTGTGATCGTGACGAGGGTTACGCCTCGCAGGACTTGGACGGTCACTGGCCCTACCGCGAGATGGTTCATCGTTAGCGCGAGCGCCGCGCTGGGCAACAGGGCAGCGACTGGGATGCCGTCGATCGCAACCAGCGTGTCGCCGATAGCCACACCACTCCTCGTTCCAGTCACGAGCGGCGGGAGCACGCTGGGATTCAACACGAAGGGCGGGTCGCTCGGCTCCTTCAGCGCTTTCACCGTAAAGACCTCGACGTGATTGCTCCCGAGGGTCGTTTCGAAGTTTCCACCGGCGTCGCTCCAAAGGCCGCCATTCGCAGCGCAGGTCACGCGATCATGTCCGAGCGGAGCATCGAGCGAGAACGAGCCGGTACCGTCGGTCATCGAATGACTCTGCGACGGAAACAGGATCGCGGTGTCTCCGCTCGCCGCCTCGAGACCGACGCGGCAGATCATTCCGGCAACCGGCGCGTTCGTTCCGAGCTCGACGACCCTGCCTTGAATCGCAACGTGCTGCCGTGATGTGAGCGTTGTCGTGGATACCTGGTTCGCCCGTACCAGCACGGCGACGGCGTCACCCTGTGCGCCATCGACGATGGCTTGGACCTGGTACGTGCCAGGGCGTAGCCCCGCGAACGTGAAGTGGTCCCCGTCCACGACAGCCTGTTGTCGGTCGCCGATACCGCCGATTGGATCTTCAGCGACCACCCACGGCGGTTGCGCGAAGCCTTTGAGGGTCCCGTTGATGCTTCCTGGACCGATCAACTTGATTTCGACGTTCGTCGACCCAGCAGCGATGGCGCGAGCGTCTGCTTGGCTGCCGTCGGCGAGGCGCGCTTTGAGATCGTAGGTGCCGTCGGCAAGATCATCGATCACGAAGCTGCCATCCGCAGCGGTACGCGTTCGGTGCTGGTCCGCCCACTCGTTCGCGCCCGCAATCGAAACACGCGCATCGGCGACCGGTGTACTCGCAATATCTACTACGCGGCCATGGATGGATTTTTCATCGTGCTTGATCGCGAGACGGACGTTCCCGACGAGCGCGTTGCCATCGTCGATGTGGACCGCAGCGAACGAGCTGCCGCTTGCGGGCGCGAATGGATGCTGGAGTGTGCTGCTCGGAAATACAGCTGGTTCGTAGTCGAGATGACCGACCAGCGTCGCGCAGGAGAACATGCCATTCATGTCCGTCATCGCTGTGCAGCCATCCTCGGCGTGAGAATCGAACTGCACGAAGACGCTCGCCACGGCGACTCCCTTCTCGTCGACGACAATTCCGCGTACCTCACCGCCGCCGTCGAGCTCGAGGTCGAGCGTCTGGTCGTTTGCCTTGGCGACGACGATGGGATGGGTCGTGAACGCTTTGCCATTATTAGCGTCCATCACGCCGTTGCCAGGCGGAACGCCAGCTAGCGTGTAGTTGCCGTCGCCATCGCTGGTCGTCTTGCTGAATTGCTGGAGCGAGCACCCGACCACCGCGCCGGAGACCGGGAGTCCATGACGAGTGATCCGACCATGGATCGTCGAGAGGGCGGAGACCTCGATGGTCACGCCGTCGATCTCGGCATGTGCAACAACGAGCGTCGATGGGGTGATGACGTCGTAGGACTGCACGAGCAAGCTGATCGTGCCGAACGGGACGCCATCGAGCACGAAGCTGCCATCGGCCTGGGTCGCTGCGTTCGTCGGGCTCCACTCGCCGGAGCTGCCGTTGCCGTAGCTCACGCTCGCGCCGGCGACCGCACGGCCCGCCATCGAGACCGTGCCGCGCAATCTCGCGCGCTTCGCGATCACGAGGCGAACGTTTCGGGTTGCAGTGCCGGCGAGTGCGACGACGCGTGGCCGCATGCTCGAAGCGCCCGCTGCACTGAACGCGGCAAGCGAATAAGCGGTCGGTGCGAGCCCCGAGATCTGAAAGTGACCGGATTCGTCGGCGACCGCGTCGACGTTGCTCGCCTCGTCGATGCTGTCGGCTTGGATGGCGTGAGCACTCACGACCGCCGCGGAAGCCGGCGACCCTGCCTCATCGACCACCATGCCGCTGATCGTTGCCTCGGGCACGAGGATCAGATCGCGATGGAATTCACCCGTAAGAGACGGAATCTGAACGTTGACCGAACCGTATCCGTCTGCCTCGATGCGCATGTTGGGATATCGCGACCGCACGATGCAGACGCTGTAGTGCCCATTCGCGTCTGATTCTGTCCCGGCGAGGCCGGCGACGTTGATGCGAGCGTGGCCGATCGAATTCGCAGCATCTCGCACGGTACCGACGACGCGCAAACTGCAGTCGCCCAGCCTCAGAATTAGGTGAGCGGTGTCGATGTGAGGATTTGCAGTCATGACGCCGACCGAGGCCGCCGCTGCCACGGTTGACTCCGCACTGACCACGAAGTTGGCTGCAGGGAGGATCCCGAAGTCGAAGGCACCCGTCGCGTCCGTCGTGACCTTCGCGACCTCGACGAACGGAGGTCCCGGTGTCAGAGACGGAGCAGGCGAGTGGGGGCTGCTAAGATCGAGACCGAGGCGAACGGTCACATTCGGTGCCGGCTTGTCGGCCACGAACACGTGGCCTGCGAGATGACGCGAAGGCGCACCGGGTTGCGCGAGCCAGGTCGGCAGCATTTGGAGGCGCGGATTTGCCGGCGTCGTGAACGTCGTGAACGTGGGGCTGCTCGAGACAGGCTGCGTCGTAGCCGTAGCCTCGTCGTGGCGCCTCTGTCGCATGATCGCAACACTGCCCAGCAGAAGAACGAGTAGCACGACTACCGCGATCATCTTCTTCATCGCCAACGCTCCCATCGCAACGTGTGAACTCGTGTTTGCGAACGGCACCAGTGCCGCGATCCAGCCGCGCTTCGGGCCGTCCTCGCGAGCACGTATCCGATCGCGTAGCTGGTCGAGCGCGGACTTCAGGCGCTGTCGTACCGCTGCAGGTGAAATCTCGAGTCGCCGAGCTATCTCTGCGCTCGAGAGACCTTCGACGTAACGCAAGACCACCGTCGATCGATACGGTTCGCGTAAGGCGATGACCTCGTCGACCAGCATGCGCTGCGTTTCGACGCGCTCGAGCAGCTGGTCGGACGTCGGTATTGGCGTGTCATCGGCGAGCTCGCGCCTACTGCGCCGCGCATCACTGCGAGCGCGCATTCGCACGAGATTCACGACGACCCGGTGCAGCCATGGTCGTATCGGCCGATCTTTTTCAGGTGCGTGCTGGTTTGCTACCAGCCACGTCTCCTGAGCGATGTCCTCGGCAGCATCGGCGTCGTTCAGAAGTCCACGAGCGAGCCGGCGAACCCAGCCCATCTCGCTCATCAGTTGATCAACGTCTGCCATCGTTCGAGCGGGAATGCCGCTGATTGGCAGACTGTGATCGGAATTCGGCGAAGTCTATCGCGAACTCTCCCCAGGTCCGGCCGCAGATCGTGGTCCGGCGGCCACCACAGTCACCCCGAGACGTCTACTGGCTGCTGTCGCACGTGACACCGAAAACTAGCCCTGACGGACGGGCCGGCCGCCCCGTGTTGCTAGGGTAGTCCACCGATGGATCACCCGAACATCGAGGAGATCATCGCCGGCACCGCATCGGGGCACGTCGCGCGCTGCGAGACGTGCCGGAAGCTCGCCGCGCTCGCGGGCGCGCTGGTGCCGGTCGCGTCGGACGCTGCGAGCTTCGCCGTGATCGACGAGGATGTGTACACCGATTGGTCTGCGCTGGATGCGCGCGGCGGCATGGGCCAGATCTTTCGCGCACGTGATCGCCGGCTCGGCCGCTACGTCGCGATCAAGCAGCTGCGCCGCGACGTGCCGGACCACGGAAACCTGCGCCAGCGCTTCGAACGCGAGGCTCGGCTGACCGCGCGGTTGCAACACCCTGCGATCGTCGGCGTGTACGAGGCGGGCGTGCATCGCGATGGCGAGCCGTTCTACGCGATGCCGCTCCTGCGCGGCGCGCCTCTCACCACCGAGATCGAGCACCGGACCACGCTCGAAGATCGGCTCGGCCTGCTCGCGAACGTCATCGCGGTCGTCGATGCTGTCGCCTACGCGCACGACACCGGCATCGTTCATCGCGATCTCAAACCCGACAACATCCTCGTCGGTAGGTTCGGCGAGACCGTGCTGATCGATTGGGGGCTCGCGAAGGATCTCCACGATGGCGTCGGCGATCTCGACGGCGTGTACCGCTCGCTGCCGAGCGACGGCATGACGCAGATGGGCGCGGGCACGGCGCACTACATGCCCCCCGAGCAGGCGCGTGGCGAGGAGCCCGACGAGCGCGCGGACATCTATGCGCTCGGCGCCACCCTGTATCACGTGCTCGCCGGACACCCGCCGTACGCCGGCGACGGTTCGACCGACGTGCGCCGAACACTCGCGGCAGGGGACAGCGCGCCACGGCTACCGAACGAGGTTCCGCCCGAGCTCGCCGACATCGTGGCGAAAGCGATGACGCACGAGCCCGCCGGCCGGTACGCCAGCGCACGTGATCTCGCCGACGAGCTGCGCCGGTTTCAGACCGGCCAGCTGCTGACCTCGCGCCGCTACTCGTTCGCCGAGCTGGTGCGGCACTTCGCACGTCGGCATCGCACCGCGCTCAGGATCATCGCGCTCGCGCTGGCGGCAGTGCTCGCGGTCGTGGTGATCGCGTTCGTGCGGATCGGGCGCGCGCGCGACCAGGCCGAGCGCAACGAGGTCCGTGCCGAGCGCGAGCTGCGCCGGTCGCAAGGGATCATCGCGAGCCGGACCGCGAACGATCCGGACCAGCGGCTCGCCGCGATCGAGCTCGCGGTGGGTGCGCTCGACCCCGCCGTGCCCGAGACGCTGCAGGGGTTGATCGATGCGTTCGCCGCCGGTCCACCGCTGGTGCCGCTCGCGCACGACGGGGTGATCAAGTCGTTTGCGCGCGCGGGCGATCGCTTGCTCGGTATCGACGACGCTCGCTCGCTCGTGGTCTGGCAACTGCCGAGCGGTGCGCAAATCGCGCGCTGGCCATCGGCGCTGCCAGAGCCGGAGCGAGCCGTGGTCTCGCCGGACGGTGCGCGCGCGCTGGTGTGCGGCTTCGATCCGAGCGCCGAGGTGTTCGACCTGGCGACCGGTGCGCACGAGCGCATCCTCGCGAACGCGAACCTCGAGGGCTGCGGGTTCTTGCCCGACGGAAGGATCATCACAGCGGCCGACGCGGTCGTCGTTCGCGATCCGCGCACGCTCGCGGTGGCCGAGAGGTTCGCATTGCCGGCGCCGGCCGCGGGGATGGCGGTCGGCGCGCACCACGTCGCGGTCGCGACGGTCGATGGCACGCTGTGGCTGTGGGACCTGGTGGGCGAGCCGCGCGCGATCGCGACGAAGCTCCCGCTCGGTTCCGCGCTGGCCTTCGATGCCGACGAGACGACGCTCCTCGACAACGGTACCGATCAGGTGACGCGCGCGTTCGCACTCTCCGGCGGCGATCCCACGGTCGTGTACACCGAGTCCGGGCACGCACTCGGCGCGCTCGCGAGCTCGCATGCGCACATCGCGATCGGCACGTGGGATACCGACGAGACGCGCTCCACCGTGATCGTCCCGTCCGTCGGGGGCGCGCACGTGACCGCACCGGGCATGTTCGCAGCATGGTTCGATGACGAGCGCGCGATCGTAGGTGGAGCTGCGGTGATCGATGCGGGCACCGGCGGCGTGGTCGTACCGCTCGGCAATCCCAAAGGCGAGCTGCACGCGCTCGCGCTCGGTGATGGCCGCGTCGCGACGGCCAGCCGCGATGGCCAGGCCTATCTGTGGGACCTCCATGGCATGCCGCTCGGGCCCACCGGAGAGATCACGGAGCTCGCGCGCCACGGCGATCACGTGCTCGCGACGTCGCTCGACGGCAGCGTGTGGTCGTGGGCTACCGCGACCCCGAGCGGGATGCGCCGCCTGCATACCGGACGCGAGGTGATGGCGGCTCTCTGGCTCGGGGACGAGATCGTGATCGCGGATCTTGCCGGCGAGGTGCGCATCCTCTCGGACGACGGGCGCGACCTCGCGCGCGCGACGCTGCCGGGCCCGATCCGCGCGCTCGCGACGGACGGTGTTCGCGTTGCGATCGGTGCGCTCGACGGCACGCTCGAGGTTCGAGATTCGCAACTGCGCATGGTCGCGCACGTCGCGACAGGCTCGGCGGTGACTGCGGTCGCGATTCGCGGAGACCAGCTCGCATCGGCACACGCGGACGGCTCGACGAGGTTGTGGACCGCGACCGGGCAGCCGATCGCCTCGGCGGCGGATGCGGATCGCGTCGACGAACCTGGCGATCACGAAGGCAGCATCGCGCTCGCGTTCTCCGGCGGGTCGCTGATCGTCGGGCGACCCGCCGGCAAGACGCTGGTGCTCGCGGTGCCCGGGCTCGCGCTCGAGCGCACGATCGAGGGGCGCTACCTGACTGGAACGGATGCGATCATCACGGCGCTCGGCGACGGCAGCGTGGTCGGCCACGGCGGTCGCTACACCGGTTCACGCACGCCGGTGCTCGTCGCTGCGCAGCTGGGCGCGCGGCTGATCGGAGGTTCCTCGGACGGTCACGTCTACGTCTGGGACGCGGCGGGCGCACCGACGTTGACGATCGCCGGGCCCGCACCTGTGACCGCGCTCGCGGCGAGCGACGATGGCGTCCTCGCCGGCTTCAGCGATGGAGCGGTGCGCTGGTATCCGCTCACGGTGACCGCCGCTCGCGCGCGTGCCTGCGCCGTGCTCGCGCGCTTCACGCGTCAATGCAAGTGAGTCACGCTGACGTCGTGAACGTAGATCGCGGAGCGGTAGCCGGGGGCGCTCTTCATGCCGAGACCGACGTGGGTCCGGACGCGCGACACCGACAAGGCGTAGGTCGCGGCGAGGGCGCCGTCGATCCGGACTTCGACATGGCGACTGTCCTGGGTCACGACGACGACATGCTCCGCGTTCGGATCATTGCCCGCCACCGGCGTCCACTCACCGGAGGCGAACGTCGCGTCGTCGTACGCGTAGAACGCGATCTTGCCCGCCTTCACGAGCACGACGCCGCCGGCGACGATCACGTGCATCGATCGGCCGGCCTCCGGACCCAACCGGCGCCAGCTCAGCTCGAAGCGATAGGGCAGCGGGACCTCGTCCTTCGAGATCATCGTGCCCTCTGAATAGCGACCAGGCGTGGCGTCGCTCGAGAGCAGCCACGAGCCAGGCAGCACCCCGACCTGCAGCGTGCCGTGAGTAACAGCCCAGGCGATCACGAGCGCGATCATGAGAACAGCAGCGGCGACCGGCCGCGAAAGCGCTCGCGCAGCCGCGCCTGCGCAGCCCGCACGAGCGCGCGTGCCTTGGCGGCATCGACGAGCGCGAGCTTGATCGCGATGTCTTCGGGCGCGTCGTCATCCAGCCACAGCAGCACGGCGTGGCGCATGTCGTCGGGGAACGTCGCGATGTAGTCCTGGATCTCGGCGACGAGGCGCGCGATGGTGAGGCGATCGGTGAGCGGTGGCCGGACGCCGATGTCAGGTGCGGCCGAGAGCGGCACGTGATCGCTCTGGACCTCGCGCTTGCTCGCGTCTGCGGTCCAGCCGAGGCGATGGCGGACGTGATCGCGCGCCACGAAATCGACAAGGCGAAGCAGCCAGGCGCGCAGCGGCGTGTGCGCGGTATCGTCGGCGCGAGGTTCGTCCTCGTCGAGCTTGCCGAGCTTCATCACCGCGGTGACGAGCTCGTCGGGCGTGGCGTCGGGCTCCGCGCGCGCGAGGAAGCGCTTGAGATTCGCGTGCTCGCCACTCGCAAGCCGCTCGAGCACATCGACCATCACGGCGCGCACGTCGTCATCACCGGCTAGCCGACAGCGGCGCAGCAAGCGGTTGCCGCGTGCCCACTCCTCGATGCGCGGCGCGATCTTGACCAGGAGCGTACGCCACGAGGCGCGGTCGCCTGCGACGACGCGCTCGACCAGCGCGCGACACTCGCCATCGAAGCTCTGGTCCCACGCCAAGCGCGAAAGCGTATCAGAAAAGGGTCATGCCGATGCCGCCGCCGATGCCGTCGAACTCGTATTCGTCTTCCTTCGTGTCGTCGACGCGCCGGAACGCATGCACGTACAGCTCGTACGCCCGCTCGGACACGCCTGGCCGGTACCACGCGGACACGCGCATGTCGCGCTCTTCATAGTTGCCCGTGCTCGCCTCGGTCGGGCTCCAGCTGATCGAGCCTTCGATATCGAGCGTCCGTGGGATGACGACCACCGCAGCCCGCCCGCGGACGTAGCCGAAGCCGTGGGCGAGATCGAAGCCAAACCCGAAGCTGCCGCCGAGCCGGATCGATCCGGTGTTGCCGTGACCGATGTTGAGCAGCGTCACCGCGGTGCCGATGGTGAGCCAGAGGTCGTACGGTTCACCCGCGCGCACACCGCCGGAAAACTCGATGCCGTGGAAGTTGCCGAACGACGATGGCAGGCCGAGGTAGACGCCATCAAACCCGAGGCCGTAGAGCGTCGAATCCCTCTTGCCGCTAGCGACGCCGTCCATGATGTTCGGCGCGGTGCCGCTCAGGATGTCGGCGTAGAGCCGAGCGTTGTGGAAGATGCCGACGCCCCGAGTGCGCTTGTAGTAGTCATCCGGCGGTGCCGAAGCGACATGCGGTGTCTCGGTGACTGACGTAGCAGGTGGCGCGGCGGGTGGCGGCGTCGCAGGTGGCGCCGTCGCAGGCGGTGGCGGTACGGGCGGTTCCGGTGTCGGTGGAAGAGCCGCGGGTTGCTCCACCGGTGGTTCGGTCGGTGCAGGCTCGTCGGCGAAGGCGACGCTCGAGAGGAGGAGCGAAAGTAGGGCGTACTTCATGGTGCTTCTCAAAACATCACGCCCGCCGTCGCGAAGTAGCCGAGCGCAGGTTTCTGGATCTGTTGGGTGGTGACCCCGCCCGACACGAGGATGCGGCGAGCGAGGATCGTGCTGACGTCGAGATGCCACGGGTGACTCACCGCCGTTATCTCCTCGGCGGTGCCATCACTATTCATGTGCAGTCTGCGTTCGTCCTTGGTCGCGCCGTACTTGAGCCAGTTCCACTCGTACGCCAGCGCGATCCGGAAGGGGCCCGCGGCGAGCGACGCGCGAAACGGCATGCCGAAGTATTTCCAGCGGACGTGCGCTTTCATCCCAGCGTCATCGACCAGCGAGTCGACATTGCCGAATCCAAACCCCGTCTCGAGTGCGAGGGTCTCGCCGTAGCCGCACAAAAAGTTCAGGTGGTATCCGCTTGCGTTGCCCATGCCCAGCGCGTCGCGCGAGAACACGTGTAGCTCCATGTCCGAGTACGGGGCCGAGAACAAGCCATCGATGGCGCCGTTCGTCGCCGCGCGCATCTGCGCCTTCTCCGCTTCGGAGTAGTACGTCGTCGTGGTCTCGGTCACCAGGTAGTCGCCCTGGACGTAGCTCTTCGACTCGACCGATTTGGGCCCCGACTGCGCCAGCGCGCTCGCGACCGCAATGAAGAGGCCGATGACGTAGCGCGCGGTCATGCCGTTGCGATCGCGGAGCACGAGACCCTGCGCGCTCGGCATCAGCCCCCCGGCGGCGTATTCGGTCGCTCCCCCCTCCGCGATCGCGCCGACCTCGATGCCCATCGCATGCTGCGCGGCGCGGCCGTCGAGCAAGGGGCGTCGACTCTCATCGTCAGCGCGTACGGACCCGGAGACCGCGAGCACCATGAACAGGATCAACAACTTCTGATTCACTGCAGATCAACACGAGGTCCCGCGTCGAGCGATCAGGAAGAACCGATGTGGACTGATGTGACCCCAGCAATGCCTGCGAGCGCGTAGCGACCGGACAGACCGACATCACGCACGAATCGTGAAGCTTTCATGTAAGGGCAAATAGGGCCGTCGTGTCCGGCGGAGGCACTTCACCTCGAATCCGTTCGTCGACCTTTTTGATGTCAGCTACTTGGGAAGTGTGAATCCATATTAAGAGTAGTGAGCAATGTCCTCGGTCATAGATACCCAGTTCTTCTATGCGAGAGATGATGGAGTCAGTCGCGTGCGACTGATGTTAGAAAGTTTGCATGAGCTTTCGAAACCCTGGTGGTCCATTCGCTTGCGTCGCGTTGATGGTGCTGGCGGGCTGCCCCGACCGAACGATCTCGGAGGTCAAGACAACTCAGGGAGGTGCGGTGACCAAGGAGATTCCCGTCGGTGCGGATATCGACGTCTTGTTCGTCATCGACAACTCCGCCTCGACCGCTGACAAGCAGACGATCTTTGCCGCGAACTTTCCGAAGTTCGTCGCCGCACTCGATGCGTTCCCCACGGGACGCCCGAACCTGCACATCGGCGTCGTCGATACGACCGTCGACATCGGCGTGCAGGGCTACGGTCCGAGTTGCCCGAGCCCGGACCCCGGTGACAATGGCCTCCTGCAGCACACTGCACGGGTCGCGGGTTGTGCAGCTCCGACCGGCAATTTCCTCAGCGACGTCAAGGACACCAACGGCACGCGCGTGACGAACTACTCCGGCACGCTCGACAGTGCGTTGTCGTGCATCGCGCAGGTCGGCGCGAGCGGCTGCGGGTTCGAGGC
>JANXOP010000320.1 GCA_025357755.1 Kofleriaceae bacterium | reverse complement strand
AGGCCGTGCTGGCCGAGGTGCCAGCCGCCGATCGTGAGCTGGACGAGCGCGTGCCGCGCGGCCCACGCGTACGCGGCGAAGATGCCATGCGCCCACCCGAGGTTCAGCGCGAAGTAGCCCGCGTACATCACGAGGTTCGCGAGCGTGTCGCGCCATGTGTACAGCCGGCGCGCGACGCAAAGCTCGCCGAGGATGCCCAGGCTCGACAACGTCAAGCCGGCCGCGTAGAGCAGCGTCAGCGGCGACATCTACTGCACGCTATCGGCGAGTGCGATCAGCGATGGAAAATCGAGGTTGCTGGTCAGCGCGAGCTGCGTGCCGTCCTTCGTCCACGACAGCGTCGTGAACGGGCCGAGGAAGGCCATCGTCGCGGGCTGGCCCGCGATCGTGATGCCGATGCCGAGCGCCTTCGCGTCCCCCGAGAAGCCCGCCCGCGATTCGACGAGGGAGGTCATCGTGCCATCGTGATCCATCGCGACCACGATCATCGGCAAGCAGTGTGGCGAGCGCACGATCTTCTGGATCGCGAGGTTGGCCGGAACCTGGACCTTGAAGTTCATCTCCTCGCGCGCCTCGGCGAGCGAGATGCCGGGGTCGTCGAGGTTCCACTCGAACACCACCGCGTTCTTCGGGAACGCGAACGCGAAGGCATCGGGCGCGACCGGCACGTCGAACGCGAGCTGTGCGAACGCGAACGAGTACCAGAGGTCCTTGCCGTCTTTCGTGAATTCGAGCTTGAGCGGGAGCGTCGTCGGATCTTGATTCCACACGCGATGCTCGAACCGATTCGGCGCGCGCCGCGCAGGCCGGACGCGCCACTGCATCGCGCGTTGTCCCGCGACGCGGGCACCTTCATCCTCGAGTGCGAACGTGTACGCGTCGAGGTTCGTATGCGTGAGCCGCTCGATGTGGTGCAGCGTCTCGGTCGCACTCGGCGCGTGGACGCCGTGGATCCGCACGCCGAACAACGCCTGCGGTGACCACAGCGTGATCGCCTCGCCGTCGTACACGAACAGCTCGCCTCGGTGCGCCCCGGAGGTCGTGGTCTCGACCCGCACCAACCCACCCTTCGCGTACAGCACCGACCTCTCGATCGGGATCTCCGCGATGCCGGTCTCGACAGTGGTGCCGCGATAGCTCTTGATCGAGCCGAGCCCGGCCGCGACGTTCTTGGCGATGCTTCCAGCCCAGACCTCTGCGCAGGCTGCGAGCGCTAGTGCGGACGTGACGACGAGCAGCTGATGAACGAGACGTTTCACGAGACCTCCTTCTTTTTCGAAGCCGAACGTTTCGAATCTCGCGGCGCGAGGCCGAGCGTGAACAGCTTCGCGAGCATGGTGATCGACTCGCTGTCGGTCATACCGAGATAGCCCTTCGCGCCGATCAGCTTCTCGACGACGAAGTGATTCGCGAACTGCATGTAGAGGACGGTGAACACCACGCCTGGGTCGGCCCACGCGGGCAGCTGGCGCTGGTTGCGCGGCATCACCGAGCGGAACTTCGCGGCAAGGCCCTGGTAGTGCGGGCGCGCGTGCTTGCCGCCGAACTCCGCGATGTCGACGTACACGAGCGTCAAGTACGCGCGATGGCGCGTGACCATCTCGCCCATCATCGCGCCGAAGGCCTCGAGGTCATCGGGCAGCTGACACGTCGCCAGAAAGCGTGCGAGCGGCTCGGTGGCGGCGGCGAAGCGCGCGTACTCGCTCTCGATCAGCGCGGCGAAGAGCGCGTCTTTGCTGTCGTAGTGGTTATAGACCGCACCGAGCGAGAGCTTCGCGGCCTTGGCGAGGTCCCTGAGGCCGACGCCGTTGAAGCCGTGCTTGAGGAAGAGCTCGAGGCCTGCGTGCTCGAGCTTGGTGCGAGTGGCGTCGCTGGTGGATTGGCGGGTTGGCATTTAAGTGAACGAACGTTCGTATATCCAAAATTCGGATGAAGATCAAGAGGGCTCCGCGGAACGCGAGCAAGCGCGCGCATGCCAGGAAGTAGGCCGTGGAATTTACGACTCGCCGCCTCGGCGTCGGATCGTCTGCCAAAGGCAGAGCGGTCCCGAAGGCAGAGCGGTCCCGAAGGCAGAGGTCCCTGGCGATCACCCTACAAGACGAATGACGAGCGCGATCCTCCTCTGTTTCGATGTTCGCCACGTTTCAAGCAGAACCCAGTCTCCTCGCAACTCACGTCCCCCCGGTTCCTATGATCCTTGACCTGCGCGATTCCGTTTAGCTCGCTGACGCCGGAGCCGAGCACCACGATGTGATCCAAGACCCGCGAGCGCGTCGAATCACCGATCGGCACCGTACGGCTTCGGTTCGTACTCGACGCGTTCGCGACGTTTGCGTTCGCTCGCGATGTTTGCGTTCGGGCGCGGCGGGTTCGGTCGCAGCTTTCGGTCGCGATGTTCGCCGAGTGCTACTCGGCGCCGTCGTCGAACGAATCGCCGCCGCCGTCGTCGCCGCCACCGTCGCCGCCCGTTTCACCACTAGCGCTGGCGCCCTCGGCGGGCGGGCCGCCGGGTTGTCCGTTCGGACCGTGCTCGCGATTGCGCCCACCGCGGCCGCGACGACGCCGGCGACGACGCTTGCGCATCGGCTGGCCATCGGGGCCGAGCATCGGGGCCTGATTGCTCGCGCCCTGTTGCTGACCATTCACGGGCTCGAAGAAGCTGACGGGCGGACCGAGGTCGCCGTTGCCACCATTGCCATTGCCAGATGCGTTGTCGCCGTTGCCGGCGTTCGAGCCATTGCCGTTGCCGACGTTGTGCGGCTGCTGCGGAATCGGCTGACCGTTCGCATCGAGCATCGGCGGACCACCACCACCGCCGCGCTTGCGCCGACGGCGCCGACGCTTGCGCTGACCATCACCAGGACCATTCGGACCATTCGGAGCGCCGCCGTTGTGGAGCGCGCCTGGACCGCCGACACTTTGCGGGCGAGGGCCGGCGGCGCTGCCCCCGTTGAGGTTGTTCGCGCCGCCGCCGCTGTCGAAGCGGCGAGGTCCACTACCACCGCCGGAACGAACCGGGCGATCCCAGCGGGTCTTCTTGCCGCCGCGACCACCGCGACGATTGTTGGTGATGCCCGTATCGTTCGGGTTCGCCGATGCGACCGGTGCCATCGCGATCCGCATCGGACCGCGGACGTATTCGATCACGGGCCCGCCGCCGCCACGGCGCGGCCCGGAGTCGCCGCCAGGACCACCGGTCGATAACACCGGCGTCGAGAATGCGCTCTTGGGCGGCAGCATGGCGCGACGCTTGCGCCGGCGACGTCGGCGACGACGGCGCGCTTCGGCGGCGCTCGCCGAGGCAGGATCCGCGTCGGTCAGGGCAGGGCGTTGCTTCGCGACCTTCGGAACGCGCTTGCGCGCGAGCACGGTGACCTCGCCGGAGCCTTCGATGCCTTCTTCGGCGATCTCGGCGGCGGTCTTGTCGATGACTTCGTAGTCATCGTCATCGTCGTCATCGTCATCGTCGTCGTCATCGTCGAGGTCGTCGTCATCCTCGTCGTCGAGATCGTCGTCATCGCCCTCGAGCTCTTCGCCGTCCTCGAGGTCGTCATCATCGTCGTCATCGTCGAGGTCGTCGTCTTCGTCCGCGTTCGCGTCGCCTTCTTTGCGCTTCGGGACTGAAGGCTGCTTGTGATCATCTTCGGCGGGCGCGGGCGCAGCCGCCATGGTCGGTTCCGCGCCGGGCTTGCGCCGCGTGAGGACCGTCGGTGCCGTGGGCACCGGTGAAGCAATGACCGGCTCGGCGCCAGGCTTGGTTCGACGCAACACGGTGATCGCGGGAGCCGCCGTGGGGCCGGAGCCTTCGGCAACGACCGGTGTAGGTGCCGGTTGATCGATGCGGACGACGCGCGCCTTGATCTCGCGCTTGGGCTTCACGTGCTCGACGTGTTCGTCGTCGAGCTCGCGGATCAGCGAAGCGCCGAACCGCGCGGCCACCGCAGCCGCCGCGGCGACCGCGTCCTTCGAACGTAGACAGTTATCGCAGCGACCACACTTCGGTGGCTCGGTCTCGCCGAGGTACTCGAGGATGACCCGGTTGCGGCAGTCCGTGGCCTTGACGTACTGGAGCAGCGAGTCGAGGCGCTGACGATCCGCGATCCGACGCGCTTCGTACGAGCGCGCACGATCCATCACGAGCTCGTACTCGGGCGGGGGATCCGAGACGTAGTAGAGGCCGCCCTCTTTCTCGGTGATGAAGCCTTCGTCCTTGAGCAGCGAGAGCACGGTGCGCGTGCGCTGCGAACCGACGCTCGCACCGAGTGCGATGTTCGCGACCGTCGGCGAGCTATCGTGCTCGGCCGGTGTGCCGATCGCCTTGGTGAAGACCTCGAGGGTCTTGAATACTTCGCGGACCTGGCGCTTGGTCGGATACGTGCCGGAGAGGAAGTACTCCTGGATCGCGACGTCGTCGGGCGAGAACAGGAGCACGCAACGCGCGGGCTTGCCATCGCGACCACCGCGACCGGCCTCTTGTGCGTACGCCTCGAGCGAACCGGGCACGTGATAGTGGAAGACGATGCGGATGTTCGCCTTGTCGACGCCGAGGCCGAACGCGTTCGTCGCGACCATGACGAGATCGCTCGACGCCATGAACGCGTTCTGCGAGTCGTCGCGCTCCTTCTTGTTCATCCGACCGTGGTACTTGCCGACCGGCAGGCCGTGGCGAGTGAGCCCTTCGTAGAGCTCTTCGACCTTCTTGACGGTCGCGCAGTACACGATGGCCGGTCGCGGCAGCTTCTTGAGCAGCGTGACCAGCGTCTTCATCTTGTCGCCCTCGTCGGACGAGTTGATGACCTCGTAGTGGAGGTTCGGGCGATCGAACGTCGTCGTGACGATCGAGGCCTTCTCGATGCCGAGCTGGAACAGGATGTCGTCGCGAACGTGCGGCGGTGCGGTCGCGGTGGTCGCGAGCACCGGCGGATTGCCGACGTCGGCGATCGCCTTGCGCAGCGACAGGTACGCCGGCCGGAAATCGTGCCCCCACTGCGAGACGCAATGCGCTTCGTCGACGACGAACCGCGACACGCCCGCACCTCCACACGCATCGCGTAACCACACGCGGAAGTCCGGATCAGCCATGCGCTCCGGCGTGGTGAGCAGCAACTTGCCGCCCGGCGCCTGGATCATCGCGTTGACTTCGCGGCGCTGCTTGACCGTGAGCGTCGAATCGATCTTTGCCGCGGCGAGGCCCTTCGAGGCCATCTTGTCGAGCTGATCCTTGATCAGCGCGATCAGCGGGCTCACCACCACGGTCACGCCCGGCACGACGAGCGAGGTCAGTTGGTAGAGCAGCGACTTGCCGCTACCGGTCGGCATGACCGCGAGGAGGTCCTCGCCTTCGAGCAGGTGCGCGAACGCTTCGGCCTGACCAGGCCGGAAGGTCTTGATGCCGAGCGTCTGCTGGGCGACCCCGAGCAGCGCCCCGACTTTTTTCGAGAACCCGGCACCCTCTGGGGGGATGGGCCCGTCCAAAGTGAAGGCTGAATTCGGACCTTTCACGACCTCGGGAGCGACAGGAATCACAGGGACCACAGCGGCAGGCTTCGCGGCCTTGGCAGGCGCGGGCTCTCGGGGCGGCGGGGGAACAGCCTTCGCGACCGGCTTCTTGGCAACGGGCTTCTCGGCCCTCGGGGCCGGCTTCTTAGCAGGCGCAGGAGCACGACGAGACGTTGTCGCCTTGGGTGCGGGTGCCGCCGCCTTTTTCTTCGGAGTAGTCTTTGTGGGTGGACGCTTGGTCAAGGGACCACGTCTCCTCGCAGCGGGTCAGGGCGCGGGCTCTAGAGACCTAGAGCCTGCACCGACTTGATTCACACCATAGCACACGGTGCATGTGCAAGGGCGTGTTACAGAATCCTATATGGCGAGTGACAGGCCGGTCCGGGAAGCCGAAAACCGCCTCGAACACTTCAACGCGGACCGCGAGCGCCTGCTCGCCGAGGTCGAACGTCGGGTCGTGGCTCGACGGGTCTCCGAGGCCCAACAAGGTGGCGACGCGTCCCTCGAGTACGTCCTCAACGACGTCGCGTTCTCCGAGATCAAGCGGCTCGAAGCCGCGAAACAAAAGCACGGTGCGCTCGACCGCTGGAAAGATCTCTCTCGCCGGCTGATGGCGATGAGCGATTCGGAGAAAGAGTCCGAGCTCCACGACCTGGTCCGTTACTACGGCCGGGACATCGTCGGGAACTTCGATCCGCGCGTCTACAAGTTCGCGACCGGGATCGGTCCATCGATGTTGAACACGCTGTTCTCGCCGATGACCGCCTTTCGCCAGGGCTTCGGCGTGCTCCAGAACCTCGACCAGCGGATCCATCCCGATGGGGAGGTCGAGCTGGCGCACACCTGCGCCGAGCGCGGCACCTTGATCGTCACGCCGACCCACTCGTCGAACATGGACTCGCCCGCGATCGGACTCGCGCTCATGCGCGCGGGCTTGCCGCCGACGACGTACGGCGCCGGCAAGAACCTTTTCACGAACCCGTTCATCTCGTACTTCATGCGCAACCTCGGCGCGTATCGCGTCGATCGTCGGCTGCGCTTCGAGCTCTACAAGGATGTCCTCAAGGAGTACTCGACCGTGCTGCTCGAGCACGGCTACCACTCGCTGTTCTTCCCGGGCGGCACGCGGTGCCGATCGAACATCGTCGAGAAGCACCTGAAGCTCGGGCTGCTCGGCACCTCGGTCACCGCGTACAAGAACAACGTTCGCGCGGGCATGCCGAACAAGCGGATCTACATCGTGCCGGCGACGATCAACTATCGCCTCACGCTCGAAGCCGAGACCCTGATCGACGACTACCTCGCCGAGACCGGCAAGAGCCGCTACATCATCACCGACGACGAATTCTCGCGGGTCGGCCGCATCGTCGAGTTCTTCCGCAAGATCCTCGCGCACGAGGGCTCGGTCGTCGTGCGCTTCGGTCGGCCGTTCGATCCGTTCGGCAACGACATCACTGACGACGGCGAATCGATCGATCGTGCGGGTCGGCTCGTCGATCCGGCGAGCTTCGTGCGCGGTGCGAACGGGCAAGTCAGCGACGACGATCAGCGCGATGCCGAGTACACGCGCGCGCTCGGTCGCCGGCTCGCGGCGGTCTACCCGAAGCTCACGGTGTTTCACGCGACCCACCTCGTCGCGCGCGCGCTGTTCGATGCGCTCGCGAAGCGTGCCGGGACGCGCGATGTCTATCGCTTGTTGCGCTACCCGCAGACCGATATCCCGAAGGCCGAGGTGCTCGCGGCGATCGATCGGTTGCGCGCGCGGATCACGGAACACCCGGGCTGGGGCGCCGAGCATCCTGCGTTCGTCGACCAGGCGACCAGCGACAAGCTCGCCGACGGCGTCAAAGGTTTGTCGACCTTCCATACCCGCGTCGCGGTGCTCGACCACGGCGAGCAACTCGCGATCAGCGACTTGAAGCTCCTCTATTACTATTCGAATCGCATGGCTCACATTCCCGCAGAGACAGCGTCGTGAGCCGCGCAGATACCGTCGGGATCGTCGGTGCGGGCCGATTCGGCACCGCGCTCGGATCCGTCCTCGCCCGTGCGAATCGTCGCGTCATCCTGTGGTCGCGTGACGCGGCCGTCGTCGACTCGATCCAGACCAAGCGGACCTCGCCGCGGTTGCCCGATGCGCCGCTGCCCGCATCGCTCTCGGCGACGACCGATCCACGCATGCTGGCGGCCGAAGCGCGGTTCCTCGTGATGGCCGTGAGCTCGACGAACGTGCGCGATCGTGCGCGCGAGCTCGGCGACTATCTCGACGGCAGCCACATCGTCGTCCACGCGGTCGGTGCGCTCGCGACGCCGAACAACGAACGCGTCTCGGAGGTCGTCGGCGAAGGCCTGCCCACGTTGAAGATCGGGGTCCTCGCCGGTCCCGCGCTGCCCGCGGATCTGGTCGCCGGCGAGTACGCCTCGATGGTGATTGCCTCGAACTTCGAAGAGGTCGTCGCCGAAGGGCGGCGCCTGCTCAATGCACCGCCGGTGCTCCGCGTGTACTCGTCCAAGGATCTCGCTGGCGTCGAGCTCGCCTCTGCACTCGCGGGTGCGTACACGCTCGCGCTCGGCCTGTGCGACGGGCTCGGGATGGGGGTGGGGCCACGCGCGGTCCTGGTCACGCGTATCGTCGCTGAAGCCTCGCGCTTGTGTGTCGCCTCCTCGGGCAAAGAGCGCACGTTCGCGGGGCTCGCGGGCCTCGGCAACATGCTCGTGCGTGCGACCGAGCGCTCCGCCGACTACGCGCTCGGCCGCCGGCTCGCCGAAGGTGTCCTCACCGCCGATACGCAACGCACCGAAGGTGCCCGCGCTGCGGTCGCGGGTGCCGCGCTCGCCAAGACGCTGCGCGTGCGGATGCCCGTGCTCACCGGTGTCGCGGCGGTCATCGACGGAACGCTCGATCCGCGCGAAGCCGCGCTGTTGATCGGCGATACGGTCGCGGTGGAAGAGTGACGCGAGCGGGGACCCGTTCCCCGCGCGCAGCACTGCCGAAGTGCAGTGCGACCTTGGTTCGGCTCGCGTGGCCGGTGCTCGTCACCGCGTGCATGCACTCCCACGCAGCGACGCCGACCGCCGTCGCGACCGCGGGCCTCTCGATCGCCCTCTACCAGGGCCTCACGCCCGAGCTGTCGTATGGAGTCGTCGACGATCGTCGGTGGATCGAGCTCGGCAATCACGAGCTCGTCCTCGATCACATCGAACCCGGCGCCTCGCTCGCTTCGCTCGTGATCGAACCACTCGGACCCGAGCTCGGCGAGCCGCTCGCGATCGAGCGCTGTGTTCGCGAAGCGCTGCCGTCGGCGTCGGCCCCCGTCACCGTTGCCAGACCGCCACAGGCGATGACGCCAGACGAGCTCGTCCAGGCGCGCATCGCGGCGCTTCGCCTCGCGGAAGGTGAGCCGATCTCGCCGCCCAAGCCCGTGCGGGTCGTGCGGAGCTCGATCGCCGTCGCCCCGATCGTGCGCTGCACCGCGAGCGGTACGCCAGGCAAGCGGCTCGTACGCATCCTCTACGTCTCGCACTCGCTCGCGTACGCCGCACAGCACGACCTCGCGATGACGGCACCCGATCGCGCCGAGCTCGCGAGTCGGTTCACGTTCGTGACGCCGAACTGGCGCGACCACGCCGACGTCGTCGTGTTCGACGGTACGCCCGGTGGCGAGCATCCACCGACCGAGCTCGCACGTGGTCGGGTCTCGCTCGATGGCTCGACCGCGATCCTCGCGACCAAGCTCCGCGACGTGCCCGCGCAGCTCGTGCGGATCTACGACGGTGCGATCGCGACCCCCGAGACCGATGTCTCCGACGTCAGCTGGAATGCCGAATCGAGCCATCTCGTGTGGGTCTGGATCGAGCTCGCTC
Organism: Kofleriaceae bacterium; assembly: GCA_025357755.1. Classification (GTDB taxonomy): domain Bacteria; phylum Myxococcota_A; class Polyangia; order Haliangiales; family Haliangiaceae; genus JABFXX01. Next base: position 2,795 of record JANXOP010000320.1, on the reverse strand, counting down.
GCACCACGCTCTCTCCGGGCCCGATCCACGCCCGGATCGCCTTGCCCGACGAAGCGGTGCGCGAGCTCGCGCTGCCCGCGACGCTGCGCGCGCAGCGCGGTGCCGATCTTCGGTTGCCGCTGTGGCCCGACGACCTGCTCAGCGGCACGCGCCTGCGACTCTCCGATTCCGAAGGATCCTCGCAACTCTCGGAGCGCTTGATGCTCTCGATCTCGAACCTCGGCGACGTCGCGCGCGAGGTCTGGGTCGAGGAGCACGCGCGCAAGGCCAGGCATCGCAAGATCGATCGCGCGTGGCCGAAGCGGCCGCTCGTCCATGCTGCGGCCGACGGCGTGATCGTTCTCCAGAAGCTCGAGGTCAAGCCGCACGCGATCGAGCGCGCGGGCTACACGGTCACGTACGAGTTCTGACGACGCTCGGCTTCTGGGCGCCAGGCCTACTGGGCGAACGTGATCGCGAACGTGTAGTTGTTGAGGTTGACCGGCGAGCCGGGTAGCACCTCGAACACGTAGTCGTCGCCGGGCGTGAGCGCAGGGCAGGCCGGCGACACCGCCGGGCAGATCAACGTCTCGGTCGCGCTGAAGTTGCGTGACTGACCGACGACGACCTGCATCGAGTTGTAGAGCTTGAGATCGAGGTCGCCGCCAGGCATGCCGTTCGGCAACAGGCCATCGGTGAGCACGATCGTGGTCTTGGTCGTGCCTGCCGGGACGGTGAACTTGTAGTAGTCGTCGTCCTCGGTGAGGCCGGGCGCGGGCGGGCAGATCGCGGCGGGCCCCATGTCGATCGTCGGATCGATCATCGCGGCGGTATCGATGGTGTCGTTCGGCTCGAGGTAAGTGCACTCGGCCTGCGTGTAGGGGCCATCGAGCGCGGCGTCGTGTACGCCGGCCTTATCCGAGAAGTCGAGGATGAACGAACAGCCGCTCATCAACGAACACACTACGAGGAACACCTCCCGAGCCATTCCCTCAAAGTTATCGTTCGGGCGGGAAGATCGTCAAGTATTCTGGCGCACTTAGCTCATGGGTCCGGCTTGACGCGCTTCGGCGCCAACGGTAGGGTCCCCGCGGCCCATGTACCTGCAGGACCTCATCTTCACGCTCCAGAAGTTCTGGGCGGACCGAGGCTGCGTGATCGAGCAGCCGGTCGATGTCGAAGTCGGCGCCGGTACGTTCCATCCCGCGACGTTTCTCCGCGTGCTCGGTCCCGAGCCTTGGAATGCGGCGTTTGCTCAGTTCTGTCGACGCCCGTCGGACGGTCGTTACGGCGACAACCCGAACCGCGCCGGTGCGTACTATCAGTTTCAGGTTGGCTTGAAGCCGTCGCCGCTTCACGTCCAGGATCTCTATCTCGATTCGCTGCGCGCGATCGGGCTCGATCCGGCCGTACACGATATCCGCTTTGTCGAGGACGATTGGGAATCGCCGACGCTCGGTGCGTGGGGACTCGGCTGGGAGGTCTGGTGCGATGGCATGGAGGTGACGCAGTTCACCTACTTCCAGCAAGCCGGCGGCATCGATCTCCTGCCCGTCACCGCGGAGCTCACGTACGGCGTCGAACGCCTCGCGATGTACCTCCAGAACGTGCCGAGCATGTACGAGGTCAAGTGGGACAGGAACACCACCTACGGCCAGATCCGCCGTCCGTGGGAGGTCGAGTACTCGACGTACCAGTTCGAGGAGATGAACGCGGACAACGCGTTCCGGATGTTCGATCAGTACGAAGCGGAGTGTCAGCGCTTGCTCGCTCGCACGAAGGACGGCGCCCCCGCGCCCCTCGTGCTGCCAGCGTACGAGTTCTGCATGAAGTCGAGCCACCAGTTCAACTCTCTCGACGCGCGTGGCGCGATCAGCGTGACCGAGCGCGCTCGCTACATCCAGCGCGTGCGCAACATGGCGAAGGCCTGCGCGATCCAGTACGTGCAAGCGCGCGCGCGCCTCGGCTTTCCGCTACTGCCCGAGGCGATCGGCGCGACGGCGCAGGCTGCGTTCGATGCCGAGATGGCCAAGGACACGGATGCGAATCGTGCCGTGAACGCGGCCTCGATCGCGGCGGCTCGCGCCGTAGTCCCGTTCGCCCAGGAGCTGCCCAATGTCCGCTAGCAGCACCGCAGATCTGTTGTTCGAGATCGGCTGCGAAGAGATCCCCGCGAAGATGCTGTCGAACGCGCTCGCCGCGTTCCCGGCACAGGTCAAGGCCAAGCTCGAGGCCGCACGCATCGCGCACGGCGCGATCAAGGTGCTCGGTACGCCACGCCGGATCGCGGTGATCGTCCACGGTGTCGCCGATCGTCAACCGGATCTCGACGAACAAGTCATAGGGCCGCCGGTCGGCGCCGCGTTCGCACCCGACGGCACGCTCACGAAGGCCGGTCAGGGCTTCGCCACCAAGAACGGCGTCGAGGCCGCGGCGATCACGAAGCAAGAAGTCGCCGGCAAGAAGGGCATGTACGCGGTCGCGCAGCGTCACGTGACGGGTGCCATTACTCGTTCGCTGCTGCCCGCGATGCTCGCCGAGCTCGCCGACGGCATCGTCTGGCCCAAGCAGATGAAGTGGGGGTGGAGCGAGAAGACCTTCGTGCGCCCGGTGCAGTGGGTCGTCGCGCTATTCGGCGGCGAGGTCATCTCGTTCGAGTGGGCAGGGCAGACCGCGGGTCGCAAGACCGGGGGGCATCGCTTCCTGTCGCCCGGCATGCACGACCTCCAAGATGCCGCCTCGTACGTCGCGACCCTCCGCGACCTTCACGTCCTCGTCGATCTCGACGAGCGCGCCCAGCGCGTTCGCGAAGAGCT
>JANXOP010000314.1 GCA_025357755.1 Kofleriaceae bacterium | reverse complement strand
CCTGCTCGACATAGCGCGCAGCCTCGGCTTTCCTCTCGAGCTGCTGATTCGTACAGCGCTTGCGTGTTCGCGGCAGGGAGTGACCTTACATGCTCTCCAGCAGCGCACGATGACCAGGTGTCTCCGGCGCGGCAGACCGCGGGAGCGCGAAGCGCCTCGATCGCATGTGCTGCGCGGCGCGGAATCACTCGAACCGGCGAGCAACCGACGTGCGCAGGCACGAGTCTCGCAGAAACCGGCTGGTCGCCGATGTTCGCGGCTACGTTCGTTCGAGGTGCTAAGGGCACGTCCTCGTCTTGTAGATCGTTTCATCGGCGACACGCCCTACCAGATCGAACGAGCGCGCGCCCTCGAGACAGCGGCCGGTCGCGGTTGGCTGTCGGAGAGGCGGATCAGGGTCGCGCTCGCGTGTTCGCGGCATGGAGTGACCTAAATTTAGCTGGATCTGCCGTTCATCGCTCGGCGTACCTCGCTCGTGAACAGCTCGCCATCGAAGCCGTGCGTCGCGCCGACGTCGCGGTCGATGCCTGCGCGTTCGGCATCGGTGATGTGCTGTGCGGTCATCACCAGGATCGGAATTCGAGCCGTGTCCTCGTGTTGGTTGAGAGCTCGGACCACGTCGAAGCCGTCGACGTCCGGCATGACCAGGTCCAGGACGATCAAGCTCGGGACCTCGCGTCGCGCGATCTCGATCGCCTCGCGCCCACCATAGGCGCGATGGACCTGCGTTCCGTCGAGGCTCTCGATCCGGACGGCGACCAACTCGACCGCGTTAGGATCGTCGTCGACAACCAGCACCTTGAGCTGCTGACCGCTCGGAGTCGGAAACAGACCCAGCTCGACGAGTGATTCGTGGAGCTCTTCGCGCGCGACCGGCTTTTGAAGCACGGCCGCCGCACCGAGGGAGACGCCTCGGTCGTGCTCCGCAGCGCTCGAGATGAGCACGACCGGGATCCGCGCGAGCGCCGGCATTTGCTTGAGGCGCGAGAGGAATTCCCAGCCGTCCATACCGGAAAGCAAGATGTCGACCGTGATCAGCGCGAGCCGATGTTGCAGCGCGAGCGCGATGCCCGCGTCCGCGGAGCTCGCGTGGACCACGGTGAAGCCTTGCAGCTCGAGTTGCTGGCGAAGCACCTCGGCCGAGCTCGCATCGTCCTGAACCACGAGCGCGATCGGCGCGCCGGACGAGACCGCGCCCCACGTAGCTCGGACCGGGATCCACACCGTGAACTGCGAGCCACTACCGACCGCACTTTGCACCGCTACGGTACCGCCGTGGAGTTGAGCGAGCTGCATGACCATCGCGAGACCCAGGCCCGTACCCTCGAACTTGCGAGCGAGGCCGCGATCGATCTGGCTGAAGGGCTTGAACAACTGCACGAACGCCTCGGCCGCGATGCCGATACCTGAATCGGTCACGCTGATCTCGAGAAACTCGACGAAGCTGCTCTCGGCCAGCGGCAGTGCCCGGCTCGCCCACGGTCCCGTCGACCTGCCGACCGCCTCGCGAGATACGCGGGATGCTCGGAGCGTGATGTCCCCACCAGCAGGCACGAACTTCACCGCGTTCGACAGCAGATTGTAGACGATCTGTTTGATCTTCCGAGCGTCCGCGGTGATCGAGCCGAGGCCGTCGGGTGCTTCGACGGTCACGCGAATGCTTCGACTCGTCGCCTTCTCGCGGATCATCGACACGCAATTGACGAACAGCGTCGAGACCGCGACCTGTTCGAGATCCAGGGTCATCTTGCCCGCTTCGACCTTCGAGAGGTCGAGGATGTCGTTGATCAGCGCGAGCAGGTGTCGGCCGCTCGTGTGGATGTCGGCGATGAAGTCGCGCTGCTGCTCGGTCAGGCTACCGAGCAGCTCGTCGTGCAAGACCTCGGAGAAGCCGACGATCGCGTTCAGGGGGGTGCGGAGCTCGTGCGACATGGTCGCGAGGAACTCGGACTTCATCCGGCTCGCCGCTGCGAGCTCGTCATTCTTGTCCTGCAGGGCTCGCTCGAACCGCTTCAAGGCGGTCACGTCGCGGGCGGCGACGACGACTCCCATCAGCCGGCGATCGCGGTCGTTGAACGTGCTCGCGTTCAAGGATACGACGGTCAGGCTGCCGTCTCTCGCGCGCGTCGTGATCTCGTAGTTCGTCAGCTGGCCCTGGCCGAGAGCGCGATTGATGCCGACCTCGGCGCGCATCGGATCGGTGAAGTACTGCTTGAACGGCGAGCCGATCAGCTCGTCGCGTGTGCTGCCGGTGAGTGCCTCGGCCTGCTTGTTGACGTCGGTGATGATGCCACGTGGATCCGTGGTCATCAGCGCATCGATATTCGCTTCGATCAGGGACCGCGTGTAGAAGTGCTGGTCGCGGAGCCGCTGATCGAGCTTCGCTCGCTCCTCCTCGTGCTGGCGGCGCGCGGTGTTGTCGGTGCCGATCAGGAGATAGCCAATGATCGTACCGTGCGCATCGCGCAACGCGGTGACCGATACGACCGCAGGAAACCGGCTGCCATCCTTGCGGATGTACGTCAGCTCGTAGATGTCTTCGATACCGTGCGAGGCCTTGAAGACGAGAGCCTCGAAGCCCGGGGCGATGGGTTTCGAGAACTCGACACTCAACGCCGCCGCGCGCGCGATGATCTCGTCGGGGTCAGAGATCTGGGCGGGCGTGACCTTGTCCATCACATCGTCGGCGCTGTAGCCGAGCATTCGCTCGGCGCCGACGTTGAAGATCTGGATCACTCCCTTCGCGTCGGTCGCGATGCTGGAGAAGTTTGCGCTGTTGAAAATTGCACTCTGTAGGGCACCGGTGCGCATGAGCGAATCCGGGTGCTGATCAATCGAGACCTCCATTCGTGCCACGCCCACTTCTTGGTGATGCGTCTACGGGCGTACGTAGATACACGTACGCACTCGAGAGACGGTTCAGTACCACCATCGCACGAGCAGATAGAGATATGGATGGCGAAGCTGTCCGCAGAATTTGCGTGCAGCCTACGACTGAAGCGATTGACCGATCTCGGCGATCCGTTCGAACGACTTGAGCCGCTCTGCGGGATCGAAAACGTCCGATACCACCATCAGCTCGTCCGCATGGGTGCGCTCCAGCAGCACACCGAGACCGGTGCGCACGGTGTCGCGCGACCCCACGATGCTGAACTGCAACATCGATCTCGCCTGCGCCTTCTCGCGCGGCGACCAGTAGGTCTCGATGTCGTCGATCGGCGGTTGCATCAGGCGGCGCTCGCCGCGAAACAGATCCGCGAAGGACATCTGTTGCGACGTTGCGAGGTGGCGCGCCTCGGCATCGGTCTCGGCCGCGATCACGTTGACGCCGACGAGCGCGTACGGTTTTGCCTGTTGTGCCGACGGCTGAAACTTCGAGCGATAGATCTGGAGCGCGGGATCGAGCGAGTCCGGCGCGAAGTGCGAGGCGAAGCCGAACGGCAATCCGAACTTCGCCGCGACCTGCGCACCGAACGTGCTCGACCCGAGGATCCACAGCGGCACGTTCGTGCCCGAGCCGGGGACCGCCTCGATCCGTTGGCCCGGTTCGACAGGTGCGAGGAACGCTTGCAGCTCCTTCACGTCATCGGGGAAATACTCCGCCGCATTCGGATCACGACGCAGGGCGCGTAACGTGGCCTGATCGGTGCCAGGGGCGCGGCCGAGACCGAGATCGATCCGGCCCGGGTACAACGTCTCGAGTGTGCCGAACTGCTCCGCGATCACGTACGGCGCGTGATTCGGCAACATGATGCCTCCCGCGCCGACGCGAAGGGTCTTGGTTCCCGCGGCGATGTGCGAGATCACGAGCGACGTCGCGGCGGTGGTCACGCCCGCCATGTTGTGGTGTTCGGCGATCCACAAGCGCGTGTAACCCCACGCCTCGGCATTGCGGCCGAGCTCGCGAGCTTCGTCGAGCGCCATGCGTCGTGTTCCGCCTTGTCGTACCCGGCCAAGCTCGAGGATCGAAAGAGCAACCATCGTGGGCGCACTCTACGCCGCCGTGCGCAGAAAGCGACCTGCCGAAATGTCGGCAGTTCGAGCGCTCAGCGCCGCTTCGCGATCCGGGCGAGCCACTCGTCTAACAGGTCGCGTTCGCGCGGACTTAGCTCGGTCAAGTCAGCGAGGCCGGCGCGCAGGGCGATCGCTGCAGTGTGGACCTTGTTCGCCTTGGGCGCAGACGCATTCGTGGTGATCGCCGCGACCAGGGCATCGCGCGCATCGATCGCGAGGCCGAGCCCGAGGTCGCGCTCGGCTGCGGGCCGCTCGAGCAGCGCGAGCACGGTGCCGAGGCCGACCGCATGGACGAGCTCGACCGCGCGCGCTTCGCTCACGCGAAGCCGACCGGCGAGGGCAATGCGATGGATGCGCTGCTCGAGGTACTGCGCTCCAGCCTTGGCCGCGGTGAGGTGCAGTGACGGATCGGACATCAGCGCGTAGACCGCCGGGTTCGCGAGGCCGAACTCGATGTGCTGATCGAAGCCGGTGCGAAGGTCCTCGACCGGATCCGCGATCGGTGCGTGGTTCGCCTTCGAGTGCGTGTACACGGCGATGCCGTGAGCAACCACGGCATCGAGCAGGCCGCGCTTGTCACCGAACAGGCGATAGATCGTCGGCGCCTGGACCTTGGCGGCCGTCGCGACCGCACGTGTGGTGAGCGCTTCGCGGCCGTGGCGAGCGAGGATCCTGCTCGCCGCCTCGACGATACGCTCGCGCGGCTCGACCATGTTTCCAACGATAACACGAACGTACTAGCGACTGTAGACATCGGCAATATCTATGATATCAACAAGACGTTATCAACGATAACAAAGAGGAACACATGCTCGTCATCACTGGTGCCAACGGAACCCTCGGATCCCTCGTCGTCGAACGGTTGCTCGCTCGAGTGCCCGCAACGCGGATCGCGCTGAGCGTGCGCGAGCCCGAGAAAGCACAGCGCTTTGCGGAACAGGGCGTGCGCGTACGACACGGTGACTTCGAAGACGCGGCCGCGCTCGCGCACGCGTTCGAGGGCGTGACCGACATCTTGATCATCTCCGCCGCGGCTGTCGGCGAGGTCGCGTTGCGTCGCCATCGCACGGCCATCGAGGCGGCGAAGGCGGCCGGGGCGCAGCGGATTCTCTATACGAGCCACATGGGTGCGAGCAAGGATTCCGCGTTCCCGCCCATGAAGTCGCACGTCGCGAGCGAGGAGCTTCTCACCGCGAGCGGTGTCCCGTTCGTGTCCCTGCGCAACGGGTTCTATGCCAGTACGCCGCTGCGCTACCTCGGCCCCGCGATCGCGACCGGCAAGCTGATCGCGCCGGCCGACGGCAAGGTGTCGTGGACCACGCATCACGATCTCGCCGACGCCGCAGCGATCGCGCTCGCCGAACCCACGAAGCTGCACGGGATCACGGCGCCGCTGACGTCCAACGTGGCCCACGATCTGGCCGACGTCGCGAGGATCGCGTCCGAGATCACGGGAAAACCGATCGAGCGCGTCGTCGTGCCCGACGAAGAGTACGAGCGGTCGCTGGTCGCGCAGGGCCTGCCGCCGATCGCGGTCACCATGACGATGGGCCTGTTCCAGGCCGCACGCGCGGGCGATTTCGCCGCGGTGAGCCCACAGCTAGAGCAGCTGCTCGGACGCATGCCTCAGACCATGCGCGACGTGATTCCTCGCTAGCGGAATGCCGCGGCGCCGGCACCGGTAGAATGCGACATGCGCGTGGTCGTGGTGGTCGTGGTGGTCGTGGCGGCGGCGATGGCGTGTCGAGGGCCGGTCGCGCCGCGCCCGCCAACTGATAGCGACATCATCGCGAAGAGCCACGCCTTCCTCGAGGCGGTCGATCATCGCGACCTCGCTGCCGTGACCGCGCAGCTCGGGCCCAACTACGTTCGCTTCGAGGGTACGTATCGCGATGCCGCGCAGGAGATCGCCTCGGTCCAGGAGCGCCTCGCGAGCTCCGATCCATCGACGATGATCGAGTCGCGCACGTGGTCCGAGGAGCGCGTGTTCGCGCGAGGCAGCGATGCGGTGTTCATCGGCAGAGCGACCGAGCAGCAAGGTGGCAACAAGATCCACGGCGGGTACAAGGATGATGGCTGGTACACGCTCGTGTGGTCGCGCGACGGCCAGGCATGGAAGCTCGTCTATCGAGGCTGGCAGACGGCCGGGTCGGTCGCGAAGACCCAGGTGTGGAATCACATCTACGAGAACAAGCTCGGCTTCGAGCATGCGCCGAACAAGCTGCTCGTCGAGTACGCGGCCACGCACGCGCCTGGCACGGCGATGGATGTTGCGATGGGGCAGGGTCGCAACGCGCTCTACCTCGCAAGCGCGGGGTGGACAGTGACGGGCGTCGATTTCTCGGAAGAAGGCATTCGCCAGGCGCGAGAGGAAGCCGCGGCGCACGCGCTGAAGCTCGAGGCGGTGGTCTCCGACGTGACGAGCTACGACTACGGCACCGCGAAGTGGGACCTCGTCGCGATGATCTACGCGTATCCTGCGTTCTCGAAGATCGCGGATCTGCAACGCGCGACGAAGCCGGGTGGCTTGTTCGTGTACGAGTACTTTGGCGGTGCCGAGGACGAGCCTACACCGCCGCTCGCCACGCAGTTCATGGGCTGGGATATCTTGAAAGACCAGCTCGTCGACGATGTGCCCGACTGGCGCACCGATCGCGCGAAGATCCATCGCTTCGTGGCGCGCAAGCGCTAAGAAATTTCGCGAAAGCGTGCGACAGCGCGCCGCGACCGGCGTCTGGGGCGCATGACCAAGCGCTCCGCAATCATCGTGCTCCTCCTGACCGTCGTCACGCTCGGCATCTACGCCCTGGTCTGGCAGGTCAAGACCAAGAACGAGCTCAACCGGGTCTACGGCACCCAGATCCCCACCGCGTGGATCCTGCTGCTTCCCTTCGTCGGCGCGCTCTACTGGACGTGGAAGTGGAGCGAGGGCGCCGAGAAGGCGACCGGCACCTCGGGCATCGCGATCTTCCTGTTGATGCTACTCGTCCCGATCGTCGGGATTCCCGTGATGGTGAGCAAGTTCAACGAGGCGAACCAGGTGGCCCCGGCCTCGGTGATCCGTCTCGCGGCCTGACGTCCCACCGCGTGGTCAGCGCGGCTTGCGAGGTCGCGAAGGATGGACGAGCGAATAGACCGCCGGAAATAGCATCAGCGTCAGCACGGTGGCGCTCACCAAGCCGCCGATCACGACCGTCGCCAGAGGACGCTGGACCTCGCTACCCGGGGCGGTCGAGAGCGCCATCGGGATGAAGCCGAGAGCCGCGACCAAGGCGGTCATCAGGACGGGACGAAGGCGCAGGCGCGCGGCCTCTGCGATCGCCTCGTGCGGCGTGCGCCCATCCGCCTCGAGGTGTCGCGCAAACGAGACCAACACGAGACCATTCAGGACGGCGACCCCGAAGAGCGCGATGAAGCCGACTCCCGCGGAGATACTGAAAGGCAGCCCTCGCAGCGCCAGCGCGAAGACGCCTCCGATGATCGCGAAGGGAATGTTCAGGAAGATCAGGAGCGCCGGCTTGCCCCGATCGAACGCGCGCCAGAGCAGGAACAGGATCGCGAGCAACGCGAGCGGCACGACCAGCTGTAGCCGCTTCTTCGCGCTCAGGAAGTTCTCGAACGTTCCACTCCATTCGAGCCGGTACCCGGCGGGGAGCGCGACCTCGCGCTGCACGGCCGTTCGCGCATCGTTCACGACCGACACGAGGTCGCGGCCACGCACGTTGGCCTCGACCGTGATCCGGCGAGAGAGCTTGTTCCGATTCACCACGAGTGGCCCGGTGACAGCCTCGACCGAGGCGACGTCACCGAGTGGAACGACCGCTCCACGCGCGGATCGGAGCGGCAACCTGCGCACGCGATCGAGGTCCCCATCGACGTGGTCGAGCTTGACGGCGATCTCGAACCGACGGTCACCTTCCCGGACCACGCCTGCGCGCTGGCCGACAGCCATCGCCCCGGTCAGCATGTTGACGTCCTTGATCGTGAGGCCGTGTTGCGCGAGTGCGGCGCGGTCAGGGGTGATCCGTAAGTACGAGAGCCCATGTCCCTGCTCGGCACGCACATCGACAGCGCCGGGCACACGGCGCACGACGGCCGTCACTCTGCGCGCTAGCCGCTGCAGCGCGACCAAGTCAGGTCCGTAGATCTCGACCGCGATATCGGACTTCACCCCGGCAACGAGCTCGTTCGTGCGCATCTCGATCGGCTGAGAGAGCGCGAACGACAGCTCGGGTACGTTCTCTTCGAGCGCAGCGGCCACCGCCTTCGCCACATCTTCTTTGACGTAGCCTGCTCGCCATTTCGAGTGCGGCTGGAGCTGGATATAGACATCGGTCTGCTCGATCCCCATCGGATCGTTCGCGAGATCGGGTGCACCGGTCTTCGAGATGACGTGCGCGACCTCTGGAACCTCGAGCAGTGCCTTCTGGAGCCGCTGATCGGTGGCGATCGATTCCGAGAGCGCGACGCCCGGCAAGCGCCGGACTTCGACGAGCACGTCACCTTCGTCGAGCTTGGGGACGAACTCGGCGCCGATCTGGCGACCGACGACCACCGCCGCGAAGAGCACGGCAACTCCACACGTCAGCACGAGGGCGCGGTGCCGCAGGGCGCCGGCGAGCGCAGGCGGATAGATCCGATGCAGTCCGCGCATCAACAGCGTCTCGCGTTCGTGACCGTCGCGGAGGACGAGGCTCGCCAGCACGGGCACGAGCGTGATCGTGGCGATGAACGCGCCGCCCAGCGCGAACAGCACCGTCGTCGCCATCGGATGAAACAATTTCCCTTCGACACCGCCGAGTCCGAGGATCGGGATGTAGACGATCGCGATGATCAGCTGGCCGAAGAGGCTCGCCGAGAGCATCTCGGAGGCTGCTGCTTCGACGACCTTCGTGCGCTCTTCACCGGTGAGTGGACGATTCGCGAGTCGACGCGCCTCGGCGAGACGACGGACCGCATTCTCGATGACGATCACCGCACCATCGACGATCAGTCCAAAGTCGATCGCCCCGAGACTCATCAGGTTTCCCGACGATCCGGACGCGTTCATCAAGAGCAGCGCGAAGAGCATCGCCAGCGGGATCACGAGCGCGACGATCGCGCCGGCTCGCAGATTTCCGAGCAGGAACACGAGCACGAGGACGACGAGCAGCGCACCTTCGGCGAGATTTCGAACGACCGTGCTGATCGTGCGATCGACCAGCGCCGATCGGTCGTAGAACGGTTCGATGGTCATGCCCCGCGGCAGAGATGGGACGAGCTCGACGATCTTGGCCTTCACTGCCTCGGTCACCGTGCGCGAGTTTGCTCCCATCAGCATCATCACGACGCCAACGGTGACCTCGCCACGGCCATCGATCGAGGCAGCACCTCGACGCAGAGCCGAGCCGATACCGACGCGACTGGCCACGCGGCTGATCGTGATCGGAACCCCGTCGTCGCTCGTGCCGACGACGACCATGCGGAGATCCTCGACCGATCGGATCAAGCCCAGCGAGCCCACGACCAGTTGCTCGCGGTCGTGCTCGAGGTAGCCACCACCTGCGTTCCCGTTTGCTTGCTCGATCGCCGTGACGACGTCGGCGACGCTGATCCCGCTCGCCTGCAGCCGGCCAGGATCGAGAGCGACCTCGTACTGCTTGGTCTCGCCGCCAAAACTGTTGACCTCGACGACGCCGGGAACCATTCGCAGCTGTGGCGCGACGTACCAGTCGAGGGTCTCCTTGAGCTCGCGCGGAGACTTGCCCTCACCTCGTACAGCGAACTGATAGATCTCGCCGAGCCCGGTCGAGATCGGGCCCATCTCGGGCCGGCCGTATTCGCGGGGGACGGCGTCTTCCGCTTCGCTCATCCGCTCCGCCACGAGCTGACGAGCGAAGTAGATATCGGTGCCATCCTCGAACGCGATGGTCACGACCGAGATGCCATACTTCGAGATCGATCGAATCTCGGCGGTCCGAGGAATCCCCGCCATCGCCCGCTCCACGGGCACCGAAACGTATTGTTCGACCTCGACCGGCGAGAGCGCGGGGACCGTCGTGATGATCTGGATCTGCACGTTGGTCACGTCCGGCACCGCATCGATCGGTAGCTTCAGCGCGCCGCGCACGCCGAATCCGATCATCACGAGAAAGCCAGCGATGACCAGCAAGCGGTTTCGCAACGACCAGCCGAGGATCGCTTTGATGATCGCCATCTCAGTCCTCCTCGCCGAAGGTCGATTTGAGAGCGAGACTCTTGAGGGTGAACAGGCCACCGGTCGCGACGCGATCGCCAGCCTTCAGACCCTTCACGACTTCGACGCTGCCGGCGACGGCGTGTCCGAGCTCGACCGTTCGGACTTCGAAGGAGCGTACGCCGACCTCGACGAAGACGACCGGATGGTCGTCGATCTTGGAGACGGCGGAGCTCGGCACGATCGGAAGCAATGGCATCGCGGCTGGATCCGGGATCACGACGACCGCCGCCCCGAACAACCCGATCTTCAGACTCGAGCTCTTGTCGTCGATCGCGATGCGCGCGATCACGGCACGTGCGACGGGCTCCACCTGACGACCGACCGTCAGGACCTTGCCGCTGAAGGCGAGCTCGGGATAGGCGTCTAGCCGGACCTCGGCATCCGCGCCCTCGCGCACGCGAGCCAGGTCGTGCTCGAACAAGCGCGCGAGGAAGATCGCATGATCGAGGTCGACGATCTCCGCGACGACGTGGTCGGCTGCCACGGGCTGACCGACGACGCCATTGCGGCGCAGCACCACGCCCGCAAACGGCGCACGCAGCTCGAGACGAGCCGTCGCTCCGCCGCCACCGCCGATGCTCGCGAGGGTCTGTCTCGCCGCGGAGACATCGGCATCGAGGACGGTCGCTTCCGCGCGCGCAGTCTCGAGATCTTGGGTCGAGGCCGTGCCTGCATCCACGAGCTTCGCGACGCGGTCAACACGCTTGTGTGCAGCCTCGGCGCGCGTGCTCGTCGAGCTGAGCTCCGACCTCACGTGCGCGACCTCGCTCGACTCGACCGATGCGAGGATCTCGCCGGCCGCTACGCGCTGACCCTCTTGAAAGCGCACCTCGACCAGCCGTCCTGCGACGCGGACCGAGACCTGCGCGACGCGGTCGGGGTTCGCGGCAACCTCTCCAGTCAATTCGACCGTCGCTGGTAGCGTGGCCATCTCGACCTGCGCGACCAGGAGGCCGGCGTCCTTGGCAACCCGCTCCGAGACGATGATCCGTTGCGTGGTCTCCTTCTCCACCACCTCTGGTTTCGGTTCCGGTGCAGCGGCGTTGCCGCATCCACCGAGCAGCATGATCCAGACCAGCGCCTTCACAGCTTCACCGCCAGCGAGGTCGCGAGCGCGAGGTCGGCCCAGGCATCTACGAGTGCGAGCCGCGCATCCAGAAAGGCGCTTCGCGATGCGATTAGATCGCGTTGGGTCGTGGTCAGCTCGACAAAGTCGAGCCCTCCTTTCGAGAACGCATCCTGGGCTGCAGCCAGATTCTCGTCGAGCTTCTCGGTCACCTCGCGATCGAAGCCAGCCACCGCATCTCGTGCTCGCTGATAGTTGGAGATCGCGAGCCGGATGGAACGTTCGACCTCGACCCGAGCATAGGTCCGCTCGACCTCGACCCGCTTCGCGGCGATCCGTGCCGCTGCGCGTTCGCCTTGGTTGTGATTTCGGATCGCGAGCGGCATCGAGAGGGTGCCCACGACCGCGTGCGAGCCGTCCGGATCCGGTGCGTACGCGTACCCCACTCCGACGGTGAGGTCGGCATGGCCGCGCGCATCGGCGTCGACGATGTGCGCGTACGCGACGGCCTCGGCATTGATGCTCGCAACGACCGTGGGGTGATCGCGAAGCGCCGTCGCGACCAGATCTTCAGGATTCCCAGCCAGGGGAGGCGCATCGACGAGGGTTCCAAGGGGTTCGAGCCGCTCGGAGGCGCTGGCTCCGATCGCCTCGGCGAGCGCTGCTCGAGCGGTGGCATCTTCGGCTTCAGCGCCGATGCGTTCCTGGGTGGCGCGGCCGGCCTCCGCGATCACGACGTTGACGCGGAGCTTGGTGGTTCCACCGGCTCGCATGGCCTTGCGCATCGCATCGGCGAGCGCGAGCGCGAGGAGCTCGACCTCGCGTCGGGTCGTGAGTCGTTCGCGAACGACCAACGCACGTTCGAACGCGCGCCAGGTTTCGACACGCGACCGGATCACCTCGCTGCGACTCGCGAGCTCGGCGCCGTGGATCTGCGCATCCGCGACCTGGCTTCGCGCGGCACGTTTGCCGCCGAGCTCGATCGTCTGAGACAGCCCGAGCTGGAGCTGGAGCTGGATCGATCCCGCTCCGAACTGTGGCCCGGCGCCAGCCGAGACCTCGGGGTTGTGCAGGGGCAGGGCCGCACCGCGGGCGCTGGCGCGCGCAGCATCGACATCGAGTTTCGTCAATTCGATGCTCGGTCGGTGAGTTGCTCGTTCGAGCGCTTGGTCGAGCGTGATCGGTTCTGCGCGCGTCGACGTTGCGAGACCCAAGGTCCCGACAACGGCGAGTGCCGTGGTCATCTTGTGCACGTGTATCCTCCAAGGCACCTCGCGGTGCCGTGTCAACGCTGTTCCGGGTGGACGTCAGCTCAGACGATCGGAGGGCGCGTAGTGGGAGCGGGTGCGATCTGGCCGTCCCCTTCGCTCGGTGCCGGAAGCTCGACGACTCGGGTCGGACTCTCGATGCGTGTCATCGCGACGGCGACCGCGGGCGAAGCCGACAACGAGTGGCATGCGCAGGTGCATGTGGGACAGGCTGGCGGGCATTGCCTGCCGTCACCGTCCGCACATTCGGAGTCATCTCCCTCGGGCAGCATCCCCGTCGTGTCGGCCACCAAGAGCGCCATCGCGAAGATCATGACGAGGCGCCACACGAACCAAGACGGTAGCAGGGCTTCGTTCGGGAGCCCAGGAAGGTTGACCGACGATCGCCCTCAGGCGGCGCGTGCCGTGGAGACCCAGCCGGTGACGCCGCCCGCGACGAGGCCGACCGCGATGCCGAGGGCCCCTCCGATCCCGGTCGTGCCGCAGCCGAGGGCACCGGTGAGTGCAGCGGTGAGCGTCGCCGCGAAGGCGAAGCGGCTCGGCGAGGCATCGCGCGTCGCGTGGTTGCCGACGACCACGCCGACGAGTGCCGCCGTTCCGAAGCAGGTCAGCGTGCAGGCGAGCGACGGCATCGTCGGGCAATCCGCACAGCGCAAGCCACCGTGGGAGACGAGCGAGACGAACACCGGTGCGAACATCGGAGGCAACCCTGCGAGTACGCCCGCGAGCGAACCGCGGCGCATCGGTCCGCCACGCCAGCCCAGGACGCCGAGCGTGATCGCGAGGATGCCGGCGGCAAACCACGTCGCGTGCGTGATGCGATGGAGCGCGATCGCGACGGCGATCAACGCGCAAGCGACGACGACACCGCGCAGGCCCGCGACCAGATGCGCACGGGTGTACGCCGCGCGTGCTTGGTTGAACGCGATCTCAGCGCGCGCCATGACGATCCTTCCAGGCGGTGCGCAGCCGCGCGAGGGCGCGCTCCAGCCGCTTGCGATACGTGGCCGGTGTGAGGCGCTCGCGAAGCGAGTCGTCGTCCAACAAGGTCGCCGCGATCACCTCGATGTCGCGTGGCTCGAGCTGCTCGAGCTCGCGTAACGCAGCACGGATCTGGTCGCGGTCTTCGAGCGTGGTGCGGCCATCGGTGATCTCGACCGGCGCCGTCGCCTCGGGCGCTTCGGCGCGACGCGCGCGCGACTTGCGCGCGGTGCGGCATTCCCACATCACGTGCGTGAGGGTCCAGGTGAGCGCATCACCCGCAGGGTCGAAGTGGTCGAGGTGGCTGAACATGCGAGTCAGAGCGGTTTGGGCGCAGTCCTCGGCGGCGGATCGATCGCCGAGCATGCGCGAGGCGTACGAGACCGCGCTGGGCCAGAGCGCGTGGAACAACGGATCGATCGCGTCGCGATCGCCTTCAGCGGCGGCGATCATCCAGGCGGTCAGCTGGGCGCGATCGGCCACGTATCATCGTGCGTGATTACAGAGCGGACAGCCAGCGTGGCAGCAGGCACTGCCGCCATTCGCGCAGCAGTCATCCGAGCTGGCAGAGGCGGCGAGGGCGGTCGCCGGAATGGCGATGGCGATGAGGAACATGAGGTAGCGGAAGGGCTTCATGTCCTCTATAGGCCGCTCCAGGGCTGGGTGTGACACTCGATCGTCAGCGCCTCGGCTTTGGTGGAACCACTGGGTTTGGCTTCGGAATCCGAGCGGCCCTGCGCCTGCGGTCGATTTCGGTGCGACCGATGTGGCCCCCCGCCGTCTGAAGGCATGAACCCGCTCCTCCCGCGCCTCCGCACGATCACCTTCCTCGCGACGCTCGGTGCTTGTGCGCCGAACCAAGCGCCGCCACCGGCGTACCCGGCACGTGGGCAGGCCGCGCCCGCAACATCGGCAGGCCTCGGCATTCGCGGGCGCGTACCGCGCGGCAAGCGCATCGACTACGTCGTCGCGGTGACGGTCGATCAGCGGACCGGGAAGCGCGAGCGCATCCGTGCGCGCACGCGCGCAGACGGCTCCTACGCGTTGCAGTTGGCCAAGGGCCATCGCTACGCGCTCGCCTACGAAGCTGGTGGCCAGTATGCGGGTACGGTCAGCTTTCCGAACCCGAAGGGCGCCCCGTCGACCACGATCAACGTCTCGCAGAACGTCGTCGTTACCCAGAATCAACAGTTCGTCGATCTCGGCGATACGAACTACGTCAACGGAACGTACGTCGCAGTCAACGATCCGTACGCGTACCTGGACTCGGATGGCGATGGCATCGTGGACGAGCAGGATGCGGACAGCCGGGTCGACGACGATCTCGCGATCGACGTCGATGCCCAGTCGTTCACGGGCGACTTCGACGAGCTTGCCGAGCCTGGCGACGTCGAGCCCGCAGGCGAGTAGTCAATCGGGGAAGTGCCCGGTCGCCGCGAGCAGGCCGAACTGCGCCTGGCGGAGGTTGTCGTCGGCGATCACGGCCTGGGTCGCCGCATCGCGCGCCGCGCGCTGCGCATCGATGACCTCGAGGCTGGTGCCGGTGCCGCCTTCGTACGCGATGTTCGCGAGCTGCAGGGCGTGCGCGGCAAAGTCAGCTGCTCGGTGTGCCGCGTCCCGGGCGCGTCGAGCGTGCTCGACCTGGCTGCGACTCGCGCGCACGTCGGAGCTCGCTTGCCGCTCGGTCTGGGTCACACCTTCACGTGCCTCCGCGAGCACTGCATCGCGCTCTTCGCGGAGCCCCCGCCGGAAGCCACCGTCGTAGAGCGGCACGGCGATCGTCGCGAGCACCTGAAAGCCGCGCCCGGGCAGCGGATCGATCTGTGGCGTGTCGTAGAACGCCGACGCATTCAACGACAAGGTCGGCAGATACTCGGCCCACTGTGCGTTCCGCGACCACGCGGCCGAGCTCGCGCGTTGCTCGCTCGCGAGCTGGTCGGCGCGCTTCCTGACGGTGTCGGTCTCGCCGAACGTCGGCTCGGTCGTCGCGTCGAGCGGCGCGTTCGTGCCCGTCAGCACGCCGAGCGCTTCCTCGGCCTCCACGAGCGCGGTCTGGGCGATCTCGAGATTCGATGTGTCGGTCTCGAGCTCGGTCTGTGCACGCGCGATATCGATCTCGGTACCGATGCCGCCCTGCGTCCGCGTGGTCGCAAAGTCGAGGTGAGCCTTCGCGGTGTCGCGCGACAGCGTCGCCGCCTCGATCAAGCGTTGCGAGGCGAAGACGGAGAGGTACGCGTGCCCGGTCTGGATCGCGACCGTACGCCGTGTGCTCGCCGCGGTGGCGCGCTCGTTCTCGAGCTGATCGCGGGATCGCTGGACATCCGCGCGGCGTCGAAAATCGAGGAGCGGCATCGTGATCGTGGCGGCGGCGACGAACGATTCGCCGGAGGTCGTCTCGCGACCCGCGACGAATCGATCACCTTCGAGCTGCTGGTATGACGCCTGGATCCCGATCAGCGGGCGCAGCGTCGACTTGGCCTGGGTGAGCAACGCATCTGCGCGTGCGACCTCGTCGGCCGCGAGCCGTGCGTCGGTCGAGCGTTCGAGCGCGAGGTGTACCGCGCGGTCGAACGTCACCGCCTCGATGGCCGGCTCGGCGTTCGCGGCGGGGGGGGGGGGG
>JANXOP010000141.1 GCA_025357755.1 Kofleriaceae bacterium | reverse complement strand
CGCAACCGCGGGGTCTTCTGCTTTTCGGCGACCTCACTCGTCACTCAACCATCGGTTGAGCGTCTTCGCATCGATATCGAGTCGCTCTGCGGTGCGAGATTTGTGACCCTCTAGCCGAGCGAGTGCCCAGCGCGCGTAGCGCCTCTGCATCGCGCTCATCGGAACGATCTCTCCGGTCAAGAACGCTGGGTCGAGCTCCTCTGGAGCGCCGAGCCCGAGGTCGGTCGACATGATCTCCTCGCCGGTTGCCAGGATCACGCCGCGCTCGACGACGTGCGCCAGCTCTCGGACATTTCCAGGCCAGGCGTGGTCCATCAGCCGACGCATCGCGGCACGCGAAAATCGCGACGCGGTCGCGGCGGGGTGGCGCTCGATCGACTCGGCAAAAAAATGAGCCACGAGTGGACCGATGTCATCAGGTCGGTTCCGGAGCGCCGGCATCTCGATCGGCAACACGTCGAGGCGATACAACAGGTCCTCGCGCAGCAAGCCCGCGGCGACCGCCTTATGCGGGTCTCGATGGGTGGCCGCAATCACCCGAACGTCCACCTTGCGTTCGACCGTGGCCCCCACCGGGCGGAGCGTCCCGGCCTCGAGGACGCGCAAGAGCTTGGGCTGCAACGCGATCGGCATCTCGCCAATCTCGTCCAGTAGGATCGTGCCTCCATCAGCAGCGACGAACAGTCCAGGATGATCCTGGGTCGCGCCGGTGAAGGCGCCGCGCTCGTGACCGAACAGCTCGCTCTCCAGGAGCTGTTCCGGTAGCGCCGCACAATTGATCGTGATGAACGGCTTTGCCGCTCGTGCACTGGTCCCGTGGATCGCGCGCGCGATCGCCCCTTTGCCCGTGCCGGTCTCGCCCGTGATCATCACGGGAACGCTGGTCGGCGCGATTCGCTCCACGATGTCGAGCACCCGCTTCATCGCGGCGCTCTCGGCGACCAGGCCACCGAGACTGAAGTGCGTGCCGAGCTTTCGGCGGAGCGTTGCAGCTTCGCGCCGGATCGCACGCTCGTCGATCGCGCGACGCACGAAGATGACGAGCTCGTCGAGCTTGAACGGCTTCGTGAGGTAGTGGTAGGCGCCCTTGCGGATCGCTTCCACGGCCGAATCGATCGCGCCGTAGGCGGTCATGACGATGACCTGAAGCTCGGGATGGGAGGCGTGCACGGTGTCGAGAAGGGCGAGCCCGTCCATCTCTGGCATCCGCAGATCGGTCACCAGGACATCGACGCCACCCGCGCGAATGGCAGCGAGCGCTTCTTTGGCCGAGCCGAGAGCCACCGCATCGAGCTGGTGGTCGCCCATCCCATCAGCCAACGTTTCCGCCATCGCCAACTTGTCATCGACGACGATCACGCGTGGGCGGCTCATGCTTGTCCGTTCGGTTCGAGAGGAATACGGATGCACGCGCGTGTCCCACGAGGAACGCGCTGCGAGAGGTCCAAGGTTCCGCGATGCGTCTTCGCGATCTCGTTTGCGATGGCGAGGCCCAGCCCGGTGCCGGCCGGCTTGGTCGTGAAGAAAGGTTCGATCGCGCGCGCGGCTTCTTGCGGCGTGATGCCCTCCCCTTCGTCCGTGACCACGAATGTAATCTCGGCCGCGTCGGCGTGGACGTCGACACGCACGGTGGTCCTCGGCGGTGATGCCTCGCACGCATTGAGCAAGAGGTTGATCAAGGCGTGCTTGAACAACAGCGGTTCGCAGCGAATCTCCGGCAAGCTGCTCGAGATCGCCGGCACGAGCGCGACGTCGGCTCGAACAAAGCGATGTTCGACGAGCGCGGCGGCCTCGCGGACGAGCGAGCGAACCTCGACAGTCTGCAACGCGATCGGCGCGCCGCGCGCGAGGCCGAGGAGTCCCCGCACCACCTGGTTGATGTGCTCGGCCTGATCGAGGATCACACGGAGATTCTTGACCGAGCGTTCGTCGCCCGCGACGCGTGCGAGCACCTGCTCGGTCCTTCCGACGATGACTCCCAGCGGGGTGGACAGCTCGTGCGCAACGCCAGAGCCGAGCGCGGCCATCGTCGCGGCGCGATACAGGCGATCGAGCTCGGCATCGCGGCTCCGGGCAGTCTCGGCCACCGCGAGGCCTTTGGCGAGCGATGCCTCGGACTGTTGTTTTCGCCAGACCACGAGCGCGAACGTGGTCATCACCGCCGCGGCCAGTAGCATCGACAACACGACGCGCCGTCGTCCGGCTCGATCGCGATCGCGCTGTTGCTCGGCGCTCGTCGCAACCGCCACCGCACCTCCATCATCGGTCGGTGCGAGCCCGACCATCGCGGTGCGTTCGGGCAGCCCCAGCGCGGCGGCCTCCGCGGGCCCGAGTCGTACCACTCGTGTGCCCAGGGCTCGCGCTGCCACCACTTCAGGCACCGCGAGCTGCGCGCCCGCGAGCGTGGTGAAGCCGCCCGCGCGGTTCGCGATCAGGATGATCGATCCGCGATGCTGACGTTCGGAGAGCGATGCACGGGCGTGCTCCGGGGCGAGAGAGATCAGCGCACTCGCCACGCTTGCCAGCTCTGCTTGACGTTCGCCCAGGTCGCCCAGAGCCGCATCCGAGCGAGCTGTCTCGTCGATGTAGACCAGCGCTCCGATGGCAGCGACGACCACGACCGTCAGCAGGACAAACCAACGAGTTCGCATGATCACCGCCCCATCCAGGTCGACGATCGCAAGGGCCCAGCCAGTTGCATGTGCTTGAAACCTGCTCCCGAGCGGTGGGTTGGACCAGGAGAATTTCCGGATCGTCCGGAAATTTTCCGGCTTACTGAGGAACCAACGACGCGAAAACGATGGGTTGGGCGTGGCACGCCAGCTGCTCTTGGCTCCTTCGTCGTGTCCAGCTACCTCGTCCCGTTCGTGATCGTTTCAATCGCTCGTGTTGCCCAGGCTGAACCGAAAATCACACTCCGCCAGGCAGTCCAGTACGCACGAGAACATCAGCCGTCCCTGCTCGCAGCGCGTGCGCGCGTCGAGGTCGCGCGTGCACAGGCGCGAATCCCGGAGGCGGCGCGATCGATTCGTGTCGGCGCAGCGGCCGAGATCCTCGGGGGGACCAACAACAACACGACCACGTCGTTCGGAACGCTCGGCTTTCTCGACGTGGCGCGGATCGGCGGTACGCCGGCCAATGCGCCGATCAGCTGGGCGCCACAAGCATCGACGCTCGTCGGCATCTCGGTGCACAGGGACCTGTTCGACTTCGGCCGCCTCGAAGAACTGGGTAACGCACTCGCCATGCAGGCGCGCGCCGCAGGCGAGCGCGCGGTGGCTTCAGAGCTCGATCTCGAGGTGCTCGTCGAAGAGAGTTTTTACGCCGTCCTCGGCGCGAAGGCCGTGCTCGCTGCCTCGCAGGCCGCGGTCACGCGCTCGACCACGCATCGCGATTTTGCGAGGGCCCGCGTCGCCGCGCAGCTCATGCCTCCCATCGAGCTCACGCGTGCGGAAGCTGACCTCGCGCACTACGAGGTGGAGAGTGTGCGGGCGAACGGCGCGCTACTCACGGCGCAGGCAGTCCTCGCGGCCTCGATCGGTTCGACGGCAGCGAGTGTCGATGCCGGAGTTGATGATGTGGGGTTCGAGGACCTCTCGCCCACGGCGCTCCGCGAGCTCGACACGAAATCCCCTGAAGTGCGCGCCGCACGCGCCCAGCTCGATGCGCAGCGCTTGCTCACCACGTCGATCCGCGACGAGATGCTGCCGGATCTGAGCTTCTCGGCCGAGCTCACCTCGCGCGCCGGAGGCGCGGACGTCGCGGCGAACAGCGGACCTTACGGGAATGGTTTCATTCCCTCGGTACCAAACTGGGACGCGCTCCTCGTAGTCACGTGGCCGCTCTACGATCGCGTCATCACGACCCGGGCCGACGCCTCGCAGCGAATCGAGGCAGTTCGAGCTGCGGAGCTCGCACAGGTGAGCGCGCAACTCCGGACGATCGCCGAACGCGCGCTGGTCGCGCTCGACGTGCAGCGCTTGGCGCTACCGGCGCTCCAGCGCGCGGTCGATGCCGCGACCGCCAATCATGCCCAGGCCGAAGCGCGCTTCGACGGTGGGCTCGGAACGGCGGTCGAGCTGTCCGATGCCGAGGCGCTGCTCACGCAAGCTCAGATCCAACTCGCCGTAGGTCAGTTCCAACTATCGAGTGCGCGCGCCGAGCTCGCACGTGTCCTTGCGGAGCCCATGCGATGATCGACCCTCTTCAACCTTCTACTCCGACGCCGAAGCCGCAGCGAGCCAAGGTGTTGCTCGTGCTCGGTGGCACCTGCGCGCTGGTCCTGACCGTCGGCGCCCTGCTCTACAAGCATGCGACGGCTGGCACGAATCACCACGAGCTCGCCGAACAACCGAAGGGCGTCACGATGGTGAAGGCCGTCGCTGCGCCGTTCCAGCAGAGGCGGCGATATATCGGGACGGTCGAACCCTGGCTGCAGGCAAAGATCGGTCCGCAGATGGTCTCGGCGTATGTCGATACCGTCCTCGTTCGTCCCGGCGCAGCCGTGAAGCGCGGCGAGGTCGTGGCGACGCTCGACTGTCGCAGCTCCTCGGCCTCTAGCCGAGCGGTCGCCGCCCAGGCCCGCGCGCTCGACGCCACGCGGACCGCGGCGGCTTCTGAAGCGAGCCGGCTCTCGAGCCTGCTCGACGGCAAGTACGTCTCGCAGAACGAGGTCGACCAGAAGAACGCAGACGCCGCGAGCAAGGGCGCTCAGCTCGCGGCCGTCCAGGCCCAGATGGCCAACTCGTCTCTCCAGGTCGACGACTGTGTTCTGCGTGCGCCGTTCGATGGCGAGATCGGCGAACGCACGGGCGATCCGGGCATGTTCGCACGGCCCGGAACCTCGATCGCGACGGTCGTCGATCGCCACATGGTCCGGATCGTCGCGGACGTCCCCGAAGACGACTTCACGAGCGTGGCTCCCGAGACCGAGGTGCGCGTCCACTTGCTCGCGACGAACAAGGACTTCACCGCGAAGATTTCCCGGCGCTCACCCTCTGCGGATGCCGACACCCGCACGATCCACATCGAGCTCGATCTCGACGATCCGCATCGAGAGATTCCGGTGATGACGACCGCCGAGCTCTCGCTCGATATCGGTGCGCCAATTCCTGCCACGGCGATTCCGCTGATCGCGGCGAGCGTCCACGGATCGAAGACCAACGTCTACGTGATCGCAGATGGGATCGCGCATTCCGTCCGCGCGAAGCTCGTCGGCGAGCGCAAGGGCACCTACTACGTCGAGCCAACCCTACCTGCCGGGAGCTACGTGGCCACCGAGGGACGTGGCCTGCTCGATGACAACAACAAAGTCGCAGGCAAAGAAGAAGCCTGGAAGCCGATCCCATGACCGGGATGTCTCTCAAGAACCCTATCGCGATCGCGATGGCGTGTATCGCGATCATCGTGTTCGCTGCGGTCGTCACGCCGCGGATGTCGGTCGATACGTTCCCCGAGCTCACCCCGCCGGTCCTCGTGATCGGCACGCTCGCACCGGGGCTCGGCCCCAAGGATGTCGAGAAGACGCTGACCTGGCGGATCGAGAAGTACGTCAGCGCGACACCCGGCGTCGAGCACGTCGAGAGCACGTCTCGGAACAACCTCTCCGTCGTGTTCGTGTGGCTCAAGTGGGGCACGAACCTCGATGCGGCGCAGTCGCTCGTCCAGCAACAGGTGAGCTTCGCGATGGCGGCGGTGCCGAAGTCCCTCGGTGTCTTGCCCCCGTTCGTCTTGCAGTACGACCCGTCGAATGCGCCGGTGGTCCAGGTCGCCGTGTACGGCGGCGGGTTCACTGGCGCACAGCTCTATGACTACGCGCTCAACAACATCGAGCCGAAGCTCGAGGGCATCTCGGGAGTCGCGAGCGCGTCGCTCAACGGTGGCCGCCAGCGCCGGATCAATGTCGTCGTCGATCCGACGAAAGCCCAAGCGCGCGGGATCACGAGCGCGGAAGTCGCGCAGACCGTGGCGAGCGCGAACCCTCTCCTGCCATCGGGCGAGCTGATCACGAAGCTGTTCGACGCGAACCTCTATACGAACGCGGTTGCGGAGCACATCGCGGACATCGGCGACGCGATCATCAAGCGGCCCGATGGCAAGCCCGTGCGCGTGAAGGATGTCGCGCGAGTGGAGGATGGTGCATCTCCGCAGACCCAATCGGTCTCGATCAATGGCGCCGATGGTGTCTACCTCAACGTGCTTCGCATCCCAGGCGGCAACACCATCGACATCGTCGATTCCGTCAAAGCGACGATCGCGGGCCTCAAGAACCTGCCGCCGGGCATGACGGTCAAGCCCATCTTCGATCAGTCGACGTTCGTACGCAGCTCCTATGCGGGCCTCAAGAAGGAGATCATCCAGGCGCTGATCCTGGTCGCGTTGGTGATCCTGATCTTCCTCCAATCGATCCGCGGCACGCTCGTGGTCTCGTTTGCGATTCCGCTCTCGTTCGCGATCACGTTGATCGTCCTCAATGCCACCGGGCAGACCCTGAACGCCTTCACGCTCGGCGGCCTCACGCTCGTGATGGGCCGCCTCGTCGACGATGCGGTCGTCGTCCTCGAATCCATCCACCGCCACCGCAAAGAAGGCGTCTCGCCCGCACGCGCCGCGTACGAAGGGACCAGGGCGGTGGTGTTACCCGTCCTCGCGTCGACGTTGACCACGATGGCCGTGCTGTTGCCGGTCCTGTTGTTCGCGGGGCTCGCGCAAAAGCTCTTCGTGCCGCTCGCGATCACGGTGGCCGTCGCGATGGCCGCGTCGTTCTTCGTCAGCATTACGGTCACCCCGGTCGCGTGCCGCTACCTGCTCGGCCATGCCGAGCCGGGGAGGATCGCGAAGAAAATCGAACACGCCATCTCGAGTCTTGCCGCCGGCTACGCGCGCTTGCTCGACAGGCTGCTCGGCGTAGGCTGGGCGATCGTCCTGGTCGCCGCGCTGTTGGTCGTCGCGAGCGGTTGGGTCGCATCGCGCCTACCCAGCGTGTTCTTCCCCGAGATCGACGAGTCGATGGAGAGAATCTACGTGCGCCTTGCCCCGGGCACGTCGATCCAAGAATCGTCGCGCAAGATGCAGGAGATGGGGGAGCATCTCCAGAAGGAGCTCCCGGGCATCGATCTCGTGCTCACGAATGTCGGCTCTCCAAAGGCCGCACGTAGCGCGATGAACAGCCCGAACTGGGGTCCGCACATGGGCTTCATCCGCCTCGGTCTCACCGACCCGGAGGAGCGAACCTCGTCGCAACACGAGATCTCCGATCAAGCGCGCAAGATCCTCGCGCGCGATTATCCGGGCGTCGACTTTCTACAGTGGCCGGGCGGCCTGGTCGCCAGCGTGTTCTCGAATGGGTACTCGGCGCCGCTGGCGGTGGAAGTGCGGGCCGATTCTCTCGAAGAGCTCCAAGCCGAGACCCGCGCCGTCGCCGAGGTCGCGCGCACCGTCGGTGGCGTTCGTGACGTGTGGCAGACGTTCGCGAGCGACTACCCCGAGGTCCACGTCGACACCGACCGCGAGGAGGCGGGAACCGTCGGGGTCAGCGCTCGGATGGCGGCCCAGGCGACCCTCGACGCCACGGTCGGCAACATCAACATTCCTGCGGTCTGGGTCGACGGTGGGAATGGCGAAGCCTACTACCTCGTCACCCAGTACGACGACAAGCGGATCGACGACACCGCCGCACTACGGACCATCCCGCTTCGCATCGGACCGACCGGTGCGACCGTCGCGCTCGGTTCGTACGGAACGATCCGGCGATCGGAGGGGCCGATCGCGATCGAGCGCAACCAGCTCCAGCGCGCCTCGCACGTGCTGATGCAGACCGAGGGACGAGACCTCGGAACCGCCGCCGCCGAGCTCGAGCAAAAATTGAAGAGCGATCCGCGCACGGCCGGGATCAAGTTCGAGTTCGTCGGTCAGGTCGCGCTCATGCGGACGACCTTCGCCGGTCTCGGCCTCGGCATCGGCCTCGCGATCATGGTGGTGTTCATGATCATGGCATCGCAGTTCAAGTCGATCCGGATGCCCTTCATCATGCTGTTCACGATTCCCTGCACGCTGATCGGCATCGTGATCGCGCTCCTCGCGGGTGGGATGGGCTTCTCGATCACAGCCCTGATGGGCGTATTGATGGTCGTCGGGATCGCCGTCTCCAACGGCATCCTCCTCATCGATCACGCGCGCACGCGGCTCGATGAAGGGCTCGACAAACGCAGCGCGATCCTCGAGGCCGCGCGGGTCCGCTTCGTACCGATCGCCATGACCTCGCTCGCGACCGTGATCGGCCTCATCCCGACCGCGATCGGACTCGACCGCGGCGCGGAGGCCAACCGACCCCTCGCGCTCGCCGTCGTCGGTGGGCTCACGTCATCTACGTTGCTCTCGCTGTTCTTGGTCCCTGTGATCTTCATGGCCCTGGCGAAGCGCACCACGATCACCACCCTGGATTGAATGCTGGCTGATTCGCCGACCGGTACGTGCCGCGCGTTCGACCGGGTCGCGACTGCGCGGCTGCGTCTGCTACTCTGAGAGGGCGTGAAAGCCACCCTCCGCGTCGCGTTCGTACTGCTTGTCGGCTGCGGTACGCCCGCGCCGCTCGTTCCAGCCTCGAACGATCCGAGCGTCCTGTACCGACAAGCGGTCGCGCGCTATCAGGGTCTGAAGACCTACGCGGATCGCGGCGAGGTCACGGTCGAGCTGACGAAGGGCGGCAAAGCCGAGAAGGAACATTACGAGTTCGCCACGGCATTCGTCCGCGATGGCCGCACGCACTTCACCTTGCGCGCGCCGGGCAAGCCCGCGGCGGAGTACGAGCTGTGGACCGGCACCGACAATCACACCTACGTCGCGGTCGCCGAACTCGATCATATCCTCGACTACGCGCAGGCGACGGTGAAAGCGCTCGGCGAGGCCGAGGGCGTCACGGATGGGGTGACGACGCAGCCCCTCGCCTATTTACTCGGCGTGCAGGACGTACCGACCGGGCTCGTGCTCGCGAAGACCACCGATAAGGCGTGGACGCTCACGGGCAAGGATCGCGATGGCGATCCGATCGAGCTCGTGATCGATCGCAGCACCGGGTTCCTAACCCAGGTCGTGAGGGGCCGGCACTTCGCTCCGACCGAGGCGCGGCCGATCGCGGTCGAGCTCGCGATCACGATGCGGTTCATCCCGGTCGCGAACCAGACCATCGCCGAGGCCGCGCTGCAACCGCCGAAGGTGACGCTGCCGATCGAGCCCGATGGACCGCCCGCGTGGATCGGCGTGATGACCGAGGATTCGCCCCCGCGGGTCTCGCGCGTCGTCAAGGATGCGCCCGCAGACAAGGCCGGCGTAAAGGTCGGTGACGAGGTGGTCTCGATCGATGGCCATCCGACCGCGACGTCGAAGGAGGTCGTCGCGAATGCGCACAAGCTGCGGCCCCAGCAAAAGGCGCCGATCATCGTGAGGCGCGGGGGCACGACCGTGCCCTTGACGGTGACCGCGGAGGCGCGCCCCGACGCAGCGACCGTGCAGACCTCGATGATCGGGAAGCCCGCGCCGGCGTTCTCGTTGCCCGCACTCGGGGGTGGGCCCGCGGTCGAGCTCGCGAGTCAGCTCGGTCACGTCGTCGTCGTCGAGTTCTGGGCGACATGGTGCAAGCCGTGCGCGATCACCACGCCGCACCTCGATACCTTGTCCACGAGGCTCGGCGGTGAGGGCCTGCGCGTGATCGGCATCTCGGATGAGGACGCGAGCGACGTCGCGACGTTCCTCGCCCATCACAAGGTGTCGTACGCGCTCGCGCTCGATGCGGGCGATGCGACGAACGGCGCGTACCTGATCCAGGGCCTGCCTACGATCTTCGTGATCGATAAGGCCGGCGTCGTCCAGTTCACCGCGGTCGGCGTACCCGATTTCGGCGAGCTCGATGCCGTGATCACCCGCCTGATGAAGTGAACCGCGCGGCGAACGGCGCGATCTAGATCATCACGGTTTGTTCCGGCCACCCTTGGCCGATCGCTGGGCGAGCGCGCTGCGCTGCGCTCGACCGCTGTGCGAGTCCGCTCGGTTCTAGCGCAGCTTCGCCGTCGGTGCGCCGTAACTCTGCGAATCGCGCTTGGCGCGCGGTTCGCAACAGCGGGAAAGCATGTTGGCAATTCTCCTCATCCTCCTCGTCGTGTCGCTGCTCGGTGGTGGTTTCGGTT
Source organism: Kofleriaceae bacterium (assembly GCA_025357755.1). Classification (GTDB taxonomy): domain Bacteria; phylum Myxococcota_A; class Polyangia; order Haliangiales; family Haliangiaceae; genus JABFXX01. The sequence goes on along the minus strand of JANXOP010000141.1, from coordinate 33,403 downwards.
ACCGCAGTGCGGGCCCGTGGGGCTGGTCGCCGGCCGGTATCCTGGTCGTCATCCTCGTGGTGATGGCGCTCACCGGCCGCCTGTAGTCACAGCGGACGAGCGCAGCGCACGCCGAACTCCGGAAACCGATCGCCGGGATCGAAGGCCGCGCGATAGCTCGTTCGGAGGACGGGCGCGGCGTGCTCGTAGGCGCCTCCGCGCACCACGATCCGGTCAGCGGAGGTAGCGGTGTCGACGCAATCCACGCACGGGGTCACGAACGCAGGGTCGTACTTGTCGAGCGTGAACTCCGTGACATTGCCGGCGAGGTCCGCTTGACCGTACGCGCCGTCTCCGTCGGGGGTCGAGCCAGGCACCGTGCCTCCGGCGATCCCGCGAGGACAAACGGTCGCAGGCCAGTTATCTCCGCCATAGTTCGCATGCGCACAATCGATCGAGAAGTCGGGTGCCGGGCTCGACCACGGGTAGGCGCGTTGCTCGTTCCCTGCGCTCGCCGCGAAGTTCCATTCCGCTTCGGTGGGCAGATAACCGCCATCCCAGATGCAGAACGCGAACGCTTCGTACCAGTCGAGGCAAGACATCGCGCGGTTATCGCCGCCTCCGGCGTCGACACTCCACGTGGTCTCGGGGTCGCACAGGAGCGCCGTGGACAAGGCGGACCGATCGGCTTGCAGCGCGTCGTCGAAGCTCGCGCTCCAGCCGGTACCAGACGTGAGTGCATGCGCGCCCGCACCGTCTGCGGGAGGTGACGCTCGGGTACCGAAGCCCGCCTCGACAAACGAGCGGAACCGAGCGACCGTGACCTCGTAGCGATCGAGCCGATACGCGGAGACGGTCGCGGGACTATCTCCGTGGTTGAACCGCATGTCGTCGGCGTTGTCGAAGCCACGCAGGAACATGCCGCCAGGTACGATCAAGCTCTCGTCACAGGCGTGATCGCGATCGATTCCGCAGCCGGTTGCGGCGAGTGCCCCACCGTCGACTGGCGCGTCGAAGCCGAACCGACCGCACGCCGCCACGAAGAGGAGAACGGAGACGCGAATCTCCAGAGCGTATCAGGCCGCCGCGAAGGTGGAAGCCCGTCCAGACCTGATGGATCTTCACGAGGTCGGGTGCGACGGCTATGGAATCTCGTCCGCGCCCGAGTCGGCTGCCGTGCCCGCCGGTTGCGGACGCTTGTCACCGTCGTAGTCGATGAGCAGCATCGATGCAGGATCTGCTAGCCCGCGGGCGGGCGATCCAGCTTGCAGATGGTAGTCGCGCTGCGCCGGTGCGACGAACACCGGATCGACCGTGAGGTTCCCGGTCCCCGTGCCGGCGTATCCCGGATCGATCACGCTGTGGCCGACCACACAGCTCGCGTCGATCGCAGGCGCGGCATTGCCGTAGATGATCGAGCTGCGGATCGTGAGCCCGGCAGATTCGGTGCAGCGTAGCGCCGACGAGCCCATCATGCCGGCGTTGCCGGAGAGCGTGACATACTCGATCGTGCCGGTCGTGCCGGTCGAGAGCACGAGCCCGCCGAGTGCACCGCCACCATTGTTCGTGATGAACGAGCTCGTGATCGAGACGGTCGCGCCGATCAGATAGAAGCCATAGAGCGAGTTGCCGTCGACCAGCGAGCGTTCGAGGCTGAAGGCCGCGCACCCCGTCGAGTATGCGCCGGCGGCGCCGTTGACCAGCGCCACGCGATCGAAGTGCATCCCGGTCGCGCCGGTACATTGCGCGGCGAGCTCGTTCGCGAGCTCGAAGTGCGCGTTCAGCACCGTGAACGCCCCCCCGGTCACGCTGAACATCGTGGCGAACATCTGCGGATCCGCACCGTGCAGGATCGCGCCCTCCCCGGTCAGGATCGTGTCCTGCGTGATCGACGCCGGTGCGCCGCGCTCGTACGTGCCGGCCGCGAGCTTGATGATGCCGCGCATCGGCGCGACCATCGCGAGCGCGGTGTCGAGCGTGCATGGATCGGCTTGCGCGCAGGTCGCGGAGACGCCGGTCGTGCTCGCGTACAGCACGTTCGCGGGATCCGCGCACGAACCGTCTCGAAGGCAGACGTTCGAGCTCGGACACTCGACGTCGCTCTGACATCCGCGACACGCATCGGCCGCGCACACCGGGGCCGCCGCTGCGCAATCCGGCGAGGTCAAACACTCGACACACGTACCTAGGTTCGTATCGCACTGCGGCGTCGGGCTCGCGCACGCGCTGCTCGTCACGCACGCACCACCGCCACCATCACTCGGGTGGGCATCGCCGTTCGCGAGCATGCCGGTCGGCACGTCGACGAATAACTCGCAGCCCGCGAGCATCACCAGGACCACCGCCTTCACCACGAGCCTTCGAGGGCGACGCCGAGGGCGTGCGGCGAGGACCATGCGATCGGTACCGGCATCTCGTTCGAGCGCCGCCACTCGAGCTCGAAGATCGCGGTCATCGCCCCGAGCGCCGCACCAGCGACGAAGAAGCCGGTGCTCACGTGCTGCATCATGTGTGCGCGGTCGAGCAGATCGAGGCCGCGCTGTTCGCAGGCGAGGCCATCGATCGTACTCGCGCAGTGATGGCTCGCGTTGCTGCGCTCGTTCAGCACCGCGATGCCGGTGATCGCGGTGATCACGAACGCACCGGCGGCCGCACCGCCGACGATCCACACCTTCCGGGGCCGTGCAGTGACGGCGATCGGCTCGAGCCGGACCTCGACGACCTTGCCCTCCGAGACCTCGAGCTCGAGCGTCTGCGCATGTGGCGCGGTGATCGCGTGGTGTCCCGGATCGACGGCGACCGGCTGCTCGATCTCGACGGGGTGACCATCGATCGAGATCTCGGTGCCTTCGGGCAACGCGCGCGCATCGATCTTCAGATGCGGCACGCGCGCATCGATCGCCGCGAGACCTTCGTTCGCGAGCGCGAGCCGCTGTGGTTGATTCGTATTGGTGGTCTCCTGGACGAGCTCGGCGAACAGCGCTCGCGCCGCGGTGAGCTTGCCGGTGGCGGCCCAGCAGATCGCGAGGTTGAGCTTGGTGCCGAGGGCGGGCGCGAGCGCGAGGCTTTGTTCGAACAGCGGACACGCCTCGACGCTCTGGCCCGCCTTCACGAGCTCGCGCCCGTGATCGAACAGCGCCTTCGCGTCTGGTGCATCATCGCCGGCGGCGAGCGCAGGAGTCGCGAGCGCGATCAGAACTGACAGTCGAGCGGATCGCTGCACGGCTGCGCTGCTTTCTTGGTGGGCGCGGGCTCGCTCGGCTTGGCGAGCTTCAGGTCATTCGCAGGCTTGAGCTTGGCCGGCTCGGGCTTGGCCGGCTCGGGCTTGGCCGGATCGGGCTTCGTGGAGAGTGGCGGTGGCGCGACCACGGGTACGGGCGGTTGCGCCAGGTGCGGTGCCGTCACCACGGGCTTGGTCGGCTCGTCGATATGCGTGACGGTCGGGCTCGAGCCCGCATTCGGTCCCGACGGGCCTACAGGTGCGAGCGCGCCGTGATGGAACAAGAGCACGTAGAGGATCGTCGCGACGGCGAGCGCACCGACGGTCGTGATCAACACGGTGGCGAGCGAGCGCGGTGGCTGCGTCCGTACCGCCGCGGTGTTCGCCGTCGCTCGTGGCGCGAGCGGATACGGCACACCATCACCCGAGCCGGTCGCGACCCGCGCATGCGAGGTATCGGTCGGGGGTCGTGCATGCGGCACGGGCAGCGGCACGCGCACGATCGAGCCGGTCGGGATCACGAAGGGTTGTTGCGGCGGTGCGATCGAGACCGAATCTCGGCTCAACTGACGACCGAACAAGGCATCGAGATCGATCATGCCGGTCTTGCCGTCGAGCATCGGCACCGCCTCGGCCACCGCATCCAAGGGTAAGCCGTGCAGCGTGCGTGGATGGCTCTCGTCCTCGACGAGATCGATCTCGGAGTCGGCCATCAGCGGAATCGCGGCGCGTTCGAGCTCGCGCCATGGCTCCTCGCGCGTCCCGAACAGGTCACGCATGTAGCGACGCAGCACGTTCGGCGTGATCGACATGCTGACGCCTTCGGCGACGTGCTCGAGCGCGTCGAGCATCTCGTGTGCGCTCGCGTAGCGTTCATCTGGATTCTTCGCGAGCGCCTTCAAGACGACCGCATCGAGACCACGCGGCAAGTTCGAGGCGAGCGCGGAGGGTGCGAGCGGAAAATCATGCGCGACTGCGCGCAGCGTCTCGTAGTCGGTCTCGCGCTTGAACAGTCGCTTCCCGGTCAACATCTCGTAGAGCACGATGCCGAGCGAGAAGATGTCGCTGCGGTGATCGATCGCTCCGGTCGTGCACTGCTCGGGCGAGAGGTACGCGATCTTGCCCATGATCGTGCCGGCCTGCGTTTCGGTCGATCGAAACCGCGCCTTGGCGACCCCGAAATCGACGAGCTTGACCGTGCCCTCGTAGCTGACCATCAGGTTCGACGGCGAGATATCGCGATGGACGATGCCGAGCGGCCGACCATCGGGTGCGCAGCGTTCGTGTGCATGCGCGAGCCCCGCGGCCGCACCCGCGATGATCGCGAGCGAGATCTGCGGCGGCATCGGCTGCTTCAACTCGACGGTGCGCGCGAGCACATCGAGCACGTCCTCGCCGTGGACGTACTCCATCGTATAGAAGTAGTCGCAACCGATCTGCCCAAGATCGAAGACCTGCGCGATGTTCGGGTGCTGGAGCTGCGCCGCGAGCCGCGCTTCGTCGAGAAACATCGAGACCCACCGCGCGTCGTCACCGCGCTCGGGACGGATCCGCTTGAGAACCACGTAGCGCTCGAACCCCGCGAGGCTGTTCGCGCGCGCGAGGAAGATCTCCGCCATGCCGCCGGCCGCGAGGCGCGCGAGCAAGTCGTACTGACTCGACGTGCGGCCACGCTCGTTCGTGCCCTGCGGGGGCCCCGCCGTCACCATCCGGCCGAGCATCGTGCGCCCGGGGCGGCACGGTCAAGCCCTCGTTTTCGGTTAGAAATCGGCGCCGATGCCCGCTTGGATGATCAGCGGGTTGACCATCACGGACATCTTGGCGGTCCCGATCTCGACCGTGTCGAAGAGCGGGATCTCGGGGGTCCGGACCTGGATGTGATGGACCTCGGCGTTCGCTTCCATGAACGCGATGAACTTCACGTCGAGCCGCGCGTACCACTTCTTGTAGAGCTGGACGTCGAGGCCCGCCTGGAACAGGAGGCCCGGCGCGGGCGCGATCGACATTTCGGGCTGACTCACTTCGGTCAACATCTTGTTCGTCGCCTTCGCGTTGAACGCGACGAGCACGGCTGCGCCACCGCCCGCATACGGGCGCAGTCGGCCCGTATCCAGGAAGCTGTACAGCAGGCTCAACGTCAGCGGCGCGGCGCTCGCTTGCCCGAGGTCGGGACCGAGCGGGCCGACGCCGGTCGGAATACCGAGCGCGGTCGGCGCGATCGAGTCGTTCGCGAGCGTGCCGGTCGCCTTGAACTTGACCGTGAACGGCAGGCCCAGGATCGTCTCGAGCGAGAGCCGGCGATGCAGGTACGGCAAGCGATAGCCGATGATGATCGCGGGCACGGTCGCGGAATCGACCGAAGCGCCAGAGCCGACGATCGGGCCGTTCTTGAGCGCGAGACTTGCCGGGCCATCGACATCGGCCAGCTCCATCGGCTTGGAGGTCGACAGCGGATCGATCAGGGCGACGCCGGCGCGAACGTAAAAGTTCGCCGGGTCGAGCGGATCGGCATACGCGATCGCGGGCACGAGGAGTGCGCAGAGCACGAGGGCCTTCATTGCAGGCTCCGCAACGCGCGCGATAACAGCTGCAGCTTCATCTGACCCTGCGGAATCGTGAGCGTGACATTGCTGCCGCCCGCGATGGTGGTGTCGATGTGGATCTTGACCTCGACATCGGCGGTGTTCGAGACCGCGATCGAGATCCGACCGTCGGGCGTGAAGGTGAGCGGACCTTCGAGTTGCAGCGTGAGCTGCTTGGAGTGCAGGTCGTGCGACGACGCGAGGATGCTCATGTCGGGCGCATCCATGTAGAGCTGGAGCTCGACGACCATCGACGGTGCGCCATGATCGTCGATGACGTACCCCATCACGGGACCGGTCGTCGGTTCGCGAACTCGAAGGATCGAGGTCTTCGTATCCGTGTTCAGGTTGATCCCGAAGAACGAAGTGACTGCCTTGAGCGCAGCTGAGGTCCCGTACATGATCCCCGGATCGAGCGCGACCGGCATGCAGCTCGCGACCATGGTGCCATCCGGCAGCGTGCAGCCCAGCTGGAGCGGCAGCATCTCGGCGCCGAGCGCACCGTTGATGTAGAGGCAGCCATCGCCGTCGACGCCACCAGGGCACGAAGGGCTGCTGAACGAGGCACTGTTGATCAGCCCGTCCGTGGCGGTGACGTGCAGCGTCGAGTTGTTCGTCTCGGTCATGACCTCGACGCCATCGATCGTCCCCGACCCATTGAGGTCGGCCAGAGGCGCGGTCGCCGCGAGCAGGTACGTGGCACCCGTCGGAGGCTTGCCCACGAACGAGACGACGAGGTTGGGACCACCGGAAGCGCCGGTACCATCCATGCTGTTCAAGAGGTCGAAGTTCGCGGCGTCGTTGCTCGCGCCACAGATCTCGTTCGCGTCGCAGGTGCTGTTGCCGCCCGAGACGAGCGTCATCTTATAAGTCTTGCCAACGCCCCACGGCACGTCCGGGATGAACTGGAACGAGCGCTCGCGAATGATCAGCGAGCCCTTCACCGCGGCCGTGCAGGTCCCCGACGCATCGACCTCTTCGAACCGAACGCTGCCGGTGTTGCACGCCGTCCCGAGGGTGAGGCTCGTGGGTACGACAGGCTGATCGAACGCGACCTCGGCGGGCTCGTCCGAGCCGAGCGAGAATGGATGGTAGAGGTCATCGGTCGCCTGACCGGCGGTGCAGCGCCCTGGACTGGTCGTCGTTGCACCGGTCAGCGCGCAGCCGACCCCCGGATGAGACGCGGTGATAGCGATCGGATCGCCGGTACCCGCGATCGACGAGGTCGTGAACGCGATCGCGGGGACCGTCGCGAGCGGGTTGCCCGCGACGTCCGCGACATCGGTCAGCACGACCTTGTACGGCGAGCTCCTCGCGAGCCGATTGATCGGCCGCACCGTGACCGCGGCACCGTGGCTCTCGATCACGTACGGCACCGCGACCCCGGCGCCGGTCTGGAGCTCGATGCCGCCGGCCCGCGCGCGATCGAGATCGATCGGCTCGCTAAAGATCAGATCGACGCCCTGATCGATCGCGACATCGTGCTCGTTCTGGGTCGGCAGCGTGGCGATCAAGGTTGGCGGTGTGGTGTCGGACGCGAGCGACGAGGTTCCGGACGAGGTTCCGGACGAGGTTCCGGTCTCGGTGATCAGCTCGAGCACGAGGTTCGTCGGTGCCGAGGTCACGCCGAGGAGGCCGAGATCGAGTGACGCGATGGTCTCGATGTCGAGCACACCATCGGTCGCGCTGACCACGCCGACCCCCTGCAGCCCGAGGATGGTCTGCGAGAGCACCGCGTTACCCTTCGGATCGACCGCATAGATCGCGACGTCCATCGCCAGATCGACGTAGAGCGGCGCGCGCTCGTTCTCGGGGCGCTGATCGGCCGCTTGATGCGGGTTGCGATAGAGTCGGCCACCGCCATCGGTGAGCAGCTCGATCTCGATCTCGCCGGTCGCGAGCCCCGAATCGATCACGCCGCCGAGCTTCACGGTGAGGCCACTGTTGTGCAGCCTCGCGCCCTTGCGGATCGTGAACGCGATCGGGCCGCCGAGCGCCAACGGATCGCCGAGCTCGCTGGGCAGCTCGCTCAGCAGCACGTTCGCGGCATTCGTGCCGATCAGCGGCTTCGAGATCGAGAGCGCGTTCGTGGTGTAGCCGGTGCGCGAGGCGGTCGTGCCAGGATCGCCGGTGACCCGGGTCTTGAGCACCTGCTGGATCGGCGCGTTGCCGTTGTGGCTATCTTTCGGCGTCAGCGTGATCTGGAGCGGTGCGAGCGCCTGGCCGCTCCGATCGAGGAGCCGGTTGCCGAGCTTCAAGGTGTACGTGCTGCCCGCGATCAGATCCGATTTCGGGTCGAGCGCGACGTGGATGCCATCCGTGAGCAGCGTCACGGGCACCGCCATATTCGCCGCATCGACGAGCTCGATCGCGCCCGTGCCGATCGTCACGGTCCGGGTGTCCATCGGCTCGGAGAACAGCAGCTCGATCGTGGTCGCCTCGAGCATCGGTCGATACGAGCCCGGCAACGTCGGATCGCCGCCGTCGAGCGCGATCAGCGTGGGCGGTGCCGATTTCGGCTGCGTCGACCGCGTGGTGAAGTGAACGAGCGGGGTCCCAGCGGCCGGTAAGTTCGTGGCGAAGGGCGCGAGCGCCGCGCTGACGTAGACCGCGTACATCGTGCCCGGATCGAGGTTCGTCGCGTACTCGACGGTCTTGTCACCGACGAGCGTCGGGGTCGCCGCGACGACCCCATTCGGGCCGACGAGACAGTAGCCACCACTGACCGTCGAGCCCGATCCCGAGCACGAGCCGAGCGCACTCGCGTCGACCGCATCCGAAAACGTGACGACGATGTGGGCGCCCGTCGGTACGTCGACCTGCGTATCAGCGGGGTACGTCAACACCACACCTGGTTCGGCGGTTGCCAAGGGAGGCGTCGAGTCGTTACACGACGCACATACGACCAACGTCGCGAAGAGAATCCGCCTCACGCGATCACCCTATCAACTCTCGTATCCGGTGCATACCCGAAGTTCCCTCTCGAAATCGTTACCCTGCTAGCCGTGACTGACAACCGTCCGACCGTAGAGCTGGATAAGGCCACGATTGCAGCGATCACGACGGAGCCCATGCCGACCGTGACCGAAGGCCGCCCGACCATGGAGCTCGAGCCGCTCAACAATCTTTCGACACATCGCTACTCGGTTCGTCGCGCCGCGACGAACGACGAGCACTCGCAGATGATCGAGCGCGTCGCGGTGGGGCGCGTTGCCACCCCGGCGCCGAAACCGCAATGGCGGGTCGAGATGGGCGACAAGACCGTGACGCTCCGCAACGATCACCTCCAGGTCGAATTGCCGATCGAGGATGCCCGCAAGATCGCCGAAGCGATCCTCAAGCATCGCTGAGCTACGCGACGTACGAGATGTCGAGCGTGTGGCGGGGCTTGCCGTCGATGCCGACCAGCGCGCAGCTCAGCGCATCGGCCGTGACATCGATCGTGCCGAAAGATTGGAAGCCGTCCCAGGGCGCCGCGTTCTGACCATCCGGTGCCCACACGAACGTCGCCTCGGGACCGAACGTCGGATCGAGCTTGTTCGGGCCGAACGAGCCGGCATGGATCGGGCCTGCGATCAGCTCCCAGAACGGATCGAAGCTCGTGAAGGTCGCGCGGCTCGGATCATAGCGATGCGCCGCCGCGTAGTGAACATCGGCGGTGACCCACACCATGTTCTTGACCTTGCGCGCCTGGAGCGCGGCGAAGATCTTCGCGAGCTCGACCTCGCGCCCACTCACCGGTGGTGATCCATCCGCGAAGCCTTCGCGGCGCAGGTCTCCCGGGCCATCCCCGATCACGAGCCCGAGCGGCTGATCGCACGCGATCACCTTCCAGCGCGCCTTCGAGCTCGCGACCGCGTCGATGAACCACGCGACCTGGCCGGCCCCGAGCATCTCGGCGGGCGCCGCACCTTCGGGATTCGGCGTACGAAACGAGCGGCAGTCCATCACGATGATGTCGACGAGCGGACCGTAATGGATCACGCGCTGGACCACGCCCTTCGGCGTGGGCGTCCATTCGAGCATCGCGCGACGCGCGAACGCGGCGAGCACGCTCGCATCGGGCTCGATCGTGTAGCGCGCATCCTCGAGGGCGAGGTTCTGGTGCGGCCACCAGTTGTTGTGGATCTCGTGATCGTCCCACTGCGCGACGATCGGCACCTCGGCGGCGAGCGCCCGGACGTGCTCGTCGTCGAGGCTGTACTGGTAGCGCGCGCGATAGTCCTCGAGCGTCTGCGCGACCCGCGCGACGTGCTCGTTCGTCACGTTCTTCCAGATCCGGTCGCCGACCTTCATCTCCGCGAGGATCGGATTGTCGGCGTAGATCATGTCGCCCGAGTGGATCCACATCGCCGGGTTCGCCTCGCGCATCGCCTTGTAGCCGACGAGGCCACCGAATTCGGGGTTGCGACCGTAGCCCTGGCCGCACGTATCGCCGGTCCACGCGATCCGAAACTTATCGGCGCGCGGGGTCTGGAAGCGCGCGAACGCAGGCTCGCTCGTACCGTTCGCGGCTTCGCGCTGGAACCTGCCTCGGACGAAGATGGTTTGACCATCGGGCACGCCCTCGAGCGCGACCGTCGTCGCGAGGCCGGTCGCGGGCGTGGCCATGCCACCAACGACCGCACGCGGCTGCGCGAAGCGGTCGGTCGTATCCCACTCGAGCAAGAGCCGGCTCGCTTCACTCGCGCGTGCCCACACGAGCGCGCGACCGCCGCCGACATCGCCCACTTGCAACCCGTGAGTGACGTGCGGGACGGACGACGCCGGGGTCACCCGGCGCGTACACGCGGCGGCCATCATCGCGACACTTCCGCCGAGGAATCCCCTACGCGTGATCACGCGCGGACGGTACTACTTCTCGCAACCGATCGCGGTGCCGACGCAGTTCTCCTGGTGGATCCCGTTGTGGCGGTCGACCCAGGCCTGATGCGCCTGCCACGCTTCCAACTTGTGCTGCTTGTCGCTCGCGGCGCGGTTCGCATCGTCGATCGCCTGTTGGGCGCGCTTGCGGCCGTCCGCATCGGTCGCGATCTGCAGTGCACGCTTCGCCGCTTCGAGCTTGGTGTGCACGCCTTCGAGATCCGTCGTCATCGCGGTGAGCTGGGCTTCGGAGTGGTGCGCCGACTCCTTGGCATCGCGAGCTCGCTGCTCGGCAGCGAGCGTTCGCTCGTGCGCCGCATCGGCATCGTGCGTTGCCCCCACCGCGATGTACGCGAGCGCGAGCCCACCACAGGCCGCGAGGGCGGTGACCACGATCATCCAGCGCGGGCGGCGCCGCAGCGCCTCTTCTCGCCGGATCTCGAGCTCGTGGCGCTGGCGCTCCATGTCGAGCGCGCTCTGATGGCGCGCTCGCTCGGCGGCCTCACCGGCCTCGAACCGCAACCGCGCCTCGCGCTCCGCGGCCGTACGGGCGGTCTCGAACGAGAGCCGCGCCTCGCGCTCCTGTCGAACCTTCGCGTCGGCGGCCGCTCGTGTGGCGGCTTCGTTCGCGCGCTTGGCCTCGATCGTGGCGAGTTGGTCACGCTCGTTGCGAGCGCGCTCGTCCTCGATTCGCTGCAGGTGTAGCGAGCGAAGCTCGTCGAGCGAGGTGACGATGGATGTCTCTGGCGATGTCTCCGGCCTCATGCCTCGAGAGACACGGGCCGAAGCGAGCGATTGCAGTAGCTGGTGGGAGCTACGAGCAGCCCTTGGCGAGTGGATTGTCGAGACATTCCTTGCTCACGTGCACGCCCTTGTTGCGCTCGGCCTTCGCGGCGGCCGCCTTCGCATCGGCGATGTGCTGCTCCATCTCGGCGCGCTCCTTGCGAAGCTGCTCGAGCTTGCCGCGAGCGGCCTGGCGATCGGCATCGTTCTGAGCGGACGCGAGTGCATCCGTCGCCTTGTCGACGCGCTTGCCGAGATCGATCAGGTCGTTCGAGAGCTTCTCGACCTTCTCCTGGGCTTCCTTCGCCGAGTTCGCCGCGTCTTGCGCCATCTTCTCGGCCGCGACGCGCTTGATATTGTCTTCGTCTGACTTCGCCGAGCTCTTCACCGCGACGAACACGCCGACCACGATGCCGACCACGGCGAGGCCGGTCACCACGAGCATCCAGGTCGGACGCTTCTTCGCGACTTCCGCGCGACGAAGCTCCATCTCCTGCGCGAGGCGCTGTTGTTCGAGCGCGGCCTGGTTGCGCTGACGCTCGGCGGCTTCACCGGCTTCGACGCGCATGCGCGCTTCGCGCTCGGCGTTCGCGCGCGACTCCTCGATCGAGCGCTGATGATCGCGCTCTTCGCGAATCTTCGCTTCTTCGGCATCGCGAATGCGACGCTCCGCATCTTCGCGGGCTTTGGTGCGCTCCTCTTCTGCGGAGCGAACGGCGTGCTCTTCCTCTTGTACGCGGCTCTCCTCGATCTGACGGAGCTCGCGGAGCGAAAAGAGGACCGAATTTTCGCGCTTTTCGGACTGAGCCATACCCGTTGATCTCTAACACGCACGATCTTCACGAGCAATCACTTCAAACACTTGGGCGGCGTTTGGGAAGTGCGGTACACCCGGGTCGTTCGTGGGCTTCGTCGATCTCCATAGTCATGTCCTCTACGGGCTCGACGACGGTGCTCCGGACGTATCCATTGCAGTTGCGATGCTCGATGCGCTGGCCGCGCTTGGAGTTACCGAGCAGTGCGTGACCCCGCACCAGAAGGCGAGTCAGTACTTGCCTGATTGGGATCGGATCGAGGCCACCTTGGCGAGCCTCGAAACGGTCCGAAAACCTACCCACCCGACGCTCCGACTCGGCGCCGAGAACATGTGGGACGATGTATTCTACAAGCGCGTCGTCGACGGGACGATCCCGCACTATCGAGGCACCCAGGCATTCCTCGTCGAGATCCCCCCGCCGTTGATGCCGCCTGGGATGGTGGAGCAGCTGTTCAAGTTTCGGATGGCCGGCAAGGTCCCGGTGCTGGCACATCCCGAGCGCTATCACGCACTTTGGGACAACGACCGGCTCGCCGGCGAGCTCCGCAAGCACTGCGCATTTCAGATCGACCTCGGCGCGATCGGGGGGTTCCACGGCAAGCGCGAGATGAAGGCCGCGCGCCACCTGCTCGAAGCGGGGCTCGCCACCTGCGTCGCCACGGATGCCCACCAGGTTGGCGACCTCCAGCAAGCCCAGCACGGGCTCGCGTGGATCGACAAGAAGCTCGGCCACGCGGCCACGGTTCGGTTGTTCGATCATGCTCCTCGCGCGCTGCTCGCCGGCGACTTCATCGATGTGTAGCTGACGCGTAGTCGATGAAGCTTGCCGTAAACCTCTCGCTCTCGCTCGCCATGCTCGCGCTTTGCGTGTGGCTGGTGTGGCCGGATCACGAGACACGGACACAGCTCGAAGCAGCGTTCGAGGCGCTCGATGCGAGCACGCTCGCGCCCTCCGTCGCGATCTACGTCGGGCTGCTGTTGGTGATGCAAGTGTGCCGTTCGTTGCGCTGGAATCACCTGCTCGCACCGCTCGGCGTGCGCGTGCCGCCCGGGCCGTTACTCGCGATCTCGGCGGTCGGCTTCATGGCGATCCTCGCCCTGCCCGCGCGGCTCGGCGAGCTCGTGCGACCGGGTCTCCTGCGCAAGCGCGGCATCTCGGCGACCGCGGCGCTCGGCACGGTGGCGGTCGAGCGCATCGTCGATGGCCTCCTGGTCTCGCTGTTCGTGTTCGGTGCCTTCTTCGCGCTCCGCGGCCCGAGCTCGCCGAGCTGGATGATGGCGACCGCGTGGATCGCGCTGAGCATCTTCTCGGCCGCATTGCTGTTCCTGATCTTCTCGCTGCGCTGGCCGGCCAAGACCGTCGCGTTCTGCTTGACCATGTCGCTGCTGCCGAGGCTCGCGCCGAAGGTCGCGCACGTGATCGAGACCAAGCTGCTCGAGATGATCCGCGGCTTCGACGTACTCAGCGATCGCGCGAACCTCGTCGCGTTCCTCGCGTGGAGCATCGTGTACTGGGGTGCGAACGGGTTCGGGGTCTGGATCCTCGCGCACGGCTTCGGACTCGAGCTCTCGCTCGTCGGCGCCTTCGCGGTGATGGGCCTCGTCGCGGTCGGCATCACATTGCCGAACTCGCCTGGCCTGGTCGGCCAGTTCCAGTGGTTCACGCTGCTCGGCCTGACGCTCTATCTCGGCCGCGACGCGAACACGCCCCACACCGCGCTCTACGCGACGACGTTCGCCTTCGCGAACACTCATTACGTGCTGCAGGTCGGCTGGTACATCGCGTGTGGTGCGCTGGGCCTCGCGACGCCGTGGGTCTCGATCGCGGATCTGCGCCGAGCGCAAAAAACTGGCCCGTCCGAGACCGCGTAGCCACCATCGGGGCATGCGCCGACTCCTCATCGCCCTCGCCCTGTGTGCGGCGAGCTCGCCGGCGTTCGCCCGCTCGCAAAAGACGCTCGCGTATCCGCGCAGCGAATCGTATGCCGCCGCGCTACGGTTCATCCGCGTCGACGAGAACCTCAAGGTGATCGAGAAGGACAGCGACGCCGGTTACGTGCTGTTCGAGCTGCGCGAAGAGAAGAAGGTGTTCCGCGGCTCGCTCGAGGTGATCGAGGTCGTCCAGGACGGCCGCCACGCGGTGCGGTTCGTGATGACGCTCGAGGATCGGCCCGAGTGGCTCGAGCTCCAGTACCTCCAGAAGCTCGAGCAGAAGCTGCGCCTCGAGCTCGGTGCACCGGCCCCCGCGCCGTCGCCGAAGCGCGTCGACGGCGCGGGGGCCGTCGAAGGATCCGGGCAAAGAGCCCGAACCGAACAAGCCGAAGGTCGACGAGAAGCGCGAGAAGCCTGGCGAGCATCCCGACGAGGGACCGCCGATCAGCGCGACTCCGTAGTGCTAGGCTCCGCGGATGGCAGCCGTCGTCGATCTGCGAAGCGATACCGTCACGCGTCCGACCGCCGCGATGCGCCAGGCGATGGCCGAGGCCGAGGTCGGCGACGACGTCTACGGCGAGGACCCCACCGTCCGCCGGCTCGAAGAACGCATCGCAGAGTTGCTCGGCACCGAGGCTGCGCTGTTCGTGCCGACCGGCACGATGGCGAACCAGATCGCCCTGCGCTCGCTCACCCGCCCAGGCGACGAAGTGATCATCGGCGTCGGCGCGCATTGCTGGCGCTACGAATCCGGTGCACTCGCCGCGCTAGCTGGGGTGCAGACCCAGATGATCGGTAGTGACGGCACGTTCACCGCGGCGGACGTCCGCGCCGCGCATCGCCACGCGGATCCGTACTCGGCGCCGACGACCGTGGTCGCGGTCGAGAACACCCACAACGTGGCAGGCGGTATCGTGTGGGATCGCGAGGCGCTCGCCGCGGTCACCGCAGCCGCGCATCAGCTCGGCATGAAGACCCACCTCGATGGCGCGCGGATCTGGAATGCCGCGATCGCGACCGGCGCGAGTGAAAAAGAGCTCGCAGCGGGCTTCGATACGATCAGCGTGTGCCTCTCGAAAGGCCTCGGGGCACCGGTCGGCTCGGTCGTCGCGGCCTCGAAGGCCGTGATCAAGGACTGCCATCGCGCGCGCAAGATGTATGGCGGTGGCATGCGCCAGTCCGGGATCCTCGCCGCGGGTGGGCTGTACGCGCTCGACCATCACCGCACGCGGCTCGTCGAGGATCATGCGAATGCCAAGGCGTTTGCCGAGGCGCTCTCCGGCAAGGCGCGGATCGAGATCGACCTGTCGCGCGTGCAGACCAACATCGTGATGGTCGATGTGGAGCGTGGGGCAGCCGCCGTGATCGAAGCGGCCAAGGCCAAGGGCGTGCTGCTCGGTGCCGCGAGCCCGACCCGGATTCGCGCGGTCACCCACCTCGATGTCGATCACGCGAGCGTGCTGCGCGCGGCCGCCGTGATCGCCGAGGTCGCGTAGCGAGCGTGATGCGCGGGCTTGCGGTCGCGCTGCTCTGCGCGTGCTCGGCACCGGCGACGCTGCCGGAGCTAGTCGCCGCGGAGCACAGCGAGACGGCGGGCGATACGGACGGCGCGCTCGTCCACTATCGTGCCGCACAGCAGAGATGCAGCGCGTTGCAGCCGCCGCGGCGCGCGAAGCAAGCATGCAGCGAAGCCCTGCTCGGTGAAGCCGAGCTGCTCGAACATGCCCAGCGGCTGCCTGCCGCGCTCGCAGCCTATCTCGCGATTCCCGATCGCGTGACCGACGATCCGATGACCGCGGCGACCGCGACCTATCGCGCCGGCCAAGCGCAGCTCCGCGCCGGCAAGATCGGCGAAGGCTGGTCGCTCCTCTGGAAGGTCATCACCGCATATCCCGACGAACCGCTCGCCGCCGATGCGTGCAAGGCGCTGCTCGACGACGGTCGGCAGCGCGCGCCCAAAGCACTCGCCGACGAGATGGGGCAACTGTTGAACGCGCTGCCCGAGACCCAGGTCGCCGATAACCTCCTGTGGTCGATCGCGGACCTCTACGCGCACGAGCTCGCCGATCCTGCGGCCGCGCGCGCGTACTACGATCGTATCCCGATCGATTTCCCCGAGAGTGGCCTGCGCGACGACGCGCGCTGGTTCGCGGCGAAGCTCTCGGAGGAGCTCGGCGATCCCGTGGGTGCGGTCACCCGGTTGCGCGCCCTCTTGAAGACGCGCGAGGTCTCGTTCGGCGTCGGCAGCTACTTCTCGGTCTGGCTCGACGATGCGCAGCTCGAGCTCGGCAAGCTGCTGCGCGATTCCCTCGGTGATCTGCCGGACGCGGCCGCCGCGTTCCGCCAGCTGCCGAAGGACTATCCCGCATCGATCTTGCGCGACGATGCGTTGTACGAGCTCGCGGTGACGCTCGGCAAGGCTGGAGATCCGGCCGGGCGCTGCCGGGCGACCGCCGAGCTGATCGGGCTCGAGCCTGACTCGAAGTACATCGCGCGCGCGAAGGAGCTCGGCACGTGTCCGTAGCACTTCGGCTCGCGCACGTCGCGAAGCGCTACGATCGCCGCGAGGTCCTCGGCGACATTTCGCTCACGGTCGAGCGCGGTACGAAGCTCGGCCTGATCGGCCCGGCCGCGTCGGGCAAGACCGTGCTCGTGAAGCTGCTGTGCGGGCTCGAAGCGGTCTCGAGCGGCGAGCTCGAATTATTCGGCGCGAACCTCGCCGGCCGGCGAGAGGCCGAGCTCGGCGAGCTCCGCAAGCGGGTCGGCATGTTGTTCCAGAACTACGCGCTGTTCGATTTCCTGACCGTCGCCGGCAACGTCGCGTTCCCGCTCGAGCAGCGCGGCATCGAGGCGGGCGCGATCGCGGAGCGGGTCACGCAACGCCTGCGGGCGGTCGGGCTCGCGGGCAGCGAGGCCAAGCTCGCGAGCGAGCTCTCGGGCGGCATGAAGAAGCGCGTCGGCATCGCGCGTGCGACGGTCGCGGATGCCGAGCTCGTGATCTACGACGAGCCGAGCGCGGGGCTCGATCCAGTGACGACGCAAAAGATCTACGACTTGCTCGCTGCCGATCAGCAGCGCACCGGCGCCACCGTGATCGCGGTCAGCTCGGACGTCACGGCGCTCGCCACATTCGTCGACGAGATCGCGTTCTTGTATCGCGGCCGGATCCACTATCGCGGCCCCGCCGCCTCGATCGCCGATGCACCCGATCCACTCGTACGCCAGTTCGTGCGCGGCGAGCTCGAGGGTCCGCTCGATGTTTAGGGCCATCGGGGCCGCCGCCGGCAGGATCGCCCTCGAGGTCGGCGGCATCGTCGTGATGACCGGCCAGGTCCTGCGCGCGCTCGTGCCGCCGCGCATCGATCGCCGCGAGCTGGTCCGGAACCTCTACAAGATGGGCAATCGCTCGGTCCCCATCGTGGTGTTGACCGCATTCTTCGCCGGCGGCCTGATGACGATCCAGACCGGACCCTTCGTGAAGAAGCTCGGTGCGACCTCGCTCGCCGGCTGGGGCGCGGGCTATGCGGTGCTGCGCGAGATCGGGCCGATCCTGATCGCTTTGATGTTCTCGGGTCGCGTCGGTGCGAACAATACCGCCGAGCTCGCCACGATGACCGTGACCGAGCAACTCGATGGGTTGCGTGCGCTCGCGATCGATCCGGTGCGATTCCTCGTCGTACCGCGCGTGATCGCGATGATCGTGATGTTGGTCGCGCTCACCGTGATCGGTGATGCGGTCGCACTCGTCGGCGCGGGTGTGGTCGGTCATGTCCTGCTCGACATCGATCGGGCGACGATCTTTCACAGCTTCGCCGACAACTTGAAGCCGTACGACTTCCTGCACGGGGTCTACAAGTCGTTCATTTTCGGAGGCGCGGTCGCGATCGCGAGCTGCTACTTCGGCGTGACCGTGAAGGGAGGCGCCGTCGGCGTCGGCCGTGCGGTCAACAATGCGGTCGTCGCCTCGGCAGTCTCGATCATGTTGCTCGATTTCTTCATCACCTATCTCTCGGCATGATCGGCACCCTCGTCACGCGGCTCGGCACACGCGCGATCGCCTCGGCGCGGGCCGCACACGAGCTGTGGTCGACGTATGTCGCGACCATCGCCGGCGTGTTTCGAGGCGGGCGCCGCGAGGGTGAGGTCGCGCGTCAGATGTACGCGATCGGAAATCGATCGCTGGTGTTCATTATCGTCACGCTCGGCTTTCTCGGGATGGTGATGACCTACGAGGCATGCCTCCAGCTCTCCCGGATCACCGGTGACTACTCTCAGATCGGCCAGCAGCTGCTCCGCCTGATCGTTTCCGATCTTGGCCCGACTCTCGCTGGCATGATGCTCGCCACGCGGGTCGGTGCCGGCATCGCGGCGGAGCTCGGCTCGATGAAGGTGACCGAGCAGATCGATGCGCTGCGCATGAACGGCGTGCTGCCGATCGACTATCTGATCGTGCCGCGCTTCCTCGCCTCGCTCGTGATGACGCTCGCGCTCGTCATCGTAGGAAGCGCCGTCATGTACCTCGCTGGCGGCCTGACCGCGCACTACTCGTTCGGCGTCAACCCGCACATCTTCTTCGACGTCTCGGCGCTGCGCATGCGCCACGTCGCGCTCTTGCTCGTGAAGTCACTCGCGTATGGTGCAGCCATTCCAATCGTCGCAGGGTTCTGTGGCCTGCGGGCTCGGGGCAGCTCCGAGGGCGTCGGCTGGGCCACGACCGCCGCGGTGATCGGCTCGAGCTTTGCGGTGCTCGCGCTCGACTTCGTGTTATCGGCGAGTGCGCTGTGGATCTGCGGCGGTGATTTGTGAGCTACATCGAGTACAAGGCGGTCTCGAAGGCGTTCGCCGGCACGCCCGTGCTGAGCGACCTGAACCTCGCGATCACCAAGGGCGAGGTGCTGTTCATGATCGGCACCTCGGGCGTCGGCAAGTCCGTCGCCATCAAGCACCTGATCGGCCTCTTGCGCATCGATAGCGGCGAGATCTGGTTCGACGGTGCGCGCGTCGACCAGCTGCCCGAGAAGCAGCTCGCGCCGCTGCGCCGTCGCATCGGCATGGTGTTCCAGAGCTCGACGCTCTTCGATTCGATGACGCTCGCCGAGAATGTCGCGCTCCCGCTGCGCGTCCATCACAAGCTCTCCCACGTGGCCGCGATCGCCGATGCCCGCGAGCGGCTCGCGCAGGTCTACATGGCGGACTACGCCGACCGCCATCCAGCCGAGCTCTCCGATGGCATGAAGAAGCGCGCCGCGATCGCACGCACGCTCGCGCTCGGCCCCGAGGTCGTGTTGTTCGACGAGCCAACCACCGGCCTGGATCCGGTGAGTGCGCGCCGCATCGACCGCTTGATCCGCGAGCTCGCCGAGAAGCTCGGGGTGACCGCGGTCGTCGTCTCGCACGACCTGACCTCGATCACGACCACCGCGGATCGGGTCGCGCTGCTCTACCAGGGCGCGGTCCACACCCTCGCGACTCCCACCGAGCTGGCCGCCTCGGCCGACCCGATCGTCCAACAGTTCCTCCGTGGCCGTTCCGCGGGACCCATGGAAACGCCTGGATTCTAGATATCTGCATGATGGTCGGACCATCGGACCTCCAGTGTGATATGGGAGCGGTCCTATGCAGACCGCACCTCCCCGCTACACGGTGCAGGTCCTGTTGCCTTACTCGCAGGTCCTGGATCCCTTCGTCGTCCACCATCAACTCAAGGCATGGCGCTCCGATGTCGAGCTGCTCGGCTCGACCGGTATCAGTCATTTCGGGTTCGCGATTCCCACCGGCGATCTACCGCTGCTCGTGCAGATCGTCGCGGCACCGCCGAACGCGTACGCGACCGAGCTCGCCGAAGCACTCGCGTGGTCGCCGACCTGGGCCGACCGCCACGCGGCGGTCGCGGCCTGCACGCACTCGATCGTGGTCAGCATGGTCGCTCATCGCGCGCTCAACCACGCGACCATGCTCCTCTCGTTCCTGTCGGTGCTCGATACCGTGCTCGCCTCGCTGCACGATCTCCGACCGGTGGTGTTGCATTGGTTGCCCTCGCAGCGCGTGCTCGCCTTCGCGACCTATCGGATGCTGCGGATGGAGCAAGGGCCGTGCGGTCCCGCGATCAACGTGCGGGTCGCCGCGATCAGCGATCACGACGTCATCGCCGATACGATGGGGCTGACCGAGCTCGGGCTGCCCGACCTCCAGACCGTGGCCCACGATCGCGATCCGGCGGAGCTCGCCAAGCAGATCCTCCGGCTCGCGCGCTCGATGTTCGTCGGCGACGCGCTCGAATGCACGTGGATCGAGGAGGCGTCGCTGGCGCTGCCCTCGCGCGATGCGATCACGGTCCAGCTCGACTGATCACTTCTTGTCGGCGGGCCGGTCGATGATCTTCCACGGCTGGCGCTTCATGATCTTGCCGAGCTCCTTGGTATCCTCGGGGAACTCGGGATCGCGCATGATCTTCATGAGCGACCCTTCGCCATTCTCGAGGCTGGTTCGCACCGCCGTGATCCGCGCGAGCAGCGGATCGAGCTTCGCGATGTCGGCCTCGATCTTGTCGATCGCGAGCTGTACGCCAGCGACCAGATCGTTGCCCTGGCGATCGAGCTGGCCACGCAAGCGAGCCACGTTCGCGCGCAGCGTGTCGGCGCTCGTAGCGAGCTGATGCAGTCGTGTCCGCGCGGTCGCGGCAAAGGCCTCGGTCGCCGCGATGACCTCGCCGAGGTGCGCCAGCCCCGCATCGCCACCGAGTCCGCGCTCGCGCAACAGCGTGATCTGGACGCGCAGCCCGGCGAGCTCGACGAACATCGGCGCGATCAGATCGGCGTGCGCGACGGCACTCGGCGATGCCGGATCGAGGTGCGCCGAAAACTGCGCGATCTGTGCGCGCAGCGCCTCGAGCTCGGGTTTGACCTCGGCCTTGAAGGCGGCGAAGCCGTTCAGATTGTCCCACGTGCGTTGCAGCACGCGGTCGAGGCTCGGCGGATCCGCGCCGACGAGCTGATCGCCTTCGCGCAGCATCATGCCCGCCTGCGCTGCGGGCGGCGGGCCGAGCTCGAGGTAGCGCTCGGCGAGCGCACCGCGCGATGCCACGAACACGTCACCCGCGCGATCCAACCGCTTCGCCTCGCTCGCTTCGATCGCGACCGTGACGACCACACCTTCGTCGCCGCGCAACGGGCCCGCGGTATCGCGCGGCGACAACGCGATGCTCTCGACCGCGCCGACTGCGTGACCGGCGACCACGAAGGGCGCGCCTTCGTGCAGCGCACCAGCATGGTGAAAGAACACGCGGATGCGCGTGTGATGGCGCCACTCGATCCGCGCGTAGGCGAACACGAAGAACCCGATCGCGAGTGCGATCACGCCCATCGTGATCGCACCGACGCGACGTACGAACCGGTCGTCTATTCCTTCCAGAACAGCTTCCAGGGGTTGCGCTTGAGATCGCGGATCAGCTCGCGCAGATCGCTATAGAGCTCGTCCTTGGAGAGCAGCGCGCCGGCGGTGCCCTTGCCCGCGCGGAGGTCCGTGACCGCCCCGTTGACGTTGTCGATCAGGCCGCCGGCCTTGCTCGCCGCCGTCGCCGCCTTGTCCGCCGCGCCGATCGCCGTATCGATCCGCTGCTCGGTGATGATGCCGGTGACGCGCGTGGCGTCGGTCATCAAGGCCTGGGCCGAGGGCGTCAGGCTCGCGAGCGAGCTCTGCGCGGTCTTGAGCGTCGCGTCCGCATCGCCGAGCAGCGCGGCGACAGAGCGACCATCGCCGAGGCCTTGGTTGACCTTCGACAGCGTGATCTTCGCTTCCTTCGCGACCTCGGCGGCCGAAACGATGAGCTCGCCGATCTGGTCGTGGCGCTCGACAAGGATCTTGTTGATCTCGGCGACCGCACTCGCGCTGTTGCCCAACAAGTTCTTGATCGCATCGCGATCATCGTGGAGCACCGAGGACACGCCATCGAGTACTTCGTACAACCGGGCCACCACGAGGTCGGTGCGCGGCGGATCGTGGACCGCGGGTGGGCCGTGGATGATCGACTTCGCCGCGATCGCCGGATGATCCCAATCTCGCCCAGGCACGATCTCGAGGTACTGCTCGCCGAGGACGCCCGCCGTGTTGATGAAGAACTCGGCATCGCTCCGAATGCTGTCCTTCGCGCGGTCTTCGATCCACGCGGTCACGCGGACCTGGACACGCTTGCCGGTCGCATCGGGCTTACCGCCCAAAAAGTCGACACTCTCGACCTTGCCGACCTTGATGCCCGAGACCTTCACCGGCGCGCCAGGTTGCAGCGCGCCGATGTAGTCGTAGTCGATCGCGATCGTGTAGCCCGAGCGGAGCGAGAAGTTACCGAGGATGAAGATGAAGGTGACGAGGATCGCGGTCGAAGCCACGATCAACACCCCGACCTTCCACTCGAGCCCGCGTTCGGTCGTCGTGGTGCTCACGTGATCGAGCATAGCGCCGAAACTGAAACAGCCCCCGTCGCCAGGGGCTGTCGTCTATGTATTGCCGGCCCAGACCGGTCAGGTCAGCTCACTGCTGAGGCCAACCGCCGCCGCCTTGCGGAGGATAGCCGCCGCCACCTTGTGGCGGGTAGCCGCCGCCACCTTGCGGAGGATAACCACCGCCGCCTTGCGGAGGGTAGCCGCCACCTTGCGGAGGATAACCACCGCCCTGTGGAGGATAACCGCCACCCGGGGGTGGGTAGCCGCCGCCTTGCGGAGGATGACCACCGCCCGGCGGTCGACGACCGGTGATGAGCGCCGTCGCTTCTTCATACGCCGCCGGCGACGTCATTAGAAGCACACCGAAGTACGCGACGACTGGCAGCAGCCCGTGAGCAAGGTCGAGAATCGGTCCGACGACTGCCTTCTCATGGATGACGGCGTCCGCGAATCCTAGGACGTGAATCAGCGGCAGGTAGACAAGTAGCACCGCTGCGATCAGGGGCGCGAACGCGTCGATCGATTGCAGCGCAGGCGGCAACTTCTGCGGCGGCACGACGAACAGCACGCACAAAATGCCGAGGGTGAGCGTGATGAACGTGATCAGGCCAGCGATGCTACTGATGACTCCGCCGCCGAAGTGGAATACGAACCGCAGGATGTCGATATAGTCCGGGACGAGCATCAACGCGCCGACGGCGATGATGATGCGGGCTATCTGGTCTTGAGGTTGTGCGATCCGCGCAAGCAGACCGAAGACCAGCACCGCGTAGCCAAGTGTCAGCAGGGCGGATGGGTAACCGAGCGCCTTCGCGACGAACACGCCGATGAATGCCACCGCGAACGGCAACCAATGAAGAACGATTGGGGGAATGTTCTGGCGCAGGTTCGGCGGCGCCACAGTTAGAAGCAGATACGCGGCGCCAGCGATAATCGGCCACACCACGTAGTCGAACGTCGGCTGCCCTTCCGACCAGGAAAAGCGCGTCGGGCTCAGTGAGTACGGAACGATGATCGATGCAATCAGCGCGATGCCTGCGATGAACAGCACCTTGCGTTGCAAACCAGGGTCACGCAGCCGAGAGACCGGGAATCCGAAGATGGTGCCGGGTGCGGACTGCGGAATGCCGCGCGCCATGTTGTCGAGCGGACCGGGAAGATCCTGCGACGGCGGCGCGAACGGATTCGGAGCCTGCGGATAGCCCGGCTGCGGCCCGCCGAAACCTTGTTGTGGCTGGCCGTAACCCTGCGGCTGACCCGGCGGCGGATAACCCTGCGGTTGACCCGGCGGCGGATAACCTTGTTGCTGCGGCGGCTGACCGTAGGCTTGCTGCGGCGGTGCGCCATACGGTTGTTGCGGTTGCGGCTGACCGAAGCCTTGTGGCTGCGGCGGCTGACCGAAACTCTGTTGCGGGGGTGGGAAGCCGGGCTGACCCTGCGGCGGGAAGCCACCCTGCTGAGGCGGGGCGCCATACCCCTGCGGACCCGCAGGCGGGTAGCCACCTTGTGGTTGCGGCTGACCGTACGCTGGCTGCGGAGCGGCCTGCGGTTGATACGGTTGCGGTGCAGGCGCAGCCGGCTGTGCACCGAAGCCCTGCTGTTGCGGCGGCTGGAACCCCTGCGGCTGGCCGTAGCCCGCGCCCGGGTTCGTCGTGCTGCCGGGACGCGGAGCACCTGCCGGTGCAGGTGCGGGCGTCGGACCAGAACCTGGACGCTGCGCCTGCGGGATTTGCGGCGCGGCGTAACCAAACATGGTCTTCGCGGGTGCCTGAGCTCCGCCCGGAGGTGCGCCTGCCTGCATCGGCGGCATCGGCCGGCCGCAGGTGCCACACGCCGGAGCGTTCATGAGCACCGCCGCGCCACAATATGGGCACGGCCTAGTTGGTGTCGCCATTGGGAATTCCCCTGTCCTTTCGAGTCGCAATGGTAATTCGGCAACCCGAGTGAAAGCAAACCAACCACCACACGGTTTCGGTCCTACGAGATCCGTGGCGAGAAACTAAAACAAGGCATACTGCGATTTGTCGTGGCTCGTCGGCTCCCCGTCTTCGATGCACAGCGAGGCGAACCGGTCGAGATCCGGATCGCCGAGACCCGGCTGCGTGCATTCGCGAGCGAAAGTATCGCCGCGGCGGCACTGGCGAGCGGCACGCGCGTGATGTCGCGCTCGCTCAAGTACCACCGGCCACGCTCGTTCTTCTGCCTCGAGGGCCACTGCAGCGGCTGCCTGGTTCGTCTCGACGGCGTACCCAACCTGCGCGCGTGCCAATCGCCCTGCACACCGGGTGCGGAAGCGGCGGGCCAGAACGCATTTCCGTCGACCGAGGTCGACTTGCTCGGCGCCGTCGATTTCTTGTTCTCGCGAGGCCTCGATCATCACACGTTGATGACGAGCTCCTCGATCCTCAACAAGCTCGCGAACAAGGTGGTGCGCCAGCTCTCGGGTCTCGGCAAGTTGCCGGCGCGCGATGCCGGTCCCCTGCCCCCCGTCGGCGAACGCTCCGTCGATACGTGCGTGATCGGTGGAGGACCCGCGGGTCTCGCCGCGGCCCTCGCGTCCGTGCGCGCCGGGCTCTCGGTCGTCCTCGTCGACGATCAGCTGCGCGCGGGTGGCAGCTTGCGCTGCGATCCGAGCACGGGTCGCGACCACGCGAATCAGCGCGTCGCCGAGGTCGTCGCGACGGGCGTCGAGCTGCTCGATCGCTCGACCGCGATCGGCTACTTCCCCGAGGATGATGGGGGGGTGCTCGCGGTCTCCACGCCGACCCAGCTCGTGCGCATCCACGCGCGGGCGTGGATCTGGGCGACCGGTGGCTACCCGGTCAATCTCCCGTTCGCTGACAACGATCGTCCTGGCGTGATCGCCGCGCGGGCGGTCGGGCGCTTGCTCGTGGATCACGGCATCCTCGCCGGCGACAAGGTCTGCATCGTCGAGGTGCCCGAGCTCGCGGCCGAGACCACCCGGCTCGCCGCCGCGTTGCAGAGCGCGGGCGCCGAGGTCACCCGGATCCCGCTGCAGGATGCGAACGGCACGAAGGGCCGGAGCTGGGTGTCCTCGGTCGAGACCGCGCGCGGGAGGATCGATTGCGATCTCGTCGCGGTCGCCGCGATTCCGTCGCCCGCCTCCGAAGGTCCGCGCCAGCAAGGCTGCGAGGTCGTCCTCGATCCCGAAGCTGGTGGCTTTCGTGTCGTGGTCGACGAGCACGGTCAGACCTCCGCGCCGAACGTGTGGGCGTGTGGCGACGTCACCGGGTATCGCGGGCCCGCAGAGTCGGCGATCCATGGGGCGCTCGTCGGTGCGCACGCAGCCGCCACGCTGGGAGTACGTTAATGGCCAAGAAGATCATGCTGTGCCGGTGCGAGGACGTCACGCTCTCCGACCTCGAGCACTGCGTCGATCGCGGCTACCTCGATATCGAGGAGGTCAAGCGCTACACCGGCTTCGGCACCGGACCCTGTCAGGGCAAGGAATGCCTCGGCCCGATGGCGACCCAGCTCGCGCGCCTGACCAAGAAGGCGCCGAGCTCGATTCCGCCGTTCACGTCGCGTCCGCCGATCGCACCCACGCCGCTTCGCTTGCTCGCGAATTCGCCGGACGCGCATCGCTTCGACGACGATCTGCCGGAGCGCGAGACATGAACGGCGCCGCGCCGCCCGAAGAGGACGACGAGGACGACGCGAGCCGCGCGGATCGTTCCGGAGAGATCAAGCTTCCGCCCACGCTGGAGAGCTCCGGCCCCGTGCCCGAGAAGGCCGAGATCGTGATCGTCGGCGGCGGCGTGATGGGCCTCGCGATCGCGTACTACCTCTCGACGATGGGCCTCGAAGACGTCGTCGTCGTCGAGCGCGGCTACCTCGCGGAGGGTGCTTCGGGCCGCAACGGCGGCGGCGTGCGCCAGCAGTGGGCGACCGAGATCAACATCCGATTGATGCAGCAATCGGTCGAGCTGTGTCAGCGGTTCGCCGTCGATATCGGCGTCAATGTCTGGTTCCGCCAGGGCGGCTACTTGTTCCTCGCGCGCAGCGCGAAGGAGGTCGCGCGGCTCGAGAAGAACATCGCGCTCCAAAATCGCTGCGGCGTCGCGACGCGGATGCTCGATCCGCAAGGCGCCAAGCAGATCGTTCCAGAGATCGATCTGACGGGTATCGTCGGGGCGTCGTACAACCCGACCGATGGCATCTTGTTCCCGTGGCCATTCCTGTGGGGCTATGCGCGCCAAGCCACCGCGCACGGCGTGCGGATCTTCACGCAGACGCCGGTGACCGGCCTGACGAAGCGATCGCAAGGCGGCTACGACGTCGTCACCGAGCGCGGCACGATCGCCGCGCGACGCGTGATCAATGCGTGCGGCGCCTGGTCGCCTACCCTCGCGAAGATGATCGGCGTCGAGATTCCGACGTTCCCGATCCGTCACGAGATTTGCTCGTCGGAGCCGCTCAAGCCGTTCTTGAAGCCGATGGTCTCGGAGCTCGCGAGCGGGCTGTACTGCAGCCAATCGATGCGCGGCGAGATCGTGGGCGGCGTGACCATCCCCGGCCACGCCTCGACGTACGCGAAGACCTCGACGCTGGAGTTCCTCGCGACCTACTCGCGCCGGCTCGTGAAGCTGATGCCGATCCTCGGCGACATCAAGATCCTGCGCCAGTGGGCGGGCCCGTACGACCAATCGCCGGATGGCAATCCGATCCTCGCTCCGACCCGCGAGCATCCGGATTTCTTCCTCGCGTGTGGCTTTGTCGGCCACGGCTTCATGATGGCGCCGATCGTCGGCAAGCTCTACGCCGAGTGGCTGACAGGCGGCACCAAGCACGAGATCTTCGAGCGCTACACGCTCGATCGTTTCGACGACGGCTCGGGTTCGGCGCACCCCAAAGAAGATTTCAATATCGGTTAGTTACCCGATAGACGTGCTACACGAACCTAGTGTCGATCCTCGCCTCCCACACGATCGGGTTTATCGGCGGCGGCAACATGGCCGAAGCGCTGATCCGCGGGCTCGTCAAAGGCAATCACCTGCCGGCGACCCACGTGCTCGCTTCGGGACCTCGGCGCGAGCGGCTCGACGAGCTCCACGCCAAGTACGCGATCGAGACGATGCTCGACAACAAGGTGCTCGCGGAGCGCTGCGATCTCGTCGTGCTCAGCGTCAAGCCTCAGATCCTCGACAAGGTGCTGCGCGAGGTCGGCGACCGCTTGAAGAGCGGCACGCTCCTGATCTCGATCGCTGCCGGTGTCGATACCGCGACGATCGAAGAAGCGGTCGCGGATGGCGTGCGCGTCGTCCGCGCGATGCCGAACACGCCCGCGCTCGTCGGTGCCGGCGCGACCGCGATCTCGGCGGGCAAGCACGCGAGCCCCGAAGATCTCGCGACCGCGCGCGCGATGTTCGATGCGGTCGGCATCACGGTCGAGCTCGACGAGAGCCACCTCGATGCCGTCACCGGGCTCTCGGGCTCGGGACCCGCGTACATCTTCTTGATCCTCGAAGCGCTCGCGGATGCCGGCGTCAAGGTCGGGCTCTCGCGTCGCAACGCGCAGCGGCTGGCCGCGCAGACCGTGATGGGCTCGGCGAAGATGTTGATGGATCTCGACGAGCATCCAGGCGTGCTCAAGGACATGGTCACCTCTCCCGGCGGCACCGCGATCGCCGGCCTCCATACGCTCGAAGAGGGCGGCCTGCGCACCACGCTGATCAATGCGGTCGAGACCGCGACGAAGCGCGCGCGCGAGCTCGGGCGCGGCAGCAAATGATCCGTGACGTCGAGGGTGGCGTGGTCCTCGACGTGCTCGTCCAACCGCGTGCCTCGCGCGCGAAGCTCGGCCCGGTACACGACGGCCGGCTCAAGATTTCGGTCACCGCACCGCCCGTCGATGGCGAAGCGAACGCCGCGGTCGTCGAGCTCGTGGCGAAGCAGTTAGGTGTCTCGCGCGGCTCGGTCGAAGTGATTGCGGGCGAGTCGTCGCGCCGCAAGTCGCTGCGCATCGCGATCACGAGAGCCGCGCTGGTCGCGGTGATCGGCGGCTGCACCTCGTCGATCGGCACGATCGATGTCTCGCTGATCACCGCGCCCGGCTCGACGGTGATGACGAACGTGCAGACGCTGCGCTTCCTCGTCACCGATCCGCATCAAGAGCAGACCGCGAAGCGCGGCAGCGATGGCAAGTTCCAGATCGACGTGCAGTTCGATGCCACGGATACGCAGGGCGCGATCATCGTCGACGGCATGGACAGCAATGGCACCGTGATCGCGAGCGGCGCGACGCCGCGGTTCCCGCTCAATGGCACGAATGCGAAGGTCGTCATCTACGTGGCGGCACCGAACTCGATCGCGGCCGCGCCGACCTCGCTCACGCCGGCGCGCTCGGCGGTCGGCACGGCGGCGCTGTCGTACGGCGCGGCCTTCGCGGGTGGGCGGCTCGCGGACGACACCGCGAGCGACGCGACCGCGATCTACAACGCGTTCGATCATTCGCTGACCGCTGGGGTCGCCCTGCCCGCTCCGCGTAGCGGCCTCGCGATCGGGCTCGGCTCGCTCGGCGAGTTCATCTATGCATTCGGTGGCAATGATTCGAGCGGCGCGCCGACCGACTCGCTGTCGAGGTTCGATATCACCGTCTCGCCGGCGGGCGCGATCACGGATCTCGGCAGCTTCTCCGGCCTGGCACGCACCGGTCAGCAGGCGATCTCGATCGGGGATGAGAACCTGCTCGTCACCGGCTCGCCAGCCGCGAACATCGATGGCAACGCCCTGACCGTCACCGCGCGCACCGAGGTCGCGCGCTTGCCGTCAGGCGGCGCCGCGGTGACCGGCAGCGACGGGATCGCCGCCGCGATCTTCGCGGACGCATCGGGCGTCATGCGATTTCGCAACAATCAGTTCGACACGCTCGCGCTCCCCGCTGCAGCGCGCGACGGTGCGGCGGTCGCGACGCTCGCGGGCGGCAAGGTCGGCGTGATGTGCGGCGGCCCGGACCTCGTCCGGATCGACGCGGCCGCGGGAACGGCGGAGACCTTCGCGAACGTGCCGAGCGAGCTCCGCACTGGGTGTGCCGTGGCATCGACGACGCGCTACCTCGTGATCGCCGGTGGCACGAACGCGGTCGGCGTGGTCGCCACCGCCGAGATCTACGACGCCGCGAGCCTCGCACTCGTCGCGACCCGGCCGCTCGTCGTGCCGCGCACCGGGGCGACCGCGACGCCGTTGCCGAATGGCCAGATCCTGATCGTGGGCGGCATGGATGCGACCGGCGCACCGATCGAGACCCTCGAGCTGTTCACCCCGGATTCGGCCGAATGAAACAACAGCTCTACTGGATCGGCTGCCTCGCGATCGCGGTCGCGCTCGTCGGGTTCGAGGCGCCGAGCTGGCTCGCGCTGTTCAGCGGGCTCGCGATCGCGCTCGCGACGCGAATCGATCGCCCCAAGCAGCTCAAGCTCGTCACCACGCTCGCGCTCCAGCTCGGCGTGATCGCGCTCGGCGCGAAGATGAACCTCGAGACGATCTTGCGGGTCGGCGTCAACGGCGCGCTCGTCACCGCGACCGGGCTCGCACTCGCGGTGACGCTCGGCACCGCGATCGGCCGCTGGCTCGCAGTTCCCAAGGACACGACGCTGTTGATCGCACTCGGCACGGGCATCTGCGGCGGGAGCGCGATCGCTGCGGTCTCGAGCGTGATCAAACCGAAGGACCACGAGATCTCGATCTCGCTCGCGGTCGTGTTCGTGCTGAACGCGGTCGCCTTGCTCCTGTTCCCCTTGATCGGCCATCTGCTCGGGATGTCCGAGCAAGTCTTCGGCCGCTGGGCCGCCCTCGCGATCCACGACACCAGCTCCGTCGTCGGCGCGGGCCTGGCCTACGGCAGCATCGCGCTGACCGTCGCCACGACCACGAAGCTCGCGCGTGCGCTGTGGATCGTACCGGTCACGATCGTGACCGCGGTGATGCGCCCGAGCTCGGGGAGCCTCCGCGACGTGAAGTGGCCGTGGTTCATCCTCGGCTTCATCGCCGTCGCCGCGCTCGTCACCTGGGTTCCGGCGCTCGCGCCCTACGGTCCGCCTGTCTCGAACATCGGCACGCGTTCGTTGCTCGTCGCGCTGTTCTTGATCGGCCTGTCGTTCTCGCCGAAGGCGCTCGCGAAGGTCGGCCCGCGCCCCTTCTTCCTTGGCATTATCTTGTGGGTCATGCTCGGCGCGGTCTCGATCCCACTCGCGTACTGGTCGACGTAGCTACCAGACTACGCACTAGGCCAGGATCCGGCGCACTTCGGCGACGAGGTGCTCGGGGCCGCGGTCCTTCGAGATGAAGCCATCGAGCTTCGCCTCGGCCGCGCGTTCGCGGAGCTCGGCATCGGGGAGCGTCGAGAACAGATAGATCTTTGCGGGCACGGCGCGCTCGTGGCGCAAGACGGCGGCGACGTCGTCACCAAACAGCTCGGGCATCTGGACGTCCATGAGGATCAGCTCGAAACCCTCGGCGCCGTGGGCCGCAACTTCTTCGACCGAGCCGCGGGTCTCGACGGTGAACCCGGCGGCGACGAGCGCGTGCTTGGCGGTGGCCAGGATGATCGGGCTATCGTCGACGACCAGGATGCGCTTACTCACCACACGATCTCCTCGCAGAGCTCGTGCAGCCTCCGGGCGAGTGCCTCGGGCCCCTCGTCCTTCGAGACGAACCCGTCGGCGCCGACCTCGCGCACGATCCGCTCGAGCTCCTTGGGTGCCGCGCTCGAACAGATGATGATCGGCGTCTTCGCGGTCTGGATCTGCGCGCGCAGCCAGGAGCACAGCTCCGCGCCGCTCATCCCCGGCATGTAGAGATCGGTGACGATCAGATGCGGCTTCCAGTCCATGACTTCGTTGACGAACTGGCGCAGCGAGCTGAGCGCGTGCACGTCAAAACCGACCGCCGTGAGGTGCGGTTTGAGCACCTGCAACGTGATCTCGCTGTCGTCCAACAGCACCAGCCTCGGCACGCGTGGAGGATAGCTAATTCTTCAGCTTGTAGGTGGTCGCGGCACGCACGGCTGCATACAGCTCGGCGAACGAATGGATCTCGAGGTCTGCCATGACGAACGTCCCGTCGTCGAACGACTCGATCCAGCGGCCGGTCGGGCTGCCGGCACCGTCGCGGACGCCGTGATCGATCTCGACGGCCGGGGCTTCGTTCGGGCTCCAGCGGATGGCGGCAGAGTTGCGGGTGACCGCGCGGACGAGGCCGCGATCATCGACCGCGACCGCGAGCGCGGCATTCGGAATCCGCGCGACCTCCGCCGGCCGAATCGCCCCGCGGACGATCGCGGCGCGCGCGAGCGTCGCATCCCGGCCGGCCGAGACGATCGAGGTGGCACTCGTCGCGAGCGCGGTGACCGCGCCCGTGTGTTGCATCACGAGGACCCGCGCCTTCGCGTCGATCTGTTCGCCGTGGCGCGGCCACGCGATCACGGTGCCGCCATTGCTCCCGACGACGATCCGGTCGGCCGTCGCGATCGCGAAGTGGGTATCGCCCACCGGCCCCTCGAGCGCCGCGAGCTGCGTACCATCGGCGACGCGCCACACCCGGATCACGCGATCCTGACCGCCCGAGACCACGAGCGTGCTGGTCGGATCGATCGCGACTGCATCGCTGCCGTTCGGATGGCCGGCGAGCGCCGGGCGCGGCGTGCCCGCCCCGGTGAACATCGCGATCGGCCCGAGCGAGCTCGCGACCGCAACGAGGTCGTGCCCCGCCGCGATCTGCTTGATGATCGCGTGGAGCTCCTGGCGCACCGGCGTCGCGCCCCACCAGGTCACCACGCCTTCCGCGGTGCCCGTGACGACCGTACCGTCGACGATCGCGATCGCGGTGGGCCGGCCATCGACGTGACCGAGCTGGGTGTAGCGATCGGTGGCGAACGTCCACAGCCCGACCTGCCCGCTCGTATCGACCCACGCGATCATCGCGCCATCGCGCGCGACCACCATGCGCTCGGTCGGATCACCGCGCGTATCGAGCACCGTGGAGGGAATCGACGCGAGCTCCCAGCGCCGTACGACACCATCGCTGTCCGAGGACAACAGCGACGAGCCCGCAAAGGTCACGTGCCGGATCCGCCCGGTGTGCCCGTGCAGCGCGATGACCTGACCGGTCGTGAGCTCGCGGGCCTCGAGCTCGCCATCGTCGGCGCCCGCCGCGACCCAGCGCCCGTCGCTCGAGATCGCCACGGTGCGCGCCTGCGCGTGAAAGTGCGCGAGCGGTTCGACCTGGTCGCCGACCACGCGCGTGACCGCGCCACCGACGCCGCCGAGCACGGCCCACGTGCCATCGGTCGCGAACACCGCACGCTTGCAGTTGAGCCTGGTCGCCGTGACCCGCTCGACGACGAGCGCCGCACCCTCGCGCTTCCACCAGTGCACCGCACCGTTGCCATCGACCGCGGCCGCGCGCGCTCCATCGGTCCAGGTCTGCACGACATCTTTGGGCACCACGACATCGCGCTCGGTCCCACTCGGCACCTCCCACTGAGCGACGTGGCCGTCGTGATCGCCGGCGACGAGCGCGGTGCCATCGGCCGAGAACGCGACATCGCCGATCGCGGACGTCCCGTGCGCGAGCAGCGTGCCGGGGGCTGCGCCCTTCGGCCACAGGTACACGTTGCCATGATCATCTCCGCTCGCGAGCCACGCGCCATCGCGCGACCACGCGAGGTGCTGGACGTCGCCGACATGGCCCGGCAGCTGGGCGAGCAGCGTGCCTCGGTGATCGACGACGCGCAGATCGCCATCGTCGCCGCCGATCGCGATCTGCGAGC
>JANXOP010000280.1 GCA_025357755.1 Kofleriaceae bacterium | reverse complement strand
CCATGCAGAAGCGGCAACTCCTCACGTCGGGCATGGGCGGCGTCGCTGCCACCGCCGTCGACGTCGGTGCGCTGGTCCTCCAGGTCCGCCACGGCACCCCGGTTCCACTCGCCGCGTTCATCTCCGCGACGCTCGGTGCGTGCGTCGGCTTCACGTTCAACAAGTACGTCGCGTTTCGTGATCACTCGGCGGTGACGGCTGCGCAGCTGGGGCGCTTCGGCATCGTCGCCGTGGCCACCGCCTTGCTGATGGCGATCGCGATGGAGCTCTTCGCCGTGAAGCTCCGCATCCCGTACGTGCTCGCAAAGATCGTCTGCTCGGCCCTCATCTTCGTTGGCTGGACCTATCCAGCGCAACGTCGCCTCGTGTTCTCGCGTTCGTTTAGGAGCACCCAACATGTCTGAGCTCATCGATCTATCCATCGTCGTCCCCGCGTACAACGAAGCGCAGCGCATCTCGCCGACGCTCGAGCGCCTGCACGCGTTCCTGTCGCAGCAACCGCTGCGCTACGAGATCGTCGTCGTCGACGATGGCACGAAGGATGACACCTGCGAGGTCGTGCTCGCGCATCAGGCCACGATCGCGAACCTCCGGCTCGTGCGTCAGGTTCCGAATCGCGGCAAGGGCGCCGCCGTGCGGCTCGGCATGCTCGAAGCGCGCGGTCAGATCCGCGTGATGTGCGACGCGGACGGTTCGATGCCACCCGATCAGCTGCCCCGCCTGCTCGCGCCGATC
This sequence comes from Kofleriaceae bacterium, assembly GCA_025357755.1. GTDB lineage: Bacteria > Myxococcota_A > Polyangia > Haliangiales > Haliangiaceae > JABFXX01. Next base: position 15,152 of record JANXOP010000280.1, on the reverse strand, counting down.
ATCGCGGGTACCGCGGAGATCTCGATCGGCTCGCGCTACGCCGAAGGTGCGAAGACGGACGTCAAGCAGCCGTTCTATCGCGTGCTGTGGAGCCGGCTCGCGAACCGCGTGATCCAGCGTTCGCTCGTGCCGGGCGTGCGCGACACGCAGTGCGGCTTCAAGGCATTCACGGCCGAGGCAGCGCGCGACCTGTTCGCGCTCGGCCGGATCGATGGCTGGGCATTCGATCTCGAGATCCTCGCGCTCGCTCGTCGCCGCGCGTACACGATCGCCGAGGTCGGCGTCGAGTGGTCCGACGACGGTCGGTCGCGCGTCAACCCGGTGCGCGACATGGTGAACGTGGTGCGCGAGGCCCTGACCATCCGCAAGAACCTGCGCAGCAGCGTGTACAACCTGAGTTTGCCGACCGCGCCGACGCCAGCCTTGCGGGCCGCCGCATGAACCTATAGGGTCGCGGTGCTCATTCGTCGGAGAGGGCGAAGTGACCGCTGGCGACGGCGTGGCAACACGTCGGCGCGGGAGGAAAGTCCGAGCTTCATAGGGCAGGGTGCTGGTTAACGGCCAGTCGAGGTAACTCGCAGGACAGTGCAACAGAAAATAAACCGCCGGTCTCGGGCAACTGGGCCGGTAAGGGTGAAACGGTGCGGTAAGAGCGCACCGCCTCGGTGGTGACATCGGGGGCTAGGTAAACCCCACCCGAAGCAAGACCAGACAGGGGTCGTGCTGCCCGCACGATGACTCCGGGTTGGTCGCTCGAGCCCATCAGCAATGGTGGGCCTAGATGAATGGTCGCTACGTACAGAACTCGGCTTATTGCCCTCTCCGGCGCGTGAGCACTACTTTCAAGATCGGCGTTACGCTGGGCGCTGACGCTTACGTGAAGTCGCGTCGTGATACGATTTCGGGCGGGTATGGATCAGCAATCACCGGTCCACGAGATCGTGAGCGTGCTGTGGAAGGCGTTGCACGACCTCGGTGTCCAACCAGCGACGGATGACGTCGAGCGGTGGGGCTTCTCGATCCATGGCGCCATCTCGGCGCCTGGTCGCGAGTATCACAATCACGATCATGTGATCGCACTGACCCGCGATTGCGAGCCACTCGAGGTGATCGCCGCGCTCTATCACGATGCGGTCTACATCCAGGTCGACAAGGACATCCCCGACCTGATGCGCGCGGAGCTCTCGACCGTACTCGACACGGTCGCCGGTGGCTGGAAGCTCAAGCCCGAAGCCGCGGCGAATCAGGTCACCGCTGACGTCCTCGCGATCTTCGGCCGCGAGGTCGGCGACCTCGTCACGCCAACGAACGGGCTCAACGAGCTCGCGTCCGCGCTGGTCGCTTCGATCCAGCTCGCGACCACGCTCGATCGCAACCGCCGGCTCGCGATCGCTGCGTGCATCGAGCAGACGATTCCATTCCGCCCGGATCCGGTGCCGGTGCTGCGCGATCGGCTCGCGACCCTCGGCCTTGCCGGCGCCGAGCTCGAGCATGTGGTCACGCGCGCGCTGCGGCTCGGCAATCGCGACGTCGAGAACTTCGCGGACAACGACGCTGCACGGTTCCTCGACAACACGTGGAAGCTGCTGCCCGAATCGAACCCGGCGCTCCATCTGCCGCACGTCTACACCGTCGGTGACTACCGGCGCGCGCTCCAGAAGATGGAGCACTTCCTCTCCGCGTTACCCGCCGATCGCGTGTTCCACGCGTGGGGCGACGAGCCGAGCGCGGGCGTGCATGCGCGTCGAGTCGCGCGGACGACCGGCAACCTCGAGCTCGCGGTGCGCTACCTGCGTGCGAAGCTCTACTCGATCGCGCTCGTCGAGGCGATCGCGGAGGTCACCGGCGGCGACGTGCCGCTCGACTTCTTCATGGGTGGCGCCAAGATCGATCCGGGGCGACCAGGCCACGACAAGGCCAAGCGGATCGAGCAATTCTTGCCGCACCTGGGCTCGGTCAAGTCGCTCGACCCGCCGCTCCATCGCTTGCTGCAAGATGGCCGCGCATCGGAGTCCAGCTTCGATACGCGGCCGTCGCCGGTCGGCGCGTATCTGCACTCGAGCATCGGCGAGGCGACGATGATGGCGGGCGTCGATCGCGCGAAGCGCTGGTGGGCCGGCGCGAGCGATGCGATCGGCTTTCTAGCGAGCCAGCCGGCGCGTCCCGTCGCGGCGATCTGTCGCGCGGCGGCGCACATCATGGACACCCGCCGCGATCGCTTACGGATGCTCGCCGACAGGCTCGAGCAGAACTGACTACTCCTCTGGCGCTTCGGCGACCGCTGCGGGTGGCGCTTCGGCAGCTGCGGGCGCGGCCGCCGGTGTCACGACCGGCTCCTCGAGGAGCTCCTTGCGATAGATCAGGCGGCCGCAGCGGGGGCAGGTCTCGATGCCGGTCATCCGAGCGAGGATGTTGTTGAGCTGAGGCGGTAGCGCCATGTGGCAGCCCTGGCACGTGCCCTTCACGACGGGCGCGACCGCGTAGCCGCGCTTGCCGACGAGCGAGTCGTAGGTCTTCAACAAGCTCTTCTCGACCGAGCCCCGCGCTGCATCGCGCGCGGCCTTCGCTTCGACGAGCTGGGCGTCGAGCTCGGCGATCTGGCCGCCCATCGCGCCTTCGCTCGCGGCGAGCTCGTCTCGCAACTTCTGGACATCGGCATCGCGCGCGGTGAGCTGCGTGGTCGAGGCGGTCACGCTCTCGGAGACCTTCTTGAGCTCGCCTTCGCGATCACCGATCGATTTCTTCTTGTTCTCGACCTCGCGGCTCGCGGCACTGAACTCTTTGGTGTTCTTGCTCGCCTGGAGCTTTCCCTGGGCCATCTTCATCGACATGCGATCCTGGTCGATCATGTCCTGATGACCTTTGCGCCAGTTCTCGGTCTCGGCGAGCTTGGTCTTCTCCGTGTTGAGCATGCCCTGAAGCTTCGCGAGATCGCGGCGCAGCGGGTCGAGCTTCGCCGGCAGGTTCGTCGCGGCAGCCTGGAGCTCTTTCACCTTGGTATCGAACGTCTGGAGCTGGAGGAGGTTTAAAAGCTGTTCGCGCAAGGGACTGCCTTTCTACTGCAATTCTAGATTTCAGGGGCGGTGGGCCCACCTGGGTTTGAACCAGGGACCCACCGGTTATGAGCCGGCCGCTCTAACCAACTGAGCTATGGGCCCGCGACGTTTGGTTGCCACACGTTGTGGTGAGCCGCACGTAACGCGAAGGGACACTATCAGGTTGACAGAAAACGACAACCGTCGAGGCAACATGTCCCCCTGCGGGCGCGCGTTGCGGCGGTATACTCGTGGACGATGAAGCTCGGCAATCTGGTTCGGATGGCGACCGTGGTCGCGGCATGTGTGGCGGCGGTCGGCTCGGCATCGTCGAGCTCGCAAAACCAACCGCAACAGCCGCAAGGCGCGCAGATGAATCCGCCGCCGGCGCAAGACATGGACGCGAGCCGCTCGATCGGCCTGTGGAAGTCGACTTTCGGCGCGGTGAAGATCGAAGCCGACAACGCGCACGGTGGGCTGCAATCGGGCGCGCTCCAGGGCGTGTGGCAGTACCAGCGCCAAGGCCAGGACGTCGTCGGATATTTCTACGGCACGATCCGCGGCAACGTTCTCCAGTTCCACTGGCAGGAGCCCGCGAATCCGCCGCTGATGGGCGAGGGCTACCTGGTGTTCGAACAGACGGGTCGCCAGTACTCCGGCCGGTGGTGGAGCGACAAGCGCGATCGCGTCGGTGATTGGAATGGCTGGCGCAACGCTGCCGGTGCTCAGCCGCAGTACGGCCAGCAGCCCGATGGTCAGCAGGGCCAGCAGGGCCAGCAGGGTCAGTACGGCGGTCAGCAGTACGGCTATCCACGCCCGCAACAGCCGCAGTACCCCCAACAGCCGCAGCCGTACCAACCGCAGCAGTATCCTCAGCAGCAGCCCTACCCGCAGCAGCAGCCGCAACCGTACCCGCAGCAGCAGCCGTACCCGCAGCAACAGCCGTACCCGCAGCAACAGCCGCAGGCGCAGCCGCGTCCGTACTACCCGAACCCGCAGCAGCCGCAGTCGCAGTCGCAGCAGCCGCAGCAGTCGCCGCAGCCCTACTAGTCCCTAACGCATCGGCCGAGGACGAACGGCGCGCGGGTCGAGCTCGCCGTCGTAGACGTGCAATGCAGGGCCGCTCATCTGCACGTTCGTCATGTGGCGGAGCACGCGGATCGTGAGCGCGCCGCCGAGGAGGTTGACCTTCACGTCGGTCTCCTCGTCGCAATGACCCGCGAGGATCGCGGCGACGACCGTCGCGCAAGCACCGGTCCCGCACGCGAGCGTGATGCCGCAGCCGCGCTCCCACACCACGACATCGAGCTCGGTCCGGCTCTTCGCGCGAACGAACTCGACGTTGGTACGGGCCGGAAAGCTCGCGTGATGTTCGAGCGTCGGGCCGAACGTCTCGGCCAGGGTTTTCAGATCGCTGCTGCCATCGACGAAGATCACCACGTGCGGGTTGCCCATCGACACGCCGGTCATCGCGAACGTGGAGCCTTTGGCTTCGATCGGCTGCGAGATGCAGCGCTCTTGCGCGGGGCCGGTCATCGGAAGCTCACCGCGCATCAAGCGCGGCGCACCCATCGCGACCGTGACTCCGCCATCGCCAGGTACGCGCTCGCACGAGAGCGGACCCGCACCGGTATCGATCGTCATCGTCTCGGACGCGACGCCACCGTGCGCGTGAAGCTCCTCGACGACGCACCGGATCCCGTTGCCGCACATCTCGGCTTCGCTGCCGTCGGCATTGAGCACGCGCATCCGCGCGACGCTACCCGCTGTCTGCGCCGGCAAGATCGCGAGCACGCCATCTGCACCGATGCCGAACTGACGATCGCACACGGCGGCGACGATCGCGGGTTCCTGGATCGCTGCCGTGGTCGCCGCATCTGCCTGGCGCAGATCGACGACGACGAAGTCATTTCCCAGGCCGTGATACTTCGAGAACCGCATCCCCGAGTCTTACCAGCCGAATCTCACCAGATCGAGGCCTTCGGCGAGATGCCGAAGAAGATGCCGTACGGGTCGTTGCCGTCGAGAAAACCATAGGCCCCGACGATCGCGAGGTCGAGCTTGTCGGTCGGCGAGTACTGCACGCCGAACGTCCCGCCTGCCTGGCGCGGATCGTTCGAAGCGAAGATGCTCCCGGCGAGCTCGCCGAGCAGCGCCCATTTGTCCGAGAGGTCGTATTCGAGATCGAGGCCGCCCTCCAACCCGTACGGTCGACCGATCGCCGTGTGGTGCGGATCGATCAAGCCGCCGATTCCGAGCACGAGGTGGACCGCACCCTCGTGGCGGCCGAGCAGGAACAGCCCCTCGGCGCCGAGGCCATGCTCGTCGACGCCGGTGGGGATCTTCGGGCCAACCTGGAAGCCGACCGCCCAGCCGTCCTTGGCGTCCTCGTCCTTGGAGTCGTAGATGTGATCGTCGTAGAGCCCGACCTTCAACGACACCCACAGGTTGTCGAAGCTGTTGTGGTCGAGCACCAAAGGATGATCGTCTGCGGCACCTTTGATCGACTCGGTGCCGTCGATGTCGAGCTCGAGGTTATCGAGCAGGCCGAGGTCGAGCTCGAAGTCGGGCATGACGATGCGATGCGCATCCGAGCCCTTCACGAACCCGAATTGCAGATCGAGCTCGGTCGTACCGGGGTCCTCGAGCTCGAGATCCGTCGGCTCGAACTGCGGGTGGCGACGCGCATTAGCGACCGTTGGCGCTAGCAAGAGCACCCACGGGGCGAGCCGCCGCAAGACTTACTGCGCGCTGCCAGCAGGAGCAGCGGCAGGCGTCGGCGTGACGGCGCCCGGAGAGGGCGACGGCGCGTCTGACTTCGGCGCGTCGGACTTTGGGGCCGTCTTCGGCGCATCGGCCTTCGGCGCATCGGCCTTCGGCGCGACGGCCTTCGGCGCATCGGCCTTCGGCGTGACAACCTTCGGCGCATCGGTCTTCGGCGCATCGGTCTTTGGCGCGACGACGGACGGCGTGCTGGTCGTGGTCGGCGCGGTGGTCGATCCGCTCTTCGGCGGTGCCACCGTTGCAGCGCCCGCACCGGTCGGGACAGGTGCCGTCGCCTTGCCGGGCTCGAAGCCCGAGCCCATGATCGGCGTGGTGCCGGTCGTCGGCTGCGCGGCCTCGGCCGAACCGTCGTTCGCCTTGTCGGGGACGCCCATCGTCGCACCCTGGGCACCCTGGGCACCCTGGGGCTCCGACACCGACGCCGAACCAGCCTTCGGCGTGAATGCCGAACCGAGCGCACCCGGCGCGAGCGCGCGCTCCTTCTCTTTTTCTTTTTGATCGCGGATGTCGTCCTGCGACGCGCCGAACTTGTCGAGCGGGTCACCGGCGTTGTGGCTCGCGATGAACGCGAGCGTCATCGACGCGAGCATGAACACGGTCGCTGCAACCGCGGTCAACGTGCGCAAGAACGTCGACGCACCCGATCCACCGAACACGGTCGTGGTGCCACCGCCGCCACCGAGCGCTCCCATGCCGCCACCCTTGCCCGACTGCAAGAGCACCGTGAGCATGAGGAACAGGCACACGATGACGTGGAGAATGGTGAGAAGCGTGACCATGGGTGAAGCTAGCTTCTAGCCCAGCGGCTCCGACGAAGCAAGGCGCTAGGAGGCCGCTACGAGGGACGTGCAGCCTTGACGATCGCAATAAAATCGGCCGCTTCCAGCGATGCGCCACCTACGAGCGCCCCATCGATATCGGGTTGGCTCATCAGCTCGGCCGCGTTGCTCGGTTTGACCGAGCCGCCGTACTGGATCCGGACCTTCTGCGAGGTCTCGGCGCCGTAGCGTCCGGCGAGCTGGGTGCGGATGTGAGCGTGGACTTCTTGGGCTTGCGCGGGTGTCGCCGTGCGGCCCGTGCCGATCGCCCACACCGGCTCGTAGGCGATCACCAAGAGCTCGGTGTTCGTGACCCCCTCGAGCGCGCCCGCGAGCTGCGCGTCGATCACGCCGAGCGTGCGCCCTGCATCGCGCTCGGCGAGCGTCTCGCCGACGCACACGATCGCGCCGATCGCGCAGCCGATCACGGCGCGTGCCTTCTTGCCGACCGTCTCGTTGGTCTCGTTGAAGTGCTGGCGGCGTTCGCTGTGACCCACGATGATCCAGCTCGCGCCTGCGTCCTGGAGGATCTGCGGCGACAGCTCGCCGGTCCACGCACCGTTCGGCTCCCAGTACGCATCCTGCGCGCACACCGCGATCGCCGAATCTTCGAGCCGCTTGCCGACCGCGTAGATCGCGGTGGCCGGCGGAGCGACGCCGACCTGGACGCCCTTGACCGCACCGAGCTGATTCTTGATCTCGGTGACGTGTGCGAGCGCTTCGGCGATCGTCTTGTTGAGCTTCCAGTTGCCGACTACGAACGGAGTGCGCATGCACCGGGCATACTACAGAGTTACGAGGCTACAGAGTCACGAGGCTACAGAGTTACGAGGTGGGCGGCGTGCTGGTCGGACGCACCGAGCGGAACCAGCTGATCTGGAACTCGCACTTCGCCGCGTCGCTCGTACAGCGACACATCGCGTGATGCGATGCGGCGTGCGCGCCGGTGAGCTCGACGATGCGCTCGAGCTCCGCCGCGATCAGCGCGCAGACCTCCGTCGAGCCCGAGTACCCCGCCAAGGAGATCGTCGCCGAACCCTGATTGACCGAGACCTCGACCTCGCCCCAATCGTGATAGCGCGGCCAGAACGTGGGCAATGCCTGGAGCACGGTCTCGGGCGCGAGCGACGCCGGATCGGCGCCGAACAACCGCGCGAACGTCGCGCTCATCGTGCCGCGTCCGACCTTGCGCGGCACGCCGGCACCGGGGAGCAACGCGTGCGTGCACTCGAGCGCCTTGATCAGCTCGTCGAGCCCGACCCACGCGAGGGGCGCGAGCGTGGCGGCGAACGCCGAGGCGAGCTCGGGTCGCTCGTTCGCGAGCTTCGCCATGCCGGACTCGCCGACGTGATGTTGCAGGATGCGCGACAGGACGCGGAGGTGGGCGGCACGCACGCGACCACTCACGGTCGGCTGCGGCTTGTTGGTGCCGCGCGCCTGCATGAGCGGGAACACCTGCGAGATCTCTTCGATGCCCTGGGTTGGCTTGAGCACCGAATCGACCGTGGCGAGCCGGATGTCCTCGGCGACCGGCGGCAGCTTGACGTCGGCATTGGTGCGCTCGAGCGCCCGGCCGAGTGCGATCGCGAACGTCGACGCCGACGAGTAGCGACGCTTCGGATTCGGCGCGAGCGCCTTCTGCAGCACCGCATCGACGGCCTCCGAAACCCCGGGCCGCAGCTGTGACGGTGGTGGCATCGGATCGTTGAGCTGGCGCTGGATCACCTGTGGTGCCGAGCCCGAGCCGAAAGGCGGGCGGCCGGTCAGCAAGCAATAGAGCGTGGCGGCGAGGCCGTAGACATCCGTCGAAGGGCCGCCTTCTTGCTCGAGGAAGGATTCGGGCGCGGCGAAGCCCGGCGTACCGGCGGCATCGCGCGTATCGCCGGCCTTGACGGCGACCCCGACGTCGACGAGCACCGCGCGATCACGCTCGCGATCGCGGAGGATGTTCGCCGGCTTGACGTCGCGATGGATGAGGCCGAGGTGGTGCATCGCATCGAGCGCGTCACCGATCTCGAGTGCGATCTGCGCGATCGCTTCGACCGGAAACCACTCGCGCCGTTCGAGCGTGGCGCGCAACACCTCCGAGAGCGGCTGGCCCTCGACGAGCTCCATCACGAAGTAGACGTCGCCGGCGTGCTCGCCGAGCGAGTAGACCTGGACGAGGTTCTTGTGATGCAGCGATGCGAGGATGCCGGCCTCGGCGCGGAACCGATCGACGAGGCTGCGATCCGATGCGAGATCCGAGCGCAGTACCTTGATCGCGACCGGTCGTCCGAGGCCGAGATCCTCACCGCGATAGACGACACCCATCGCGCCGCGCGAGATCTCGTGGACGACGCGATACGTGCCGCCGAGCGTGGTGCCGACGGACATCGATGCGGAATCAGCGCCGCCGTCGCTCTCGTGGTTGCCACGATCATCAGCGGCGACGACCCGCACATCACCGATCGGCGCCGCGCGCAGTGCGCTGTAGCAGCGAGCGAGGGCGGCTTCACCGCTGCGCTCGCTCGCGCCGAGCTCGCTCACGACCGCGCGCAGCTGCACGGGGACCGCCGTGGTGTCATCCACCTTGATCGGCTCGGACTGGATCCGGAAGATGATCTTGCGCGCGACGAGGATCGCTTGCGCGTCGTTGGCCCCGACGAGCAAGACCGCGAGCTCGTCGCCACCCGGACGCCCCATCGCATCGTTGCCGCGCACGGTCGCGCGCAACCGGCCTGCCACTTGTGCGAGCACCTCGTCGCCCGCCTTGTGGCCGTGCTCGAGGTTGATCCGGCGCAGGCCGACGATATCGAGGAGCAGCAGCGACAGCTTCTCGTTGCGTCGGAGCGCGGCGGCGACCTCGTGCGCGATCGTTTGTTCGAAGGCACCCCGCGCCATCGCACCACTGAGCGGATCGTGGAGGCTCGAGGCGAGCAAGCGCTCACCTTCGGCAACGAGCCGGCGATGACTCGTCAGCCACGACAGCTCGCGCGTCAGGCGCGTGGCGATCGCCTTGAGATCGGTACGCTCGGCCGCCGTGAAGCGGCGACCCGAATCCGCGACGATCGCGACGAGGCCGGAGATCTCGGTCGGCGTCGAGCGCAGCGCATCGGCGATCACCGAGCGCGGCTCGTCGCCGCCGATGATCACGGTGCCGTTGCTCGCGGCCGCGATCCGCGCGGCGGCCGCGACCTGTGCGCGATATCCCTCGCTCGGGACGTCACGCGCCATGGTCGGCACCATCTGCGCGCCATCCTTCCACCACACGACGCAATCGTGCGCGGAGAAACCTTCGGCGACCGCGCGCAGCGTCTCGGCCGCAGCCCCGGTGAGATCGACGAGCGAGGTCGCGATCAAGCCCCGCGCGCGTGCGAGATCGAGCTCGGGCGAGGTCGGCTCCGAGCGCGCGATCGAAGACAAGGCCGCCGCCGAGACCGGCGTGAGCAAGACGCCCGCGGCACCGGCGCTCGCCGCCGCACCCGCGACGCGCCCCGCGTTCGTGGCATCGCCGACGATCCAGCGAGCGACCGGTTTCGCATCACCTTGCAGGGCAGGCGGAACCCCGAGGTCGGCCGCCATGGCGGGAGGTACGAGCAACCCGTCGATGTCGGCATTCGAGACGTCTGCACCGACCTCGACGAGCTCGACGTCCGCCAGATCAGCGGCCGCGGCCAGATCTTGAACCAGCCGGCGTGAGGGATCGAAGATCCCCAATCGCTTCACAGCCACGGAACCAGTGTAACTGGACCGTCACGGCAAAGCAGGGTCGCGCCCTGGGAAATACCGACACCCACCCAGAAACCGTGCGAGGATCCTCGATGGAGCGGCACGCGCTCGCCTGTACGCGCCCGGCCGCCTGCCCGCCGCATGAGCGATGACGACCGCACCCGACGCGAGGGTCAGCCTCGACGCGAGACGGAGGACCACACCCGCCTCGAGGGCGAGGCCACGGCTGGAGCGGCGAGCTATCTCGCGCGTGGCACGTTGCTGGGCCGATATGTCGTGCTCGACGTCGTCGGAGAGGGCGGCATGGGCGTCGTCTATCGCGCGTTCGACCCCGAGCTCGATCGCAAGGTCGCGATCAAGCTGCTGCAGACGCGTGAAGGAGGCTCGTCCTCGACCAACGATCACAAGACCTGGCTGGTCCGCGAAGCCCAGGCGCTCGCGCGGCTCGCGCATCCGAACGTCGTCGCGGTCCACGACGTCGGCACGCTGGTGGGCCCCGCGGGGGGCGAGATCGTATTCCTCGCGATGGAGCTCGTCGAGGGCACCACGTTGCGGCACTGGTTGCGTGGTGTGCCGAAGGGCCGCCCGTGGCGCGCGGTGTTGCCCGTGATGGTCGCGGCAGGCACCGGCCTCGCGGCCGCGCATCGCGCCGAGCTCGTGCATCGTGACTTCAAGCCCGACAACATCCTCGTCTCCGACGACGGCCGCGTGCGGGTGATGGATTTCGGACTCGCGCGGCTGGATGTCGAGGATGCGAAGCGCACCAGCGATCTCTCGATCGAGACGCGCAGCCCGCTGACCGAACAGCTCACGCAAGCCGGCGAGGTGATGGGCACGCCCGCGTACATGGCGCCGGAGATCTACCGCGGCAAACCCGCCGACGCGCGTAGCGATCAATTCGCGTTCGGCGTCGCGTTGTTCGAGTCGCTGTATCGCGCGCGCCCGTACAAGAAGCGCGATCTGGTCAGCGGCACCGAGCGCGCGCCGCGGATGCCCGAGAAGGCGAACGAGCTCGGGATCCCGGCGCGCGTGCAACGCGTCGTGATGCGCGCGATCGCGTTCGATCCGGACCAGCGGTACCCGAGCATGGATGCGCTGCTCGCCGAGCTCGGGCGCGAGCCCGATGCGCATCGCAGGACGATCAAGATGGTCGTCGGGCTCGGTGTGGTCGCGGCGACCGCGATCGCGGCCGTGATCCTGCTGCATGGCACGGCACGCCGCGAGCTCTGCACGGGTTCCGAGCAGCGCCTCGTAGGGGTGTGGGATCCTTCGATCGCGAAGCAGGTCGCGGGGGCGTTCACCGCGACCAAGCAGCCGTTCTCGGCTCCCGCGTTCGTCGGGATCGAGCGCGGCCTCGACAGCTACGCGCACGCGTGGGCGAGTGCGGTGACCGAGAGCTGCGCGGCGACGCGGGTGCGCGGCGAGCAAACCGAGGACGTGCTGTCGCTGCGCGAGGCGTGCCTCGATCGGCACCTCGACGAGCTCCACGCCGTCACTCACCTGCTTGTCGAAGCCGACGCCGCGATGGTCGAACGCGGCGACGCGATCGTCAGCGGGCTCGACCCGCTCGCCGCATGCGCGAACGTGGAGATGCTCCGCGCGCCGGGGTTGCCGCCGCCCGCGATTCGCCCGCAGATCGCGGAGCTCGCCAAGCAGCTCGCTGCTGCGCGCGCCGATTCGGTCACCGGTCACTACGTCGGGGCGCTCTCGAAAGCCGCCGGTGTGCTCGATCGCGCGAAGGCGCTCGACTTCGCTCCGACGATCGCCGAGGCCCGGATGATCCACGGCGCCGCGTTGCTCACCGTCGGTAACTTCACCGAAGCGAGCGACGATTTTCGCGACGCGGTGTACCAGGCGATTCGCGGCAAGCGCGACGACATCGCCGCGGCGGGTGGCCTCTCGATGGCGCTCGTCACCTCGAATGCGGGTGGCAAGCCGAGCGAAGCGGCGATCTGGCTCGGGCACGCCAAGGCGCTCGGCAGCCGTCACCCGGACCGCACCTTCGACCTCAAGGTGCTGCAAGTCGAGGGTGTGATCGCCGCGGAGAGCGGCGACTCGGCCGCGGCGATCGCCGCGGATGAAAAAGCGTTGCTCGTCGCCGAGGAGATCTACGGCAAGGACAACCCGGCGCTGCTCACAAACCTCGTCGTCCTCGCCGACGCGTACTCGCATGCCGGCGCGTATCGCAAGGCGGCCCCGAGCTACGAGCGTGCCAAGCAGTTCCGGATCGCGAGTGTCGGTCCCGAGCATCCCGATATCGCGCTGCTCGAGTCCGACCTCGGCGCTTGCTACAACCACCTGGGCGAGCGCGACAAGGCGCGCGCCGCGTTCGAGCACTCGCTGGCGATCCGCGAGCAGGCCTACGGCAAGACTAGCCCACTGCTCGTCGCCACGCTGGATAACTTCGGCGAGTTGCTCCGCAAGCAAGGCGACCTCACCACCGCGCTCGCGTATCAAGAGCGCGCGATCGCGTTGTGCAAAATCGTCCCCGGAGTCGCGCACCCGATGTTTCACCAGCTCGGTACCGACTACGCAGACACGCTGATCGCGGCCAAGAAATTCGTCCAGGCGCGGAGCGAGCTCGAGCAGCTCTTCGCGCTCGAACAAGCGAACAAATCACCGACGCTCCCCGCCTCGCAGACCACCCGCGCCGAGCTCGCGCTGGCTGAAAACGCCACCCCCGATGCCGAGCACTACGCCGAGCTCGCGATCGCGGGCTACGAAGCCGCTGGTGGGGTGACGAACGCTGCGCTGTGGCGTCCGCTGACGGCGCTCGCTCGCGCGAAGCTCGCGATCGGCAAGCACGGCGAGGCGAAGGCGCTCGTCGATCGAGCACTCGCGATCGCAGCCCAGGCCCAGATCTCCGACGAGGATCTCGCGCCCACGAAGCAGCTGCTCGCGGAGCTGGTGACTACTTCGTTTCCTTGAGCGCCTCGATGCCGGGCAGCGCCAGGCCCTGCACGAACTCGAGCGACGCGCCGCCGCCGGTCGAGACGTGGCTGACCTTGTCGGCAAGCCCTGCTTGCGCGATCGCGGCGGCAGAGTCACCACCACCGACCACGGTGAGGGCGAGCTTGTTGTCCGCGAGCGCCTGGGCCACCGCCATCGTGCCGTTCGCCCACTGCGGCTTCTCGAACACGCCCATCGGACCATTCCAGAATACCGTGCGCGCCTCGGCGAGCACCCGGCGGAACAGCTCGACCGTGCCGGGACCGATATCGAGCGCCATCTGGTGATCGCTGATGTGGTCGACGAGCACCACGGTCGGCGTGGCGGTGTCGAGGCTGAGGCCACACGCGACATCGGTCGGCAGGTGAACGGTCACCTTCTTCTCGACGGCCTTGCGCAGGAAGTTCCGCGCGTTCGCGAGCTTGTCGGTCTCGACCTTGCTCGCGCCGACCTTCTTGCCCATCGCCTCGAGGAAGGTGTTCGCCATCGCGCCACCGATCACGATCGCGTTGACCCTCTCGAGCAACGCGTCGAGCACTTCGATCTTGTCGGAGACCTTCGCGCCGCCGAGCACGGCGACGTACGGGCGATCGACCTTGCCGAGCAGGCGCGAGAGAAACTCGATCTCCTTGGCCATCACGAAGCCGGCACCTTTTTCGGAGACGAACTTCACCATGCCCGCGGTCGAGGCATGCGCGCGGTGCGCCGTGCCGAACGCATCGTTGACATAGATGTCGCAGTACGAAGCGAGCGTGCGCGCCATCGCCTCGTCGTTCGCCTCCTCGCCCGGATTCCAGCGCAGGTTCTCGAGCATCGCGATCTGGCCATCGCGGAGGTCGGAGACGACCTTGCGCGCGCCATCACCGACGGGCTCGTCAGCGAGCGCGATATCGAGCGAGAGGAGCTCGGCGAGCTTGGCGGCGACGGGCTCGAGCGAGAGCTCGGGCTTGACCTTGCCGTCCGGGCGGCCGAGGTGCGAACCGAGCACGATACGGGCGCCACGCTCGATCAGGTGCTTGAGCGTCGGCAGCGTCGCGCGGATGCGTGCGTCGTCGGTGATCTTCTTCGTCCCCTTCTCGAAAGGCACGTTGTAATCGACGCGCACGAACACGCGCTTGCCCTCGACGGCGAGCTCCTCGACGGTCTTGATGCCGCCAGGCAGCGCCATTACAGGCGCTCCGCGACGAACGCCGCGAGATCGAGCAGCCGCTGCGAGTAGCCCATCTCGTTGTCGTACCAGCTCATGACCTTGACGATGTCGCCGACGACAGTCGTGAGCTCGGAGTCGACCGACGAGCTGTGCTTGTCGCCGTTGTAGTCGATCGAGACGAGGGGCTCGTCGACGACCTGGAGGATGCCCTGGAGCGGGCCCGCGGCGGCGGCGCGGAACGCGTCGTTGATCGACTGCTTGGTCGCGGCCTTCTCGAGCTTGACCGTGAGATCGACGAGCGAGACGTTCGGCGTCGGTACGCGGATGGCGAGGCCGTCGAGCTTGCCGCCGAGAGCGGGGAGGACTTCCTTGAGCGCCTTCGCGGCGCCGGTGGTCGTCGGGATCATCGAGAGCGCGGCCGCGCGGGCGCGACGGAGATCCTTGTGCGGCAGATCGAGGATCTGTTGATCGTTCGTGTACGAGTGGATCGTCGTCATGATGCCGCTGATGATCCCGAACTGTTCGTGCAGGATCTTCGCGACCGGCGCGAGGCAGTTCGTGGTGCACGACGCGTTCGAGATGATGTGGTGCTCGGCGGCCTTGTAGGTCTCGGTGTTGATGCCCATGCAGAGCGTCACGTCCGGAGCCTTCGCGGGCGCCGAGATGATCACCTTCTTGGCGCCGGCATGGAGGTGCTTGCTGCAG
>JANXOP010000239.1 GCA_025357755.1 Kofleriaceae bacterium | reverse complement strand
GGAAACGGCGAGGGGCGGGTGGCCGCTGTGGGTGGAGCAAACGCGATCATCCGAGATACCTCCGAGAGTTGTCGATGATGTGTCCAGCAGAGCGCGTGGCGAGCGCCATGATCGTTTCCATCGGGTTCACCCGACACGGCGACGGGAACACCGACGCATCCGAGATCAGCAAGCGATCGACATCGTGCATGAACCCGTACCCGTCGGTCACCGCGGTCGTGCGATCACTGCCCATCTTCGCGGTGCCCATCATGTGGACGGTCACGACCTCCCAACCCTTGGTCGGGATGGGCGCCGAGAGCACGCGATGCGCTTCGTCGGCGCTCGTGAGCTCCTGTGCGTGATGGAACGGGAGCAGCAAGCGCTTCGCGCCGGCCGCGAACAACAGCTCCGCGAGCAGCACGAGCCCGCGCTGCATGTTGTGCGCGTCGTGCGGGGCGAGGTTGTAGAACGCCTGCGGCCGGCCGTTGATCACCTTGACGTGGCCGGTCGTGGTGTCCTCGCAGAGCAAGCCCGCGACGACCATCTGGTTGTACTGATCCATGAACTGACCGAGCTGCTTGCCGCGATGCGGGACCGACATCGCGACGATCGAGGCCGGCAGGTTCACGGCCGCGAAGCAACCGAGGCCCTCGTCGGCGAACTCGCGAACCTGGAACGCCTGGTGCGCGCCCTGCCAACCGCTGACGTCTTCGTCGAACAGCGCGACGACCTTGACGTTCGGATGGAGCGACAGGTTCTGCCCCAGCATGCCGGAGCGCGAGGTCAGGCCCGAGCGCGCGAGCAGGGCAGGGGTCTGGATCGCACCGCACGACGACACGACGAGCTTGGCGCGCACGACGATCTCGTGCTTCGCGCCGCCGTCCCTGCGCACGCTCCCGATCACACCGGTCGCACGCTTGCCGTGCATCGTGATCCGCTGGACCGAGACATCGGCGTAGACCCGCGCGCCGAAGTGCAGCGCGCGCGGGATGTAGCTGACGAGCGCGCTCTGCTTGGCGCCGGTCGGGCAGCCAAAGGCGCAGCGGTTCGAGCCGACGCAGTGCGCCTGGTTACGCAGGTTGCCGAGCGTCTCCCAGCCCTTGGCATCGGCGCCCTTCTTGAGCAGCCAGTTGTCGCGACCGATCGCATCGTGATCCATCGGTGCGACGTGGATCCGCTTCTCGACGCGCTCGTAATAAGACTCGAGCGAGCGCGTGGTGAGATCTTCGAGGCCGGCTTCATCGCGCCAGCGCGCGAGGATATCCTCCGGCGTTCGCCACGACATGCCGCCGTTGATCACGGTCGAGCCTCCAACGGCGCGACCCTCCTGGAACATGATCGGCGGGTTTCCGATCGCGATCGAAGCGCCGCCATCGCGATACAGCTGGCGGACCATCTGCGACGTGTTCGCGGTGAAGTCGCGGGTCTGATAGTAGCTGCCTTCTTCGAGGACGATCACGTCGTAACCTGCCTCGGCGAGCTCGGCCGCGACCGGTGCGCCACCCGCGCCCGAGCCGACGATCACGACATCGCAATCGAGCACGGTGTCGCCCGTGAGGTCGTGGCGCGTGAACACGTTCGAGGGACGCGCGCCACCTTCGTGAAGAGCTGTCTGGGTAGCCATTACGCGACTTCTTTCTTCGCCGCGGGACGCAGCGGATCGGGCGCCAGGATCTGGGCTTCTTGCTTGCGAACTTCGTCGGCAAACACGGTCAACCGCTTCTTCGTCACCTTCTCGATCCACGCCGCGGGGCGATAGCCGACGCGCTCCATCATCGCGGGCTGCTCGTAGCAGGACAGCGACATCAACTGGTTGATGACGCGCGCGAACTGGACGTGGAGTGGCGTGAAGCCTTCTTCCCAGGAGTGAAAGTAGGCCTCGGCCTGGTCGCCTTGCAGGGCGCGAGCGCGCTTGAAGTAGCGCGGTAGCGCGCCGAGGTCGTAGGTGGCGAAGCCGAGGCCGATCGCGCGTTGCACGATCGGCGGCACGACGTCGAACTGGAGCGCCATGTCGGCGACGATCGCGTCGCGGTACGCCACCGCCTCGGGCGGGCAGATCACGGGGACGAGCGAGTCGAGGACCGCGCGTGTGGTCGGGGTGTGGTGATAAGTCATGCGAGCACCTGGAGGAGCTTGGAGAGCTCCGCGTCGTGACGATCGAGGTAGGCGGTCATCGTCTGGATCGCACCGTCGCGATCTTGCGCTTCGATCTGATCGAAAAATTTCGTATAGGTCGGGACGTACTCGACCGGCGGCCGGAGCGCGAACTTGATCTCGTCGGCGGCGTCGATCCACATCCGCGCCATCCGGTTGAGCAGCCACAGGCCTGGCGTGAACCGCGCGGCCTCCGAGAGCTGGCGCATTACTTCGAAGTCCTCGCCGACGTACTTGGTCGAGTCGCGCAGCGACCACGCGCGCGCCATCGCGGCTCGCGCACCGGCGGTGCCGCCCTTCGGGATGCGATGCACGGTCAGCTTGATGACCTCGACGACCAGCGCGCGACGGATCGACAACAGATCGAGCACCATCTGCGGAATCGTCGGCTGATCGGCGGCGGGCTTGCCGTAGCGCAGGTACGGCGCCACGACCTCGATCGACCAGTCGCGATACGGCCGCACCACGATCCCGGAGCCGCGCCGCGGCTCGACGAGACTCCACTCGCCCAACCTGCGCAGTGCCTCGCGCAGAGTAGGGCGCGAGGCACCTAGTTGGCGCGACAACTCGCGCTCGGCCGGCAACCGCGAGCCCGCCGGGTACGCACCCGACACGATGGCTTGCAGCAGCTTCTCGTAGACCGCGTCGATGGCCGTCGTCGGTGGCTCGAGCAGCTCGGCTTCGTCGAGCTCGGGGCCAGGCCCGCCTGACGGGTGGGGAATCGCGGCAGCAATCATGGTCTGACCAGTTGGTATGACCAATAGAACTCAGAGTCAATAGTAATTTACGGGGCGCTCAGATCGCGCCCATGTGGGACACCTCCGACGAGAAAGCTCCCGTCATTACGGGCAGGTTGGCTTGAGATCTTTCAACGCCCTCGCTAGGTTCCAAATATGACCAAGGCCAAGGCAGGGGGAGAGCAACCGGTAGAAATCCCGGACACGCTCCCAATCCTCCCGCTGCGCAACTCCGTGCTGTTTCCCGGCGCCATCATCCCGATCGATGTCGGTCGCCGAAAGAGCGTCCGTCTCGTCGAGGACGCGATCGCGAAAGAGCGCCCTGTAATCGGAATTCTCACGCAGAAGGACGCACGGACCGAGGACCCAGGCTCCGGCGACCTCTACATGGTCGGTTGCGCCGCGCGAATCTTGAAGGTGATCAAGCTCGCGAAGGACAACTTCTCGGTGATCCTCCAGGGCGTCTCGCGCTTCGAGGTCACGAGCTTCGATGGCAACGAGCCGTTCCTGTCCGCGAAGGTCAAGAGCGTTCCCGATCCGATGTCGAGCGACGTCGAGCTCGATGCGCTCGTGATGAACCTCAAGGACATCGCGAAGCGCGTCGTCAAGCTGATGCCCGAGCTCCCCAAGGAAGCTGGCGCGCTCGTCGATTCGGTGACCGAGGCCGGCCACCTTGCCGACCTCATCACCTCGCACCTCGAGCTCGAGGTCAGCGAGAAGGAAGACGTCCTCGAGACCTTCGACCTCAAGACCCGCGTCCGCAAGGTGCTGCAGTTCCTGTCGCGCCAGCTCGAAGTGCTCAAGGTGCGCGAGCGGATCAACACCCAGGTCCAGGAGGAGATGGGGCGCAACCAGCGCGAGTACGTGCTGCGTCAGCAACTCAAGGCGATCAAAGAAGAGCTCGGCGAGCTCGATGATGGCGGCGGTGACCTCGACGAGTTTGGCGAGAAGATCACCAAGGCCGCGATGCCCGAGGAGGCCGAGAAGGTCGCGAAGAAGCAGCTCGACCGCCTCAAAGGCATGCAGCCGTCGTCGGCAGAGTACACGGTCACGCGGACCTACCTCGAGTGGCTCGTCGAGCTGCCGTGGTCGATCTCGACGGACGATCACATCGAGCTCTCGGAAGTTCGCAAGTGCCTCGACGAGGATCACTACGATCTCGACAAGATCAAGAAGCGCATCGTCGAGTACATGGCGGTTCGTAAGCTGAAGAACGACAAGAAGGGACCGATCCTGTGCCTCGTGGGTCCTCCGGGCGTCGGCAAGACGTCGCTCGGACGGTCGGTCGCTCGCGCGATCGGCCGCAAGTTCGGCCGGATCAGCCTCGGTGGCGTGCGCGATGAAGCGGAGATCCGCGGACATCGTCGGACGTACGTCGGGTCGCTGCCCGGTCGAATCATCCAGGGCATCAAGAAGGCGGGCACGAACAACCCTGTCTTCGTGCTCGACGAGATCGACAAGCTCGGCCACGACTTCCGGGGCGACCCCTCGTCGGCGTTGCTCGAGGTCCTCGATCCCGAGCAGAACTCCACGTTCTCGGATCACTACCTCGAGGTGACCTTCGATCTGTCGAAGGTGCTGTTCATCGCGACGGCGAACCAGCTCGATCCGATTCCGTGGGCGCTGCGCGATCGGCTCGAGATCATCGAGCTCGCCGGCTACACGCGTCAGGACAAGAAGAACATCGCGCGAAAGTTCCTCGTGCCCAAGCAGCTCGAGGATCACGGTCTCAACGACGCTCGCGCCGAGATGACCGACGATGCGATCTTCGAGGTCGTCGATAGCTACACGCGCGAAGCCGGCGTGCGCAACCTCGAGCGCGAGATCGGCTCGGTGTTCCGCGCGGTCGCCGTGAAGGTGGCCGAAGGCCAGGCGAAGGACCACGAGGTGATCGACGCCGCGATGGTCGAAGAAGTCCTCGGTCCCAAGAAGTACGTCAGCGAAGTCGCGGAGCGCGTCGGTGAGCCCGGCGTCGCGACCGGCCTCGCGTGGACCGCGGTCGGCGGCGACATCCTCTTCATCGAAGCGACGAAGATGCCCGGCAAGGGCAAGCTGACCCTCACCGGTCAGCTCGGCGATGTGATGAAGGAGTCGGTCACGGCCGCGCTGTCATTCGTTCGTGGTCGCGCGGCGGCGCTCGGCCTCGATCCTGGCAACTTCCTCGAGAACGTCGATCTTCACGTCCACGTCCCCGCGGGTGCCGTGCCGAAGGACGGCCCGTCGGCGGGCGTCACGATGTACACCGCGCTGGTCTCGCTCCTGACTGGCGTCCCGGTTCGCCCGGACGTCGCGATGACCGGTGAGATCACGTTGCGCGGCAACGTGCTCCAGATCGGTGGCCTCAAGGAGAAGCTGCTGGCCGCGCACCGCGCAGGCATCAAGCGGGTGATCATCCCGGATCGCAACACGAAGGATCTGATCGACGTCCCCGAAGAGGTGAAGAACGAGATGGAGATCTTCTCGGTCAAGCGCATGGACGAAGTCCTCGCGCTTGCGCTCAAAGATCCTCCGCCCTCGATCCTCGCGCTCGCGCACGCAGCGCAGGCCGAGAATCAGGCCATGGCATAGCGTTCTCGGCGTTCGCACGCCCTGTCCAAGGACGGCTTCCGGGAAGACCCCGGGAGCCGTTTTTTCGTCGTGCTTTGTCTGGCATGAAAGCTCACGGCTGAGCCTTGACGCGGTCTTGCGCCGTACTTAGGTTGGCCAGCACACAACTCAGGCAGTCGAGGAAAAACAGTTATGGGCAAGATCATCGGCATCGACCTTGGCACCACGAACTCCGTGGTCGCGATCATGGAGGGCAAGGAGCCAAAGGTCATCGCAAACGAGGAGGGTTCGCGCCTTACCCCGTCGGTGGTCGCTTTTGACGAGAAGGGCGAGGTCCTCGTGGGCCACATCGCTCGCCGTCAGGCAATCACCAACCCCGAGAACACCGTGTTCTCGAGCAAGCGCTTCATCGGCCGTAAATTTACGGATCCGGCAACCCAGGAAGAGATCAAGCGCGTCCCGTTCAAGGTCGTCGCGACCTCCAACGGGGACACCGCCTTCGAGATCCGCGGCAAGCGTTACTCGCCGCCCGAGATCGGTGCGCGCGTGCTCATGAAGCTGAAGCGTGCGGCCGAGGAGTACCTCGGTGAGCCGGTGACCGAAGCGGTCATCACCGTGCCCGCGTACTTCAACGACTCGCAGCGGCAGGCGACCAAGGATGCCGGCAAGATCGCGGGCCTCGAGGTCAAGCGCATCATCAACGAGCCGACCGCGGCTGCGCTCGCCTACGGTCTCGACAAGACCAAAGAGCAGCTGATCGCCGTGTTCGACATGGGCGGCGGCACGTTCGATGTCTCGGTGCTCGAAGTCGGCGACAAGGTCGTCGAGGTTATCTCGACGAACGGCGACACCCACCTCGGCGGTGACGATATCGATTTCACCGTCATGGATTGGCTCGTTGCGGAGTTCAAGAAGGACACCGGCATCGACGTCTCGAAGGACAAGATGGTGCTCCAGCGCCTCAAAGAGGCATCGGAGAAGGCCAAGATCGAGCTGTCGAACGTGCAAGAGACCGAGGTCAACCTGCCGTACCTCACGGCGGATGCGACCGGTCCCAAGCATTTGCTCAAGAAGCTATCGCGCAGCAAGTTCGAGCAGATGATCGAGCCGATCGTCATGCGTGCGATGGAGCCTTGCAAGAAGGCGCTGTCGGACGCTGGCAAGAAGGTCACGGACATCCACGAGGTCGTTCTCGTCGGTGGTTCGTCGCGTATCCCGCTCGTCCAGGCGAAGGTCAAAGAGTTCTTTGGCAGGGAGCCGAACCGGTCGGTCAACGCGGATGAAGTCGTCGCGCTCGGTGCAGCCGTGCAAGGTGGCGTCCTCACGGGCGAAGTCAAAGACATCCTCCTGCTCGACGTCACCCCGCTGACGCTCTCGATCGAGACGCTCGGTGGTGTCGCGACCCCGCTGATCAATCGCAACACGACCATCCCGACGCGCAAGAGCGAGACGTTCTCGACCGCCGCCGACAATCAATCGTCGGTCGAGGTCCACGTCACGCAGGGCGAGCGTCCGATGGCGAAGGACAACAAGACCCTCGGTAAGTTCCAACTGCAGGGCATCCCGCCCGCGCCGCGTGGTGTGCCGCAGGTCGAAGTGACCTTCGATATCGATGCGAACGGCATCCTGAATGTCATGGCGAAGGACAAGGCGACGAACGTCGAGAAGAGCATCCGGATCGAAGCGTCGTCGGGTCTGACCGACGCAGATATCAAGCGCGCCGTCGAAGATGCCGAGAAGCACGAAGGCGAGGACAAGGCTCGCAAGGAGACCATCGAAGCGCGCAACCAGCTCGACACGCTGGTCTACGGCACGCAGAAGCTGGTCACCGAGAACGGTGCCAAGCTCGGCGATGCCGAGAAGCTCCAGATCGAGGAGGCCTTGAAGGACGCCAACGGCGTGCTCGAGCGCAACAAGGAAGCGCTCGCGCCGGACGAGCTCCGCGCGGCTTTCGAGACCTTGCAGGCGGCAGCTCACAAGCTCGCGGAGGCGATGTACAAGACCAGCGGTGGGGACGCCGCCGGTGCCGGTGGGGCCGAGCCGGCACCAGGCGCTCCGAAGGACTCCGACGTGATCGACGCCGAGTTCGAAGACAAGACGTAAGTAACACTACGTACCGAACAAGCTGAACATGCCCTCTGGTCTTCCAGAGGGCATCGTCGTTTTCGGCGGTTGGAGTGTCGGCTATTCGAGTAGCCGTTTGCACAACGGCACCTTCCACCAAGAAGCGCCACAACCTGTGAAGATCACGACATCCGGACCGCATGTAAGATGGCGCGGCGGATGCTAATGCGGTGCAGCATAAACATGCTGACTCGCTCGCTTGGCCTCGCCTTCCTCCTTGGTTCTTCACTCCTGACCGCCTGCGCCACCGAGTCGTCGACCGGCACGACCGCCGGCGATGACGAGCTCGCCGGCGAGAGTGCCGCCGATGGCAGCAAGGCCGATGACAACGCGCTGCAGGACACCTTCGGCATCTACACCGCGACCAAGATCGGCGCGTTCGAGTGCAATGGTGTCGGTAGCTGCACCCACGTCGATCTCGCGCTCGCGGGCAAGTCGTCGACGACCTGCGCGGACGGGACGAAGGGCGCGACCTGCTCGGTCCGCACGC
>JANXOP010000129.1 GCA_025357755.1 Kofleriaceae bacterium | reverse complement strand
GTGAGCCCGCCGCCAATTCTCGACGCGCGCGCCCTCGAGCTCCGGCCAGCGTTCGGGATGTGGCCCGACGATTCGGAGGTCGTCATGGTCTCGTACAACGAACTCCAGCCCGGCGCGGTCGCGACCTCGAGCGCGGCGCTGATCGAGGAGATCGAGCGCGAGATCGCAGCGCGAAGCGAACCAGCGCGAGTGGCTCGCTTGCATTGCGAGGCCGCGCGGCTGGCGGTCCAGCTTGGCTCCTTCGATCGGGCGAGGACGCATCTCGAGGCTGCCATCGTTCTGGACCCGCGTTCGCAGCTCGCGATGCGAGGTTTGCGCAGGCTCGCGGCCCACACGGGTGACCTCGCGGAAGTCGTCACGTGGATCGATGCCGAGCTCCCGATCGCGGCGACCGCCGAACGCGATGGGCTCGTGCGTTACCGGATCGATGTCCTGCTCGCACTCGGCGAGCACGATCTCTCGCGGATCTCGATCGGCGAGCGGCTCGATGTCGAACCGAGCGAGAGCGAATCGCTCGTCGCGCAGCTCGTCCTCGCATTCCTCGACGACCGGCTCGACGAGCTCCGCACCACGCTCGACGCCCTCCGGAGCTCGGTCTCGCCGATCCTCGCGGTGGGTGCAGAACGGGTCGGCCGGTTGCTCGGCCTGGCGCGCACCTCGGAAGATGGTGTGGGCAGCGAGGTCCAGCTGGTCCGGCTCGAGGAGGCTCTCACACGCGGCGACCGCACCTCGGCAGGGACGGCCTTGTTCGAGCTCGCGTGCCACGTCGAGGGCGACGATCCGGAGCTGGCGGCGGCGTTGGCTCTCCGCGCACAGTCGCATGCTCCATCGATCGCGGCGGCTCAGGTCGCGGCCCGCGCGGCGCCGCGCGATCCGCTCGTCGCACGGGTCGCAGCGGAGACCGCGCAACGGGTCGTCGATGCGCGCGAAGCGAGCGGGTATTTCGCGCGTTGGGCCCGGATCGCGGCGGGGAGCGATCGTGCGTATGCCGCTGCGATGGCCGCGACCGGGGACCCGGCTCGGTTTGCGCGCCTGTGGGCTTCCGCGCTCGAGGTCGATCCGGACGACGACTACGCGCGCCACCAGCTGCACGCGATCGATCCTGGAGCGGCGCCTGCCGTGGCTACCGAGACCGATCGTCTGATCGCGAGCGCGGCCTGGAGCGACCTCGCGGCGGCGCTCCCCAGCCACCCGAAGACGATCCGCGAGCTCCAGTTCCGCGCGCGCGTGCTCGATCGTGCGGCGCGAGCCAACGCCGGGGTCGAGCATCGAGGTGCGGCTCTCGCGGCCTGGATCGCGGTGCTCGAACACGACCCGCTCGACGGGGTCGCACAAGGCGCCGCGCTCGCGCTCGCGCATCAGCTCGGGCCGGCGACCGAGCTCGCGATCGTCGAACGCGTTCACGCGAGCGAGTCCGATCGGTGGGCGGCCTCGAGTGTGCTGCTCCAGCACGCGTTCACGGCAGGTCGTTTCGCGAGCCCTGCGATTCGCGAGCTCGCTCGTGACGTCGGCCTCGACGATCCTCGGCGCACGCTCGTCGCGATGCTGGGTGCGGCACGCCAGGGCGATCTGCGCGCCGCGGCAGTCGTACTTGCCGAACGTGCGGCGTTGATCGACGAGATGCCGGAACCGGGACTCGAACCGGCGACCCTGCGGATGCGCGCGGCGGTGCTCGCCCTCGAGAGTAAGGACCTCGCGTACGCGAAGGAGCTGATCGAGGCGTGCGAACCGATCGCTCCGATCGTCGCCGAGATCCAGGCCACGCTCGCCGAGCGCAGCGGCGCGCTGCGTCCCGATGTCGCGACCAGCGTGCCTTCGACGATCTACGCCGCTGCGAGCGCCACCACGCGCGGCGATCATGCGGCGGCGGTGCGGCTCTACAAGCGGGCCTTCGATCGCGAGCCCGATCCGCTGACCCTCGAGATGCTCGTCGAGGCCGCGCGGACCATGCGCGAGGCCGAGCCGATCGCGGAGTGCGCGCAACAGCTGATCGCTCATCCAAGTACCCGGGCTCGCGGCCACGAGTTGATGGCCGAGGCCGAACAGCTGCGTGGCGATGCGAGTGCGGAGCGTGGCGCGCTCGAGCTCGCGTCCGAGCAGGCACCGCTGCGCTTCGATCTCGCGCTCCGCTACCTCGGCAAGCTCTCCGGTGCGGATGGATTTGCCGAGCTCAAGTTCCGCGAGGCCGAGCTCGCGCGGCTGCGGGCGGCGGACGGCGCGCCGAGAGATCTCGCGGCCGCGAGCCTCGAGCTCGCGGCGCTCGCGCTTCGCACGCACGTGGCTCCCGCGCTGCTCGAGCGGCTCGTGCGGAGCGCGCACCTCGACGATCCGGACAGCACGCTCGCTGCGATCCTCTACGACAGCGTGCTGACCTCCTCGAAGAGCTATGCGGCTCAGCGCGCGACCTTCGAGGATCGGGTCGCGCGCACCGCGCGTGACCCACGCATGCAAGCCACGTTCTGGGTGCGTGCGGGCCGGACCTACGCCGAGCTCGGTGAACCCGCCGAGGCACTCGAGCGGTTCGCGGATGCGATCGCCGCGGTGCCGGGCTATCGCGCCGCGGTAGATGCGCGTCTCGCGCTCGCGCTCGCACATCGGATGTGGCGAGAGGTGGCCGAGGCCTCGACCGCGAGAGCCGAGATCGCGAGCGATCCTGCGGCCGCGGCGGCCGCGTACCAGCTCGCCGGTGAGGTCTACGAGACCCAGGTGGAGGATCGCGTCGCGGCGATCGCGAGCTTCCAGCGGGTGCTCGCCACCGTTCCTGCGCATCGCGCCGCGTATCTCCATCTGCGCACGTTGCTCGAGCACGCGCGGCGCCCACGCGAGCTCGAGGCCGTACTCGTGCACCGGATCGCGCACGAACCCGAGGCAGGCGTGCGACTCGAGCTCCAGCGTACGCTGGCCGAGATGCTCTACGATGCGGGCGAGCTCGAAGCTGCGGCCGCGCGCTATCGCGAGGTCGTCCGGCTCGATCCGACGGACCCCCGTGCCCATGCGGCGCTCGTCGAGCTCGCTGGCCATCACGAGAACCTCGAACAGGCCGCGACCGCGGTGCAGGCACGGCTCGCGATCGAGCGCAGCCCGCGCGTGCTCGGTACGCTCCATCACCGGCTGGGCACCCTGTATGCGAGCACGGATCCGGTCCGCGCTCGCAGCGCCTTCGAGAGCGCGCTCGACGCGGTGCCGGATCGAGTCGCTTCGTTGCACGCGCTCGCGGAGCTCGAGGTCGCGGCAGGTGCGTGGCCCGCCGCGCTCGCGCGGTGCGAACAAATCGCAAATCTCGAGCTCGATCCGGAGCAGCTCGCGCGAAACTTCTATCGCGCCGCCTCGTGCGCGCAGCAGCTCCGGGCCGAACCCAAGCGCATCAAGCAGCTGATCGCGGCAGCAATCGATGCGGCTCCGGCGAGCGGAGCTGGCATGCGGATGCTCGTCGAGCTGACGGGCGGTGATCGCGGTGCGCTCGAAGAACCGCTCGATCGAATCGCAACCGCGATGCGCGCGCGGATCGAAGCGCAACCGGACGATGGGGTCGCGTATCAGACGCTGTCGCGCGCGCTCGCGCGGCGGCGCGAGGAGCTTGTCACGGGCGCACCACCTGCCGCGCGTGCGGCCGCCGAGCTCGCGATCATCTTTGGCGCCGGCGAGCAGCAAGAGCACGCGCTCCTGGCGAGGCCTCCGGCGCTCGATCTCTCCGGCCTCGCTGGACTCAACGCCGACGAGCACTTGTTCTCGGGGACGCGCCAGCCGGAGGTTCGTCAGATCTTCGCGCTGCTCGCTGACGCGATCGCGCGTCACATCGGCATCGATCCGGCGCTGCAAGCACTCGGTCGGAAGGAGCGGCTCGTCGCAAAAGATCCAGTGTTCCAGATCGCGCGCGAGGTCGCGCAGGCGCTCGGGATGTCCGCGCTCACGGTCTACGTCTCGACGCGCCCTCATGGGATGTTCGCCGAACCGACATCACCCGTGACGCTCGTACTAGGGCGAAGTGTCGCGGACGGAGATGTTCGCGAGGTGCGCTTCGCAGCGGGTGCAGCGCTCAAGCTCGTGCAGCTCGGGCTCGCCATTCCCGCCCGGCTCGATGCGACCGAGCTCGCCTTGCTCGCGGTCGCGGCGATCCGGATGGCGGACGCTTCCTTCATCATTGCGGGAGTTTCGGAGGAGCGTGTCGGCTCGGTCGCGGCTGCGTTACGACGGGGGATCTCGAGCACGGTACTCGAGGAGGTCGCCGTTCTCGCACGAGGCGTGAAAACGTTCGATGCCCAGCAGCTCGCGCTCGATCTGCGCATCGTCGGACTTCGCGCAGGATTTGCGGCTGCCGGTAGTGTCCTACCAGGTCTCGCAATCCTAGCGGCAGCGTCCGGTGGGGGTACGAGTGGGGTAGCCCGAGAACCGATGGGTCGCGGACTGATCCGGTATGCGCTGACCTAGAATTTGTTGCCTGACGAAGGCGCAAACTGCATCCTTTAGGGGCCACGTGGTGATGAAGCCGTACTCCGTGATCGTCCTTGCGGGAGCTGACTCCGCGAAGGCGCTTGGCGCAGCGAGCCCTCGTCCGTGTGTGCGAGTTCACTCTCACGCAGAGCTCGTCGCACAGAGTGCGATCCGCCGCTTCGCGATCGCGTTCGTCGATGCCGAGTTGCTGCCGCAGATCGATTCGCGCCAGCTCCGGCTGCCGGTCGTCGCGATCATCACGGAGTCCGCGCGCCAGCTACCCGGTGCCGTCGAGGCCCTCGCCGCATACCCCTGGCTCTCGCACACGCTCGCCGCGAGTGCGCTGGCGAATGCGCCGGCGGCTCGCGAGTATCTCGCTCAATTTCTCGATCGCGTGTTCCAGGGTGCGGAACATCGCGTGCTCGGAGCGAGCGGCATCGGACGGATCGCGATGCTCGCGAGCGCGAATCGTCGCGAGGAGCGCTTCCTCCGCATGCGCGAGTTCTTCGCCCGGCACAAGCTCTCGGACCGCACCGCGACCTCGGTCCTCGAGGTGGCGGAAGAGCTCGTGATGAACGCGCTCTACGATGCGCCCTTCGAAGCCGGCTACTTCAAGACCGCAGTCCCGCGGAGCGAGAATATCGAGCTGCCGCAGGAGCACGCGTGCGAGATCAGCTACGGCATCGAACGTGACGAGGTCTTCGTGCGGCTCCGCGATACGTTCGGCGCGCTGGCCCGCTCGCGGCTCGTCGAGGTGCTCGCTCGTTGCAGCACGACCGGGGTCGCGCTCGACGAGACGCGCGGTGGGGCGGGCCTCGGCCTCTGGCGCATCTTCTCGGCAGCTTCGACGGTCTCGATCACCGTGATCGAGGGTCAGGTGACGGACATCATCGTCTCGATGTCGACCCAGCGCGGTCGCCAAGCGAAGGCGTTGCGCGCGATCGATCTGTTCTTCACGCCGCGTCCCGCGGTGGACTGGCTCGATTCGGTCGTGTTGCCGAACGACCTCGACTTGCTCGATCAGTCGGTCACGCTGATCGTTCGGGCCTGAGCCACTCGGTCGAGCGGTCGAGCGGGACAGCGCCTACGGCTCGTTGCGACTCGGTGGCGCCTCGAGCCCGTACTTCTCCATCTTGTAGGCGGGCCTGCAAAGCGATGTGCTCAACATCGCTCGGGTCTCTGCAACGCGGTCAACGACGGCGACAAGACGTTCTCGTCGAGGAGAAGCGCGTCGCGGGAGACGAGAGGGAGACAGGATTTGGGCTGATCTTGGACGCGGGACTTGCTGCGCCTGTTCTTTGGTTCACGTGCGTCGTCGCGGCGATGAAGATCGCCGACGCGAGCCCGACGTCGTAGTGCGAGGTGCCGCTTTGGCAGCGATCAACGCAGCTGCCCAGGTTCCAAACCGGCGCCGTCCCGCGACGTAGAGGTTGGCGTTGCGGCGCATGATCCGCGCCGAGTTCACCGGCAGGCCCTTCGCGACCTCATCGCGGATCGCGGCGATCACAGCGTCCTTGGTCCACGTGAGGGTCTCGGGCGGCGCACAACCGGCGGCCTCGAACGCGGTCTTCCACCCTCCGAAGTGCCTACGCGCTCCGGCCGCCACGATCGGATGATCGCCAGCGCGGAGCGTCTTGCCCTCGGTGGCCGCGAGCGTGCGGATCCTGTCCAGAACCTCGTCGGCGCTCAGCGCGGCTTGCATCTCGTCCCCGTAGTTGAAGCCTGCCCGCTCGATGGCGGCTCCCCACGATCCGAAGAACCGCACGGCTGCGGCATAGAGCCAGTCCCCGCGGTTGGCGCCCGAGCTGAGGCTCTTGCCGGCGGCGGCCCGGCGTCTGATCTCGACCAGCGCTTCCTCGGGCTGCTGCTTCCTCTTCGCTGGCATCCCCATTGCGGTAGACCGGCCCCGCATCGTCCGTCAACCGGTGATGATAGGTTTCGAGATGCGCCTCGGACCTCTCTCGAAACGTGCCGCAGCAGCGATCGCCGAGGCGGGGATCGTGGAGTTCACCGACGAGGACGCAGCCGAGCGACTTCTCGCGGTCCATGGGTGCGGGAGAAAGACCATCCGAGAGATCGACCGGGCCGTCGCCAAGCTAACCGGCAAGGGGCTCGGCGGGCTCGCTCGGGTGATGAAGGGCTACGACGCGAAGCCCACGATCACCACCGAGAATGCAGCGCGAGCCGTCGGCCTTGAGGCGGACGGATTCGTGGCGCTCACGAAAGCGATCGGAGTGGCGCCGAAGCGGCGCGCGGACGGCAGGATCTGGAGCGAGTGGGATCTGTTCTCGGTGCGGCGCTCGATCTGGCGACAGAAGAAGATCGGTGGATAACGAGGATTGGCGTCGGCGTGGTTCTGCCCGGGGTGACCGATCAACCACGCCGGGGGAAGCGCGGAATTGCGCCGGGCGTTTGCCATCGTGGGCTTGTCGCGGCAACCTGGTCGCGTGCCGATCGCCGTGGACGTGCCGCTCGACGACGACGAGCTCGACGAACTCGAAGAGCGCGGGCTCGACCTCCACTACGCCCTTGGCGTGATCCACGCCGTCGGGGTCGCGCCGGGAATGATCCCGACCCCGCAGTGGCTGCCGCTCGCTTTCGGGAACGTGCCGCCCGATCAGACGACGATCGGCCTCGCACTCCGGCTGTACAACCAGGTCATCGGGATGCTCGCCAAGGGCCGGGAGGTCATGATTCCCGAGGCCGAGGACGGAGACGCGTGCGTCGCGTTCGCCTCGGGATATGTGGCTGCCGCGAGCCTTGACCCCGCATGGGTAGGCCACGCCGCGCGGTGGACCTTCGCCGCACCGCTCGCCTTCCTCGCCGAGCGTCACGACTTGGTCCCGGCCGGCTTCCTCGACGAGGTGCCGAACCGCGAGGAAGCACGCGAGGTCGCCCTTCGAGATCTCGGCAAGCTGGTCTACGCGGCATACCAGAGCTTCGCCAAGGAACGCCTCGCCACCGCCCAGGCCACGCATGCCCGCGCCGCAACGGCACGCGTCGGGCGCAACGAGCCTTGCCCGTGCGGGTCCGGGAAGAAATACAAGCGCTGTTGCATCGAACGAACCGCCTGACCTCGCGAGGAACGATCGCAGCGGGCCAGCGATCATCCTAGGGGAAGCGTAGCTTCATCGTCGCTTCCGCGAAGGTGCCTGTCCGTCGTCCGGGCTTCGGGTCGACGGGGGTGACGCCTCCATCGCGTTCCAGCTCGACGAGGACCCTCTTGTAGTGGCCCGCGTGGAACGGCGTGTCCGCGAGCACGAACTCCTCGACGTCACCGACCGTGGTGATCTGGCCAGCGAAGCGCTGGACGACAGCGCCCTTCAGCGCGGCGAAGTCGGGCTCCTTCGTGAACGGCAGCACGAGCTGGGTAGCGTCGGAGAACGCGAACGAGCCAGACTCGTCCACCCTCCACATGGCCTCCTTCATCTTCTGGATGCCCTTGCGGCTCTTCGTGGCGAAGAACAAGAAGTAGTCCGTCGCGTCGTTCCGGTTGCGCATCTCGAACGCACGCACGTAGCGCGCGCCAGCTTCTCCGCGCAGCTGGCGCGCGTAGAGGTCATGAAAAAACGCGCGCCGTGCATCCTTGTCCTCGATGCCGGTGACGTCTCGCCACGCATCCGTCCCAAACAGCTCGTCGAAGTTCTTCGTCTGATCGGGATGCTCGATGAACCGATTGATCTCCTCGTACATGAAGTTGAACAGCACCTCGCAACTCTCGAAGCTGAGGATCTCCTTCACAAGGCTGAACGGCACGCCGGTCCAGCCAAACGGATCGATGAACGCAAACGTCGGAGGTAACGGCTGTTTGCGGCTGCGGTAGAAGTCGAGCAGGTGCTCGCGAACCCCTGCTCGAAGCTCGTGCCACCGACGACCTTCACGCGAAAGTTCGAGGGTAGCTGGAGCTCATCGACGTTCTCCTGGAGACGTTCGGCGCGATCCGTCTTCTGCTCGATGAACAAGAAGATCAGCTTGGTGTTCGCCATCGCCGGGTGCTGGCGCTGCTGTTCCAAGGCCGCGTTCAACGCGATGATCGGTGATCCGATCTGGCCCTTCTCGTAGACACCTGGGCCAGCGAACCCGTCGACATATGCGATCGCGGGGAACCTACCGAGGCTGAGGATCGCGGTCCATGCCTGGAGGTACCGGTCCAGAATCTCGTGCTTCGCCTGCGTATGCGGTTCGATCGCCCATACCGTCGTCTTCGGCGCACCCATCCCTCACCTCACGATCGCTAGCCGGGCTCCGGTGACACGTAGTGGGGTGGGCATCTCGTCCCACGTACGGCCATCGAGCACGCGCCCCGTGACGTGCTTGCGAACACCGCCCCACTGCTTGAAGAAGAACTTCACGTTGCTGGCCTTCGCTTGATCGCGAATCGATCGCACCCACGCGGGGTCCATCGCCCGCGCGCCGTGGCCGCTCTCGCCGCCGACGATCACCCAGTGGATCCCG
Source organism: Kofleriaceae bacterium (assembly GCA_025357755.1). Classification (GTDB taxonomy): domain Bacteria; phylum Myxococcota_A; class Polyangia; order Haliangiales; family Haliangiaceae; genus JABFXX01. Next base: position 49,924 of record JANXOP010000129.1, on the reverse strand, counting down.
GTAAGATCGAGGTCCTCGATCGGTCCGAGCAGCGGCTCGATGCTCAAGAACCGGACCGCGGCCTCGACGCGGCGAAGGTCGTCGATCCGCGTCGTGTACTTCTGATTCTCGACGCTCACCCCCATCCACACGTGAGCCGGGATCTCGAGGTTGGCCGCGAGCCGCGCCATGCGCGCGCTGCGCTTGGTAAGCACCTGGTACTGGTGATGCGACGCCCGCGTCATCACGCTGAACACGCGCCGGATGTATGCCGGCGGCACGTCGTCGTGGAACAGGTCGGACATGCTGTTCACGAAGATGCGGCGACCCGCGCGCCACCGAAGCGGCAACTCCAACGCTCCCGGAATCAGCTGAAGATCGAAGCCATGCTCGAACGGGTGGCCGGGCACGCCACGGAATCGCTCCGCGAGCGTCTCGGCGTAGCAGTGCTTGCAGCCCGGCGAGACCTTCGTGCATCCCCGCACCGGGTTCCAGGTCGCGTCGGTCCACTCGATGGCACTGCCGTCAGACATAACTAAACATCTGTTCAGTATCAGTCAAGCATCTGTATGACAAGAGAAATCGCTTCATGGCGCGGAGTCTTGGCGTTCGCCGAGCAGGATCGTAGCAAGCCAAGCGATGGCTTCGGGGTACTTCGTCGTGTCGAGTACGAACTCCTGGCCACGCGCGACGCTCTGAAGGCGAACCCGATCATGCGACCGAGTCCAGCGGCTCGGGTCCTCGTGATACCCGAGCGCTGGACGCCCTTCGCGAGGCTCGAACCAGGCAGGTAGATCCCAGATGCTGCATCACTTGCTGACCACATCCGAGGTCGACCTTGCACGCCTTGAGGTAGCTCCTCGAACCAACCGTTCACCTCGGCGACGTGGTCGTCAGTGAATTGGCATTTGTGCCCACGACCGACGCGAAGGAATGCGAGCGCACCCGGCAACGCGGGTGCTTCGACTCCGAAGTACACGAACCGATCACCGACGAGCACGTTGAAGCCATCGAGGTCGTGCTCCTTATTGCCGGAGTGTTCAGAGCCAGCGCGCTGGGAGTGAGCCGAGGGAAGCTGGCGGAACCCTCCACTGCCGTCGGGTTCGTAGATGTTGTCGCCCATGCGCCGAAGCTTGGTCGGCGACTTGAAGATGGGCCGCTTGACCTCGTAGCGCTCGCCTCGCCAGTAGTCCGCGAAGCCAAGCACCGCCGACACCTTCATCGCGTACGTGACTCCCTCGCCGCGCGATGTCAGCCCGACGATCAGATCGCCGGGCTGCGCGGTCGCGCGGATCTTCGGTTTGCAGCACGCGAGGGTGCAGAACCCATGAAATGGGTTGGGTGCGAATCCGCCATCCTTGGCGACGATGTACGAGTAGACTCTCATCGCGCTGTCCGAGGACATCGGCCGTGACCGACCATTCGTTCCGTCATCACGTCAGCTCGAAGAAGCGCGGCGTGTCGATCAGCTTGATGTACTTCGCTGCCATGCGCGCGAGTGGTCCGTGATCGAGCACCCATGACCAACCTCCCTCGCCGCGGTAGGTCATCCGCGACACTGCATATCGACCATCGCTTGGCGCGAACCGCAGGACCGGTTCGTAGCGCACGTGGACATCTTCCTGTTCGCGTAGGCGAGCGATGGCCGCGGGCGCGAACAAACCCGACGCCAGCCAGCCGCGCGCAGCGTCATCGGACACGCCTCCGATCGGTTGGAACACGATGATCGCGCCCTTGACGATGTCGGCGCGGTGACGCCGCAGGTGTGGGTGTGTCGCCAGCTCCGCGCGTACACGTGCGAGGTCGGTGTCCGGCACCTGCGGCGCCGTCGGATCAACTCGTCGGAGCGAGACCACCGCGTTCATGCTCTCCACCAGCTCCCAGCCCGCTGGCAACGCCGCGAGCGCGCCTTCGCCCACGGTCTTCGCCACGAAGTAGCGGCGCTTGCCGGTCTTGGTCGTGCCGACGTGCGGGTAGTACCAGTCTCCACGGCGGTTCGTGTAGCGCCAGGCCGGCCGGTCCGCGCTGGCCAGCGCGGGCGCGGCTTCCTCGCGTGCAGGTGACTTCGCGAGCGTGCGCGGTGAGGCGGCAGCGGTCGCACCAGGCGGTTTTCGTGTCGGGCGTTTCGTCATCGCGTTTGCTCTGGTGTGGAGCGCTACCACCGCCGCCACTTATCACGCGGGCTCGGCGGTGGAGGAAGCGGTCGGGTCGGGGCCTCTGCACGCCGGGCGATGAACGTGCTGGAATCGCCTCGCTGGATCTTGAACGTGCCAGCGAGGCGCTCATCCTTGCCGAGCTTCACCGCGCCGGTGGCGACGGTCGGATCGTATTCCCACGAGCCGGTGAGCTCGAATCGTAGGCGGGTCTCGGTCACCGACCACACGACGTCGCCGAGCAACGCGATCATCCGCCACTGGCCACAGTGCGTCCCGCGCATTCCGATCGAGAACATCGCCGGGCCCATCAGGTCGAGGTGGTCATCGCTCCACTGGGAGGTCGACACGATCCGCCACCACCCGCGGTACTCCTCGGGGATCGGCAGCACTTCTTGCGAGCGGTCCATGGCCCTCGCTGGATACCACATCGCGCGCGGAGCTTTTCGCGCGCGACGCTCGACCATGACGCGCAGTTCACTACTCATCCTGTCGAGAAGGTGGCGCCTTGAGCCCGTACTTCTCCATCTTGTAGGTGGTCCGAGTCTCACAGGTCCGCAAAAGTGCTCGCACTTTCGCAACAGACATCACAAGGCATCAACATCGACTCCCTCGACGACGCGGAGCGAAAACTAGACGAGCGCTAGATGCGGCTTGCCGGTCGGATTGGAGATCGCATGACACTCCAACAGTCACGCTGATCGCGTAGACGTAACGCGCGCTGCCTCCATCGTGATCGCGATGGATCATGGTGAGGACGAGGAATTCAAACCGGCCGACCGACCGGTTTCCATTGCTGAGGCTGAGTCGTGGCAGCGGTTGCCGATCGGCGAGAAGCGGACGCGCGCCCTGAATGGGCAGCGCGCCCCCAGTATCTCGTGTGCCCGGTGCTCGTGCTCGGTCATGCCTCGCGACATGCGGGCGCACGGAGAGCGGTGCTCAGGCGCGCTGCCCACGCCGCACCCGCTGAGCACCTGGCTCACTCGCCTTCAGGCACTGCAGTACGTGACGGCTCCCGCGCTCGACCGCTGGCGCGAGCTGGGTCTCATTCGCATGCGCGTGGATGGTGCGCTGCTCGAGCGGGACGTAGCTCTGATCAGCAGCTGGATGCGCGCGCTCGAGGTGCCGCAGTGAGCGCGTGGGGGTGGGGGTGGGCGGCCATAGGTTCTCCCCGAGATACGTCCCCACGCGGGTCAGGAACTCGCGTGAAGTCGCTATCGATCATGATTTTCGCAGGTGACCAGTGACCAGCCAGCCCACCCTTCGGGCGCTCGCGAGGGAACTTCGGTGCCAGCACTCCGCACTCAATAAGGCCGTGCACGATGGGCGGCTAACGGCCGGCGTGCGACTCGATCCGCTCGGACGGATCGTCGTGTTTGACGCCGCTGCGGCCGCCGCGGAGTGGCGGGAAATTCACGCACCCCGCATCGATGAGCTGATACGGCGCGAGGCTGAGGCGAAGGCTCCGCCTCAGCCCGTCGCGCCCGGCGTCGTCGTCCCCGGCGTCGTGGTGATCGATCGCCACACGTACGATTGGACGGCTCGTGAGCTCCTCGGGGCCTACGAGGTCAACCACTTGCTCGTGCGCGCGTTGATCAAACACGCGAAACCTCGGAACGAGGCGGCGTTCGTAAAGCAGGTCATGGCCCTGTTGCGAGATCAGGGCTGCGACGCCGAGACAGAGGCTCACGCCGCGCGCAGCCTCCCGCTGACCGTCGAGTGGACGCTTCACCCGGAAGCAGAGGACGACGCTTGACGCTCAAGGCCCGCACGTGTCCGAGCGGATCGCCGTGCCCATCGCAGCGCTGCCGGAACTATCTTGCGCGGTGCGGGTGCATCTTCGATCTCGAGCCCGGTCGCGAGTACGAGCTCGTCGTGATCGCAAGGGTGCTTGGCATCAGCGAGACGCAGGCGCGGCGCGACATGATCAGCGGCTTGGCGAAGTCGCACGCGAAACTCGATCCTGACTATTCGTCCTCGGAAACACCGACTGATTCGCAGCTTCCGCGGCGGTTTTCGTCCGTCCTCCCATCTGTTCAGGTTCGTGCACCGCGCACCGTTCGCTCCGATTCGTCCCCTCCTACCGAGTCGGCCAGCATCGAACGGCGCGCGGTGCCCACTCTCCCCTATCGCTTCCCCAGGAAAACATGAACGCAAAAACATTCGTAACCAACTTCGAGAATCTCGAGCTCGGCGCGCCGTGGTCCGCCATGCTCGAGTCAGCGGTACTGCAGCTCGCCACCGAGCGCGCCGCGGCTGATGCGATCGTGTTCTCGACAGAAATTCAACCGCTCACCGCGGACGTGATCGTGACGTACGAGACACTCACTCGTCGAACGGAAGCGATGGGCTACGACCGCGCCATGGCCGGGTACCACGCGCGAGCTGTGGTCTCCCATCCGCTTCTGGCCTCCTGCTTTCGAACGTCGGAATGTTTGGCAGATATCCGGGGCGCTGCCATGATCGGCGTCGGGCCGTCCGACGAGCGCGAGACACACTTCGCAGCTGGCGCGCGCGCGGCGAGCGCCTCGGTCGAACGCTACCGGATCGCGATCGCCGCGCAGCTCGCCGCCGTTGACGGCCACGAGTTGCAGGGCGCCGCTCGGTCGCTGCTCGGCGCGGTCACGCTGGCGCTTCGCCTCGACGCTGCACGCCAGTGCCACGAGCAATACGCCGCTGCCGAGCTCGAGCGCGTGAATGCCGAGCGTCGCGCAGCAGCTCGAGGCGTGATCGCGCAAACCGTGGCGCGGGTCCGCGAGGCGCAGGCCGCCGCCACCGACGCAGCCGCGAAAGCGGCCCAGACCGCAGCGCAGTACCGACTCGCGAGGGCTGACGCGCTGTCCGAGCGGCTCAAGCTTTCAGGTCTCACGGATCTCCGGACCGGAGAGCACGGCGGCATCTACGGTGTCGATGACCTCGCCGCCACGGTTCGCGGGATGTCGATCGAGTCCCTCGCGAAGTTCGAACTCGCGCTCGAACAGGCCGGACGATGACCGCTGGGTTTGACCTCGCGAGTCGCGCGGCGCTGCTCGGGCTCAGCCCTCGCGCCTTCGTGCGCCTCGCGCAGAGTGACCCGAGAATCGTCGGTGACGCAGCCACTGCGACGACTCACGCTACGCGCCGGCTGCGAGCGTGGATCGACGCCGGTCAACCTGACGTTGCGCCGAGTTCGATCGCGTTCCACGGCTGCGACGAGGTACGCGCGATCCTGGTGGCGACGCTCGCGAGCATCCCGGCACCGGCGCGCTGGCTCGCGACGCATGTCACGTGGTTCGAGATCGGACGCGGCGACCGCGTTGGCTACATGACCACGTTCGATCCGCGACGATCAATCGTCGGCGACGCGCCACACGTGATTGTTATCGCAGGTCGCATGGCCGATGAAGCGCTGCCGTCGGTGATCGCGCACGAGCTCGGTCACGCGCTCCACCGCTCGTGGCAGTCCCCCATCGCGGACGCGGACATTGCATTCGCGGCGCCGCTCACCGAGATCGAGTTTGATGCGCGCGTGCTCGCGGCGTTCGAGGGCGATTGTGACGCTGCGGCCCGCTTGCTATTCCGAGGCGAACACCTCGCAAACGAAACAGCGAAGCTTTGGGGGCATCCGTGCGGCGCGCATCAGTGCCCCGACGCGATCCGCTTGCGGATATTCCGCGAGCGGATGGATGGAGTCGCGGATCGTGCCGCGCAGATCGGGCGCCAGGTCGACATCGATCTCGAGCAACGCGCCGTCGCAACCATCGTCACCACCCCCAACCAAAATCTGAGAGCGAGAATCACTTGAACAACTTCGGGAAATCCGGCTCCAAGCAGATGACGTTCACCGCACCGACGGGAGGCGTCCTTTCTGGCGTCGGCTACGTCGTCGGAGCGCTGTTCGTCGTCGCAACCAACACGATCGCGCAGACCCTTCCATTCGAAGGCTGCACGGAAGGCGTGTTCGCTCTCCCCAAGGCCGCGGGCTCCGCATGGACCGAGGGCGCGTTGCTCTACTGGGACGGTGCCGGCAACAATTTGGTGACCGCAGCGTCGGTCACCGCGCGCCGAGTCGGCAACGCCTCGGCCGCCGCTCTCACCGCAGACGTCACCGGGCAGGTTCGGCTGTGCGGCGTGCCGACCCCCGTCAACGTCGCCTAAGGATCACGATGATCAAGATCAAACTCGACCTCCCGACACGGGAAAAAATCACCGCGGGCCTCACGTCGCGCGAGCTCCATGCGCCGCTTGCTCGCGCCGAACAGCACGCATCAGACGCCGAGCAACAGCTCGAGCGCCGGCGCAGCGAATTCGCCGATCACGAGCGCATCGTCGCCGAGCTGCCGGACCGCATCTCTCGGGGCGAGATAAAGGCGTCCGCACTCACTGACGCGCTGCGAGACCGCGATGCGAGCGCGCTTCTTGTCGCCCCCGTCGAGCTCGCGCTCGCCGCTGCGCGCGACCGAATCATCGTCGAAGAACGGATCGCGAAGTCCGCTGTAGAGCGCGAGTTCGTGCGTCGCGTCGAACTACTCGAGGCCGCCGCCGCCGAGGTATCGCCCGCGCTCGTCGAGATCAACGCGCTGTCGCAAGCGCTCGCCTCCGCGTACGGCGCGGGCGGAATCCTCGGCAGCGTCGAGTGGCCCGACTCGCCGAGCACCATGGCTCAGATGCGCACGCTCGCGGGATCGAACCGATGAACGGCACGAACCACCGGCCGTACGGAAGCGGCACGCGCACGCCTCCCGAGCGGCGACTCGACCAGTGGCAGCGATCGGTCGAGGCCGAGCTCACCCCAGCCGAGCGCAAGTACATGCGCGGCCTGATCGAGAAGATGACGGACGAACAGGTTGATCGCGTCACGCAAGCAAACCCGCACGAGGCAGCGCTCGAGCTGCGCTCTGAAATTCTACGCACGAGGGCAATCCGATGAACAATGCAGCTGCGGACGCACAACAAAAGCAGATCGACGACCGACTCGACGCGATCGAGCTCGCGCTCGTGGATCAACTCGCATTCGTCGAACCTCATCTCAGCGATGACGACGTAAATCGCTTGCGAGTGACGATCGCGGTCGCACTCCATGGCGAGGCTCGCTGCCTGATCCTTGACCTCCTTGGCCTCGATCACGCCGCGCAAGCCATCATCGCAACGCGCGTGCGGCTCGCTGCACAAGCCCTCGCCGCGGAGCACGCCGAGTGACCGCCGTCCTCGCGATCACCGCCGTCAACGCGGCAACCGACACGCTGACGAGCGCAGCGCATGGACTCAATACCGGCGACGGTTTCCTCGGGATCTATACGGCTGCGGGAACGATTCCAGGCGGCCTCGCGCCGGTCACCGACTACTGGGCGATCCGCGTCGATGCCAACAACGTGAAGCTGGCGAGCTCGAGCACGCTCGCCGTCGCGGGCACGGCGATCGACATCACCAGCGCGGGCAGTGGAACGCTCGTGTTGCAGCGTGGCCTGCCGTATCGGCGGCCTCGTATCGCGGCGCCCGGAGTCCAGGTGTTCAGCGCCGATGATAACGACGCATGGGCCGCGCTCGTCGCGCAGTGGAACCTGCTCTCCGGACAGGCGCAGACGATCTACAGCGGTGTGACCCTCGCGGTGCCGCTCGTCGTGAATGCCGCGCTGTCCGCGAACGCGGGGATCGCGGTGCCCACCGCGCAGAACATCACCCTCGCCGGCACTGCCACGATCAAGAAAGGCACGCGCACCCGCTCGTTCCACCCGCACCAGATCCTTGCGGTAGGTTCGGCCTCCCAGGCGGCGAGTTACACGCAATCGCTCGCGACAGCGATGCGAACCGATTTCGTTACGTCGAGCTCGCCGGTCGCGGCCGCGCTCGCGATCAACGGCCTCGACGTCGGCGATCGCATTCTCAACGTGCGCGTCTACCTCAAGGACGTGTCCGGGCAGAGCGCGCTGACCTGCAAGCTCTACGGCGGCGATCGTGCGGGCTCCAGTGCGGTCAACGCCGTCACTGCGACATCGGCCGCAAGCGGCGCGACCCAGACAATCACGCTGACCGCGGTGAACCATACGATCGGCACCACGAGCGTCGGTCCCCTCAACGTCTACTTCGCGACGGCGATCAACGCGACCGGCACCTACTCGATCTTCGCGGTCGAGATCGACTACGACACGCCGTAAAGGCTGGCGTTGTGCGCCTGGCACTTGCCCCAGACGAGGAGCGCATCCTGATACGTCATCGACTTCGCCCAGTCTTTCGCGAACACGAGGACGATCGGGATGCTGTCGAAGGTGCTCATCGTCGGCGGCGCGATCCACGGAGCTTCGGGCCGCACGCCGCAATCCACGAGTGCGATCGTTCCCGCATCGGGAGGCGCGGCAGCGTCGCTCACGCAGCCGACGAGAGCCATCGCCAACACCGCCACCAATTTCGACATCCAACCACCGTACGCGCGATCACTTACGGCGTCGGGTAGCGATGGGTGGAGCGACCGCATGTCTAGCCGCTACCCCATCGCTGCGAACACGGTGCTTGCGTTCGTATAGCGTTCGTATATACACAACGTATGTATCTCGAATGTAGATACGGAGGCCCGATGAAGGTAGAATCCGCAAATGGTGCGACCGCCCAAGGACAAACAGCTGCTAGTGCGCGTGTCAGAAGAAGAGCGGAGCGAGTGGCATTCGGCCGCGGAGCGCGAGGACATGTCATTGTCGGATTGGGTACGCCGCGCGTGCCGAACGGCGCTCGCGAAGCTCAAGAAGAAGTAGCCCTTCGCACCCGCCAGCGCATCCCGCTGCTCTCGACGTGGGATGTGTGGTGCTGCCTCTGGTGGTGCCTGGCCACGGAGATCGCGATGCGGCGGGTGGAGGCGTTGTCGTGAAGAGATCGAACGCACTGACCCGCGCGAACGTCTCGGCCGCGAAGTGGGATCGTGCGGTCCACATCGTCGAGCAGCTGACCGCGCTCGAGAAGAGCGATCCGGCGCACCACCGCACCGTGATGCGGCTGATCGTGAAGCTTGAGAAGGCCGCTGCCGCCAGATGAGCGCCCTTGCTTGGAAACACTGGACGAGCCATTCGTGCCGCGTCGTCGACCCGACGGCCACCGAGCCCTCGCCGAGCCACGCCGGTGACGGACCGCATCGGGCGATCTGGCGGAGCTGCCGCGGGCCGAGCCGACGGAGCCGGAACCTGTACACGACCACGATCGCGGAGGTCACGTGCCCGAAGTGCGCCGAGTACTGCCGCGATCACGACCAGCGCCTCGCGGCGCTCGGCGTCCCGATGAGCGTGATCAGCCGCTACTTCGACTACGACGCCGACGCCTACCGCTACGCCCAGTCGTCGCGCGCGATCGGCGAGCGGAGCGCATGGGAGACGTGCTGCCGAGCTCGCGGCGCGCCGCTGCTCGTGCGGGCCGCTGACGTCGCGCGAGACGAACGCTTGTGGCGCGCGCACATGCTCGAGCAGTTCGAGCAGGCCGCACGCACCAGCGGCACGAGCAGGCGCCTCGTGGGCGAGATCGAGGATGGGGTGGCCAGCATGTCGCCGCTCGACCTCGAGGCCGTGCGCTCGGCCATTCACGAATACACCCTGATCGGGGATGTGCTCGCCGAGGTCGGCCGGATGCGCGCGCGAGCCCGGGGAGTGATCGAGCAGCACGTGGCGGAGCTGCGAAAGCAGGCGGCATAGGTCGATGTCACAGCTCGCTCGTATTGTTCCAGCGATGTCGAGCAAGCGCTTGCAACGCGGTGGCCCGCACCACCAGCTCGACACCATTTTCTCGAAAGCGGCCGGTCGGCCGGTTTCGTTCGCCTGCGGGGGCACTCAAGGCTTGCGGGAGCCGACATGCACCACGAAGACGAGCAGGGCGCCGAGCTAGCCTCGGACGCGCCACAGCGAGCTCATAGAGCACCGCGGATCCCCAGGCTCCCCGTAACGGCCCCACCGATGTCGGCCAAGCGGAACGACAAGCGGATACGCCAGCCCAGCTCGGCGACGGTTAGCGTGCTCCATGAGAGGCTCGTCGAGGGCCTCCGGTCGGACCCGATCGCGATGAGCAAGATGTTCGTTGCGGCGCGGACCGTCGCGCGCGAGCACGCCGAGATCGACGAAGATGCCGCACCGTTCCTCGCGCTACACAACGCGATCGATGGTGCCCGCGGCTGCTTCGTCGAGGCCGCGGCATTCGACGCAGCCGCGGAGGGCTGTTTGAATCTTTTCGACGAAGCGGCGGCACGCCTTCGGGGGCTCTGCGCGATCGAGAGCGATGTAACCCTCGATCACAAGGACTACCGGCTACTGATCGCGCTCGGGTTCGCGGACATTGCTGAGATCGCAAGCAATGAAGGTTTGTCCGAAGACGCGGTTCGAACGCGTATGACAAGACTTCTGAAGTGCCGGCCTGGTTTGCAGGAACGCTCTGCTCGCCTGACGATAGGTGTGGTCGAGCAATCGCTTCGGACCGACGGGATCAACGTCAGCACGTTGATGGAACAAGCGATGGAGCGAGCTGGGTGCGGAGGCTTCGACGTTGACGATCCTCGCGAAGGCGACGCGATGGATAGCGCGATGGAGGATTACGACGACGCGCTGATGAAGACGATGATCTCTCGAATCGCGTGACCTCACCGCGGTCACGCATTCGAGATCGCGTGTCATTCGCGCTGTCACGTTGATCTCGTAGACGCATCGCTCACGTTCTGTACGTTCGGCACATGACAGCAACCAAGCTAACGCAGTCGCTCCGGCTCGCGCCTTCGCACGACGAGAACGCGACGAGCGTCGCGATCGTATCGGTGCATCGGATCCACCAGCTCGACCCCGCGTGGCCGTTCTCGGTGTGGAGCTCACGACGCCTGATGCGCTTGGGTCGCCTCGGGTGCAAGCGGGTCGGCAATCGCTACTTCGTGACGCGCGCCCACCTCGAGGCCTTCGTGCGCGACGACAAGGCAGCGTAGTGACCGACGCGAAGCGCATCGCGACCGCGCGTGCGTCATGGCAGCGGCTGCTCGCGCAGCTCCACCGCGCGCCGATCACTGACGCGCAGAAACTGACCGACGAGATCCTTTCGGACCTCGATCTTCTGTTCCCGCTTCCAGCGATCGCGCCGCGAGCGGCCAACGTCATCAACATGTTCGATTGGATGCTTCGGACGCCTCGCCGCCGTCCCGCGGGCAGGCAGTGACGCGATGGGTCTGTTCGATCAGTTCATCCGTTTGAGCGCCGAGGTGCTCCGCTCGTTCGACCACGATCCGATCGCGCGCGCGGCGTACCTCGAGCTCTGCCAGCGCGCCGAGTGGAAGGCGCCGTCTCGTCGGCAGACGAAACACGGCTGGATCGATCTAGACCTCGGTCAGTGCTGTTTCGGTCGCGAGGAGCTCGCGACCCGGATCGGGCACTCCGAGCGCAAAGTTAGGCGGTCGGTTGACGGTCTAGGACGGTCCGGCGCTTTAGCCGTCGAAACGTCCAAGCTCGGAAGCATCGCAACTATCGTTGGCCTCAAGGAAAAGTTACTCGCCGAGCGCGGTCAGCGTCCATCGGAATGTCCAAGCGAAAGTCCATCGGACGTCCATCAGACGTCCACTACCAAGATCAGAGATCCGGATACAGCGCGCGCATCGAGCTCACCGGTTGAGCGTTCTGCTCTTCCGGAGCTTCCGGATCCGGATCAGAGGCCTGGTGGAGATCACGATCGCGTGCGCGAGGCGCCCATCGCCTCCGAGCCGCTACGGCCGATCACCTGGCAGGTCCGCAACGAGTGGTGGCAGTGCATGCTTGCGGCACACGCGCGCCTCCGTGCGAGAGGCATCGGAACGAGCGCTCCGAAGCTCGCTCCTCACCCGAACGAGACGATGCTTGCAGCCTGCGAGCGGTTCCTGCGCGATGGCGGATACGATGCGGCGAACATCGACGCGAAGATGCGGCACGTGGTGCTCGTGAATGAGGCAGAAGCCGCGCGGCTCGGCGACCTCCGATACTTCAAGCCGGCGATCATCTGGGACGTTTCAGCAACCAACCGGTTCCCCCGCAAGGTCGATACCTCGCTCGAAGAGGCGAACGCCGAGCCGCGCGCCGCGCAGCGAAGCGATCATGCGCGTGGCGGCGCGATCGGGTCAGCGAGCCCACGCACGGACCACGGCGAGGAAATGAGACCGGCACGCGAGGTGATGTGAGGCCCGGGTTTCGCCTTGACGGCGCCCGGGTCCGGCGTGAGAAGTTGAGCGTCCACTAAGACCCCGCACGCCCGGAGATCCGACACACGCAAATCAACAGCTCGCCATTCGCCGCGGGGACCTCCGGGTTGGGGTCTTAGTGGACTCGACACGTGAACCCGTGGCGGATGGTCTTTTTCGGAGGCAGCATGATCGTCTCGAAAAACGGCAGGCATCAAGTCTACGGCCGGCGCGACGGCAAACAGGTCTACATCAGCACGTGCGACAGCCGGCGCGAAGCAAAGGAGGTCGAGGAGGACTTTCGCACCACGCAGCGGAAGATCGGCCGCGGCGAGCTGCCTGCCGAGGTCGATGATCGCCGCACGTTGCGCACCGCAGTGGTCGAGTGGCTCGCCTCGCTCGCGAACCGGCGGTCACGCTCGCACGGCCAGTACGAAGATCGGATGAACGCGTACCTGTTACCGGAGCTCGGCGACGTACCCATCTCGCGTATGACCAAGGGCCACGTCATGCGGCGGCGCGACGAGCTCGCGATGCGGCTCGCGCCCGCGACAGTGAACGGCGCGCTGATCTGCCTCTCGTCTGCGTTCTCGTACTTCGTTGATCGGCAGTGGCTCGCGGCGAATCCGTGCAATGGCGTGAAGCTCGTCGAGTCGCCCGATCGCGACTACGCGTGGATTCAGAGCCGCGAGGAGATCACACGGCTGCTCATCGAATGCCCCAAGGGGATCCGCGACATGGTCGCGCTGGCGATCGGGACCGGGATGCGGCTCGACGAGCTGATCTACCTGCAGCACGCCGACATCTCGATCGAGCGCCGCTTGATCACCATCCACCGCGGCACGCACGGCACGACCAAGAGCGGAAAGGTGCGGCGCGTCCCCATCCTGAACGCGATCATGCCGCTCGTGCGCGAGCTCGGGCTCAACCGGGATGGCGCGCTGCTGGTGTTCCCCGGAGCGAAGGGCAAGCCGCGCACGAAGCCAGGCGTGCGGGTTCCGTTCAAGCAAGCGGCGAAGCGGGCGAAGCTTTCGGACCGCATGCGGTTCCACGACTTGCGCCACACGTTCGCGTCTCACTGGGTGCTCGATGGCGGCGACATCTTCCGCCTGTCGAAGTTCCTCGGTCACTCGAGCGTGGTCGTCACCCAGAAGACCTACGCGCACCTGGTGCCCGAGGCATGGGAGCAGGACTACCACCGCGTGTCGTTCACGCTGCCCGATCGCGGCGAGGTCTACGGGATCACGACGAACGCGCACCGCGATCCCAAGCCCGCGAAACCACCGCGGCTAGCGGCGGTCTGACGGCGGTCTGAGCCACGCTAGACGAACGCTAGACGGCCGGAATCGGGTCAGCCAACATCCCGAGAAGGCGGAGCTTTTAGCCCGTACTTCTCCATCTTGTAGATCAGCGCCCGGCGCGAGAGCCCGAGGCGACGCGCGGCGCGCGTCTGATTCTGATGCTCGGCCTCGAGTGCCGCCACGATCGCGGCGCGCTCGACTTCGGCGAGGTGGCCGCGCATGTCGGCGGCCGAGGCGACGGGCCGGGCGCGCTGCGCCGCATCGCGGAGCTTGTCGGGCAAGTCACCCGCTTCGATCTGGTCGCCGCACAGCACGAGTGCGCGTTCGATCGCGTTGCGGAGCTCGCGCACGTTACCGGGCCACGCGTAGCCGACGAGGGCGTCGCGCGCGGAGTCGGAGAGCGGCGGGGGTGTGCGGCCTTGCTCGAGCGCGGCGGTCCGCGCGAAGTGTTCGGCGAGCGGGACGATCTCTGACGCGCGGTCGCGAAGTGGCGGCACCACCAGCGTGAAGCCGCCGATCCGGAACATCAGATCTTGTCGGAACCGGCCGGCGCGGACCTCGGCCTCGAGATCGCGATGCGTCGCCGCGATCAAGCGCGTGTTCGTGGCGACCTCGGTCGTGCCACCGACGCGCGTGATCACCTTGCGCTCGAGCACGCGCAGGAGCTTGGCCTGGAGCGACAATGGCATCTCGCCGATCTCGTCGAGGAACAGGGTGCCGCCATCAGCCGCTTCGAAGAAGCCGATCTTGCGCTTGTCGGCACCGGTGAACGAGCCGCGCTCGTGGCCGAACAGCTCGCTCTCGAGCAGCGTCTCGGGCAGCGCCGCGCAGTTGAGCTTGATGATCGGCTTACTGTGGCGGGGCGAACGCTTGTGGATCGCCTCGGCGACAAGCTCCTTGCCGACGCCGGTCTCGCCGAGGATCAAGCACGTCATCGCCGTATCTGCGATGCGCTCGACGAGCGTGTACACGCGCTTCATCGCAGGATCGAGGATGATCGCGTTGCCTTCCTTGATCAGGACCGCAGGCGCGGTGCGGCCGGAGCGCAGCCGACCGCGGAGCTCGCCGATCAGGGTCTCGACGCTCGTGCCGTCGTCAGGACAGACTGCGAGCGCGGACAACGCGATCGCATTGGCGGCGTGGGCGAAATCGAGCAGCTTCTCGAGCGCGGCTTCGCCTTGCGTGCGATCGAGCTCGGGCAAGATCACGAGGTAGTCATCGCCGGCATCTTCGGCGAGCATGTCCATCGGGCGGAGCGAGCGCGCCATCGCATCGATCACGGATTCGCTCGTCACGCGGACGAGCGCGAGCGCGAGCGGGCGGTGATAGCGCACCGAGCGATCGACTTCGGCGATCAGCCGCGCTTCACCGGCGGCGTCATCCGCGATCGGGCTTGCCACACGCAAGCCACTCGCGAGGCCGACGATCGCCTGGATCGAACCGATCTGGAGCTCGTCGCCATTGGCGAGCTTGCGCGCGCCTTCGATCTTGTCGCCATTGACGCGCGTGCCGTTGCGCGAGCCGAGATCCTCGACCTCGATCACGTCGCCGGTGCGGCGCAGCTTCGCGTGCATCCGCGAGACCTTCTCGCTATCGACGTGGACCGTGGCGCTCCGCGAGCGCCCGAAAGTGACATCGACACCCTCGGGTAGGTCGACCACGCGCGAGCCGCCGTCCTCGACGTGAATGACCACGAACGCGTGGGTCCCTGTGCGCGATGCCAGGAACGTCCCGGCTTCTTGGGTCAGTGGCTCGGTCACCATCGGATTGTACGGATCGTGCACAGTAGCCGAACCGTGCGCACGCATCGTAGCGCTCGCGGGCGGGATTTCAGGATCTTCGAGGTTGTTCTGGATGGTCCCCTCATTGCACGATGAGTCTGCATGCAGGGTGCGGTCCGCGTGAGTCATTTCCTCGTCAGAGGGTGGCTCGCGTGCCTTGTCGCAACGGGCTGCGGCAGTAGTCCGAGCTCTGCGGGACCGGACGCGCCAGTCGCGACGGGCGATGGTTCGAATACGACAACGCCCGCGCTGTCGGTGCGCTGGGCGACGGAGCCGCTCGCGATTCCAGGCGACGCTGGTAGCAACGTCACGATCTCGAGGTTGTTGTTTCGCGTCGCGAACCTGCGCGTGATCGGTGATGCCGGTCCAGGTGATACGCGCACCTCGGTCGATGCGATCCAGCTCGGATGGTCGCAAGGCGTGACTCCCGACGCGGTCGGCTTTGCCGATGCGCCGACGGGCTTGTACTCGCGCATCATCTTGCTCGCCGATGGCAACCTCGCCGACTACTCCTGGGAGATCGGCGGCTCGGTGAAGCTCGACAACGTCGCGACGGCGTTCGCGATCCACGATCGCTCGCCGCTCGCGATCAGCCTAGACACGAGCGCGACGCTCGATCCGGGCCAGGCCACCGCGCTCACCGTCACGGTGCGGATCGACCAGGCGCTGCAGTCTCTCGATTTTCATCAGCTCGCGCACACCGGCGACGGCGGGCTCGCGCTCGATACGTTCGACGACGCGATGAGTGACTTCCGCGAGAAGATGATGACGAACGTCTTCGAGTCGCACGAGAGCGGCCACCAGTAACTCCCAGCTACGCGAGCGCGACGAGATCTTCGAACGCGCTGTAGTAGCCACGCCGAAATGCCGCGAGCGTCGCCGCGCCCGCACTCGCGCGGTGAGTGACGAGGTTGCGGACCGCCGCGAGCGTGTGCAGCCGATGTGCGAGCGAGATCGTGCGCTCGCTGGTCATCTTGACGGACGGGTTCTCGGAGGAGACCGAGACCTTGAACAGGTTGCGAAAGCCACTCTGCGGATGATCGACCGCGAACAGCACGAGCATGCGTGCCCACTCGGTGACCGAGAGTGGCGAATCGAGTCGCTTGCGTCGATGTTCCTGGAGCTCGCGCACTGCGTTCGGAATCGCGCGCAGCGGAATCTCGACCTTGGTGCCACCCACTTCGGCCGGGTCCTTCCACTTCGGTTCGATCCAGCGCGCGAACCCGCCCCAGTTGCCGCCGATCACCTGATCGACGTAGTCGTAGAGCGAGGCCGGATCGCGCTGCAACGTGGCGAGGCGCGGGCCGAGCCACGCGTGGACGTAGTTCTCGAGCACCTTCATCCACAGCGTGATCGGGGGCGAGAGATCGGAGTCCTGCTGTGACGCCGTGGTGTGGAAGAGCGATTCGGCGGTACGCAACGAACGCACGAGCGTGGCGAATCCGGCGAGCTTGGTGAGCTGCGCGAAGCTCGGGAACACGGCGATGATCTCGGCATCGACATCGATCGCGGGCGCCGTCGTCGCGTGCCCGAAACACGAGAGCTTGAGGTGGACGAGCGCCTCGAATGCATCGTCGTCGGCCTCGACGTTCGCGAGGGCGTCGTCGATCACCGCGGAGAGCCGCTCGGCATGCGCGGGCGGTATATGGATCGCACTCGCGATCACCGCGCGCGTGGTCGGATCTCCATCACTGGCGACGAACGCGATCGCCTGTGCGAGCGCATCCGGTGTGGCGAGCCGCAACAGGCCGGCCGCCGCCCGTTCGTGCACGCTCGCATCGGCATCGCGAAATGCGGCGAGCAGGGCGGCCTCGGTCGATGGATCCGCGAGCTTGCCGAGCGCCCACACCGCTGCGCCGCGCACGGCCGCGGCGGGATCGTTCGCGAGCGGAACGAGCTGCGCTGCCGGGACTGCACCGTCGAGCAGGCCCGCGATCTCGGCACCGGCTTCACGTGCCCGCGCTTCCGGTGCGGTCAGCAACTGAGCCGCCTTGCTGGCGAGCGCCGCGAGCGATTTCGGATCGGGCGAGCTCGCGATCAGGGCATTCGAGGCAGCGCCAAGCACGCGCGGATCGGCCTCACGCCGGATCGCCGCGACGACCTCGGTGATCACCCCACCGGGCATGGCGAGCTCGCCGAGCGCGACGTAGCCCGCGAGCCGGAGCTCGGGCGCTTCGTCGGCGGAGAGAGCCTCGGCGATCACGGGTGCGAGCTTTTCGAGGCCGAGGTTGCCGGTCACGTATGTGGCCCGGCGACGCACCGCCGGATCGCGATCGGCGAGCATGGGTTCGACGAGCGCGGCAAGCGCGGCGGCATCACCGCGATCCGCAGGCCGGCGCGCGATCTGGAGCGCCCACAAGAGCGCGCCGCGCACGAGGGCCGAGTCCGTGGTCGCGAGGCTGCCGACCCGTTCGATCAGCTCGCTCGCGGTCGCGAACGCACCCATCGCTTGCACGGCCGAGGCGCGGATCTGCTCGTCTGCGCGACCGAGCGCGAGCTTCGCGAGCTCGTCGCGCTCCCAGCCTTGATCCGCTTCGATCGCGCCGATCGCGCGCGCGCGAACCTCTGCCGAGAGCTCTTCGCGCGCGGCGACCGCGAGCAAGTACTTCGTGATCTCCGGCTCGCGGACCTCGCCGAGGATCTGGATCACGCCCACCGCGTCGTCGCTCAGCAGCACCTCGGCTTGTTCGAGCACGCTCGCGACGGGCAATGTTCGCAACCGCCGCGCGAGCTGGGCACGAACCGCGCGATCCGGCTCGCTCAAGGCGACGAGGAAGCGCTCGGCGGGATCGCGATCGCGCTCGGCCTTCAACGCGCGAGAGGCCGTACTCGCTGCGATCCGGATCTCCGCGACGTCCGAGCGTGCGAGCCGGCGCAGCACCGGCAACACTTCGAGCGCGCCGAGCTCCGCGAGGTACCGCACCGCGGCGATCTGGACCTCGGGCTCGAGATCACCGGCGAGGACCTCGAGCACCGCGTCGCGCGCTGCGGGCGAGCGAATCTCGGTGAGCGCGGCGAGCGCCGCTTCTGCTTCGTCGAGATCACGCAGCGCGACCGCGACGAGCCGATCGACGGCGCTCGCCGCGCCCATGCGGCCGAGCGCACCCACCGCAGCGCACCGGAGTCGCGGTGCCACGCCTTCGCCGACGAACGCGGCGACCGCCTCTTCGAGCGCCGGAAAGCCGAGCCCGCCCGCGGCATCGAGCGCGGCCGCCGCGATCGTCTCGTCGCGATCGGAGAGCCGGCGATGGACGAACGGCAGCAGCCACAGGTTACGAAACCCGCGGCCCATCGCCTGGATCACGCCCCGGCGATCTGCGGCCGTATCGGCGACGCGCACCGCCTCGAGCAACGCGAACGCGGCGCGCTCCGCGACCTCCCACTCGGCCCCGAGCGCGCGTCCGGCGAGGTCGCCGAGGAGCTCGCACGCGGCGAGCCGAGCGGCGCGCGTCGGTGCTTCGAGAGCAGCGATCGCGAGGATGCCTACCGCATCGCCAGGTGAAGCTGCCCCGGCCTCGAGCTTCGATCGCAGCGTGCGCGCGCTGTCATCCCCCATGCTCCGACGATATCATCGTGGCGGTGCGCTTCACGCTTCCGATCCAGGTCACCGCGGCGGACATCGACGAGCTCGAGCACGTCTCGAATCAGGTCTACTTGCGATGGGTGCTAGACGTCGCGACCGGGCACTCCGCCCACCTCGGCTGGGATACGCCGAAGTACCTCGAGCTCGGCGCCGCGTTCGTGGTGCGGCGCCACGAGCTCGATTACCTCGCGCCGGTGAAGCTCGGCGACGAGATCCGTGCCGAGACCTGGGTTCCGACCTGGCGCGCGGCCTCGTGCACGCGCATGACCGAGGTGCTTCGTGGCGACCAGATCGTGTTGCGCGCGCAGACCACGTGGGCGTTCATGGATCTCGTGTCGCAGCGCCCGATCCGGATCCCCGAGCAGCTGCGCGTGTTGTTCAACGTCGCAGCGTGATGACCGAGCGGGCGATCGCCGCGGCGAGCAGGGCCGGTTGCTCGAGCGTCGGATCGTGACCCGAGCCCGGCACGCTCTCGAACACCCGGGCGGGTAAGCCCTGCGAGATCGCGACGTACTTCGCGTCGTCAGCGCCCGCGATCAGGGCGAGGCGATCGCGGTGCGCAGTGATCGCGGGGCCGTAGTCCGGCATGGCGCCGAGGCCCATCTGCTCGAGGCTCCGCGCGAGTTGCTCGGCATCGAGCCGCAGGCGACGCGCGCGCCGCTCGGCGCGCAAGAGTGCAGGGACGCGTTGCTGTGTCGCGAACAAGGGCTGCTGCTCCCACGCCTCGAAGAAGTGGAGCGACCCTTCGGTACGGAGCATCCGCGCCCAGGCTGCATCGAAGTGCTGGCGCTCGATCCGTCGAGCGTCCGCGATGCCCGGGTTGACGCCGATCAACACGCCGAAGGGGGCGTGGCCGTTCGCGATCAGACCGAGCGCGACGCGTGCGCCGAGCGAATAGCCAACGACCACATCGCACCCATCGATCGCATGCGCGATCGTCGCGAGGTTCGCGTCCCAGCCTTCGCGCACCGGCCCGCCGCCGTGACCGGGCAGCGCGATCGCGAGCGGCTCCTCGGGGAGCTGCCAGTGCTCCACCACCTCACCCCAGTTCGCCGGATCACCCGCGAACCCATGAATCAGCGCGCAGCGCACTACACCACGGTGATCTGTGGCGCGACGACGAGCTTGATGAATTCCTGGCGCGTCGTGGCTTGATCGAGGAACACCCCGCGTACCCCGCTCGTGATCAGCCGCGCTTCGTGCGCTCCGACCCCGCGAGCCGCCATGCACATGTGCAAACCCTCGATGTAGACCGCCGAGCCGTGGCTGCCGAGACGGGTGTGGAGGATCTCGGCGAGATCGTGCGTGAGATCTTCTTGCAGCTTCGGACCGCGCGCGATCATGCGCGCGAGGCGCGAGAGCTTCGAGAGGCCGAGCACCTTGTCGTGCGGGATGTACGCGAGCGAGATCCGGTAGATCACCGGCAGCAGGTGATGCGGGCAGATCCCGAAACACGTGTTGTGTTTCGAGATCACCATCTCGCTGTACTTCGCGGGGAACGTCTTCGCGAGCAGCGCGTCGACCTCGGCGCCTACTTGGTTCTGGTCGTGGACGAGCTCGTGGAAGCCTTTGGCCGCGCGCTTCGCCGTGTCTTTGAAGTTGTCGTCGTGGGTGGTGTAGCCGAGGCGCGCGAGGCCTTGGAGGATCTTGTCGTAGCCCTCGGTGAAGAGCGAGAGCGCTTGGGGATCGAGCTCGATGGCCATGGGGTGTCCTCGTAGCGGGTCAGGATCGCGTTCGTCGCGGCGGCGATGCCGAGCTGCAAGACACTCGACAGCGCCACGCGACTCACGGCGTCGTAGCCCGGAATCCGACGGCCGACAAGGTTTGCGGGCATCGCGCCGCGGAACACACGGATGCGCAATCGACGATGACTCAGTGTTTGATCGTGATACGCGACGGGCTCGTCATCGACGCAGGTGACGCCGAGTGCGCTCGCGACCTCTTCGATCGCATCGCCTTGCGGGAGCTCCCAGAGGCCACCGAACAACCCGCCCGGTGATCGCCGCGCGAGGACGAGCTCGCCCTCGCTCGAGAGCCACAGCGCCTCGCGCGCGAGGATCGGCAGCTCGGCCTGCTTTTTTCGGGCCGCGACGACGGGCAGCGTTGCCTGCCTGCCTTCGCGCGCGGCGATGCACTCCTTCGCGAGCGGGCAGAGCAGGCACTTCGGCGAGGTCGGCGAGCACAGCGAGGCGCCGAGCTCCATCAAGCCTTGATTGAGATCGCCGGGAGCCAGCGCCGCGGGCAACGCGGTGACGAGCTCGCCGGCGCGCTGCCAGAGCGCGCGCTGGCCCGCGGTCGATTTGATGTCGTCGGTGATGCCGTAGACCCGTGCGAGCACGCGCGCCACGTTGCCATCGACGAGCGGTGTGCGCTCGGCATATGCGATCGAGGCGATCGCGCCAGCGGTGTACGGGCCGATGCCGGGCACGCCGCGCAGCTCGCTCGCGGTACGCGGTAGCTCGCCACCGAAGCTCTCCGTGATCGTCTCGGCGCCCTTCTTGAGGTTGCGCGCGCGCGAGTAGTAGCCGAGGCCGGCCCACGCTGCGAGCACGTCGTCGAGTGGTGCCGTCGCGAGCGCGCGCACGGTCGGGAATCTGGCCATCCAGCGCTCCCAGTACGGGATCACGGTCTGGACGCGGGTCTGCTGCAGCATGATCTCGCTGACCCAGATCGCATATGGATCGCGCGACCTCCGCCACGGCAGATCGCGCTTGACCGCCGTGTAGTGCACCACGATCTTGGTGCCCAAGGCTGCGGCGGCTGCGGGATCCACCTCCCGCTTCTACCTCAGTTGTAGAGGTGAAGCATGACCGTCATGGTCGGACTGAACTGGAGCGCGAAGTTCGTGACCGAGTCCTTCGTGCTCGTGGTCGCGCTCGTGTCTTGCTTCGTGCTCGTGATATCGAGGATCGAGTTCGTCGCGGACATGCTGAGCTGGAAGTGCGGGCTCAGCCAGTAGCCGATGCCGATGCCCCAACCGATGCCGAAGCTGGTCGTGGTCTTGGTGTTGTTGTCGCCGCTCGGATCATCCTTGACGACATCGAGGCCGATCGAGCCGAGGATCTCGAAATCGACGCGGCCATGACGGATCACGGGAAGCCGGATCAACGTCGCGAGAGCGAGCGTGGTCACGGTCTCGGTCGTATCGGTGATGCCGGTGTTGGTCTCCGCCGCGGAGTTGCCGATGATCGCGGTGGGCTCGAACGTGATGCCCGAAGGCAGCCGCAGCCGTACGCTCGCGATGTTCGGCATCTGCAGATCGACGGTGCCGCCGGGTGGGCGCGCATAGCCGAGGCCGATCGCGAAGGCGAGCTCGCGCGGTCGGATGTCGCGCATCTCGGGCTCGCGCTCCTCGTGCATCACCGGCACCATGGTCGGGTCGGCGCGGGTCGGAGGCGGTTGTGGTTGTGGAGGCGGGAGGGGTTGTGGGGATGCGGTCGGCGATACGTCGGTCGTACCTCCGGGCCCCGGTTCCGTCGGTTGTGCCGTGGCAACTCCGCCGAGCAGCCCACCAAGAAGTCCTACGCTCACCAAACTCGTCCTCATGAAAAAAATGGTCGGCTGTGGCGAGATGGGTCGCAACTTTATTCCGTGGCGAGTGGCCAGACCTGCCATGTGGTACCGCCCTCGCCATCGCGAACCACCACGACAAGCTCGCCGGTGCACGCCGCCTCGAGGCGGAGGATCGCATCGGGCTCCTGGCTATCGCGCAGCGTGCCGCACGAGGTCAACCAGCTGACCTTGGTGGCGCTCGCGACGAGCGAGAGATCGCGGTCGCGCGGCAGGACCAGCGACGCACCCGGTGCGGCACCACCGATCGTGATCGGTGGCAGGGTCGGGTTCGCGGCGCTGGCACCGAACCACATCTCCTTCTGCGTGATGATCGGATGCGCGACCGTGCCGAAGTACACGCTGATCTCGAAGGGCACCGGATCGCCGGTCGCGAGGCCGAGCTGCGTGCGCGCCGCGGCGAGCTCCGCTTCGTCGGGCGCGATCACTTCGTAGTGATCGAAGAGGAAGTTGACCGCGAGCGCGAACGGGGAGGTCGCGGGTGAGGCGACCACCACCCCCGGCGCATCGACCGTCGTCGGGCCCCCGCCATGCGCGAGCAGACCGTCGACGGTCGCGTGCTCGCCGGCCAGGATCCGCGGAGGTGTCACGCGCACCGCGACGGCGCGGTCCTGATCGAGCTGCCACTGCTCGGGCTCGATCGGGTCCTGGCAGGCGACCAGGGATGCGAGCCCCGCGACCGCGAGCCACTTCACAGCTGACCTCGCAGGCCCAGCGTCGGCAGGATCGACGGGCCTTCGATCGCGCGGCGCTGCGTGTAATCGAAGTTGTACGCCCAGCCAATCGCGCCGCGGTGATCGTAGACGTTCGCGACGTCGAGATACGCGGCCAGCTTCACGCGTCCACGGGTCAGCATGCGATCGATGCGGAGATCGAGCTGGTGGTGCCACGGCAAGCGCTCCGTGTAGAGGCTGCCGAGTTGCGGCAAATAGACGTCGCGATCGCTGTCGTAGATCGCGCCGGTGACTGGCGTCGAGGGCAGGCCCGCGCGGAGCGAGAAGTGCGCGCCGAACAGCCACGCACCCTGACGACGCTGCAGGCGCGCATCGAGCCGTACCGGTTGATCGTATTCGTACGGGCGAACGCGGGTGCGGAAGCGATCCTGGCGCTCGGAGGACTCCAGCGCGATCGAGACCTCGCCGAGCCAGTGGCCGAGGTGCTCGCTCGCGAGCGCGAACACACCGTAGGTCGTGCCGGTGCCGGTATTCGTGAGGTTGCCGAGACCATCGTCCTCGATCAGCCGCGTGCGATCGTCGTAGTAGATCCGCGCGTAGCCCTCGAAGCCGCGCTCGTCGCCGGCGCGGCCTTGACCGACCTGAAACGCGATCCGGGTCGTGCGTTCGGGATGCAGCTCGTGCTCGAGCTCTTCGCCTTGCTCGGGCGCGCGGCGATACGCACCCGCGAGCAGCTGCGCGTTGCGCAGGTGACCGAGGTCGAGCAGCAGCACGCCGCGTGGCTCGAGCGTGAGATCAGTGCCGAATGCGTCGAGGCGGAGCCCCAGGTAGCTCGTGATCTTCGAGGACAGATGCGCCACGACGGCCGTCGAGGCTGCGAAGTCCGGTGTCCAGACGACGCCTTCGAACACGTGCGAGGCATCGTCGAACGGCGTCTCGACGACGCGCGGGACATTCTCGCGATCCTCGGGAGCGCCGACGATGTGGAGGTCGTAGCGGCGAAGGTGAGCTTCACCGCCGAGGGACCACGTGACCTCGGTGAGGCCGGCGATGCTCCCCAGATCGCGATGGAGCTCGTCGCGCGTCTCGAATGCGAGGATGCCCCGATCATCGTGCTGGACGACCCCGCGATCGTGCTCCAACCGGCTCTGCCCGAAGGCTTGCGAGAGATCCGCGTGCCACGGTCCGCGGTGGTAGTGCTCCTCGAGCGAGGTCGAGTTTTCGTACACCTCCAGGTGGACGCGCTGATCCGCGTGCTCGGTACGATCGGTGTAGTACGTGACGCCGCCGAGCGTGGTCATCGCACTCACCGCGAGCCACAGCTCGGGCGAGGCGCGGTACGCACCGTGAACTTGGAGCCCGGCCGAGGTCGGCGCGCCCTCGAACGCCAGCTCGCGATCGGCGGGAACGAAGTGGGGGATCGCGAGGCCGAGCGTCTCGAGCCGCAGCGTGACCGAGCCGAGGTAGAGCGCGACTTCGCGGGTCGAGAGCTCCGCGCCGCGCGGGCTGCGACCGCTCGACAGCTCGAGCGTGCCGTTGTCGCCGTACATCACATCGCCGTCGGTCTTCAGCCACAGCTGCCGGATCGCAGGCGCGGTCACGATCGGCGTGCCGTCACCCTGGCGGGTGAGGATCCGGTAGCCGTCGAGGAACAGCGGTGCCTCGCCACCTTCGATCGCGAAGCCATCGCGCGTACGGACCGCGAGGTAGCGATCGAGGTATGGCGTGAGCGGATCGTTCGGCGAGCCCGGCGATCGGGCGAGCATGTCCCAGCGCTCGGCTTTGGGTTCCGCGGGTTCCGCGAGATCGTCAGCCGCAGCGATGCGCGCGGTCGCCAAGAAGAATAAGAGCACCCTCCGCAGGGTGCCGATCGTACGCTACGGCGCCGGCGCCGGCGTCGCACTGATCGGCCAGATTTCCCAGCTCACGCCGCCGACCAGGTCACGCACGGTGAGCACGAGCTCGCCGCTCTGCGGATCGCCAGGCAGCACGTGGATGTACGCGGTGTGCAGATCGAAGTCGTGCATCGTGCCGCACGAGCTCAGCCAGTTGACGATCATCGTCGCGTCGCTCGCGTCGACGGACATGTGGACATCGGTATCCGCGGGTACCGTCAGCGGGTCGCCATCGGCGGGCTGCGTGCCGTCGAACGTGACGTTCACGAGAGCCGGATTGTCCGCCGAATCGCCGAGGTACACGGTCTTCACCGCGGTGAGCGTGCCCGAGGCAATGCCGAGCTGGAGCGGCACCGGGTCGGTCGCGGCGAGGCCGAGCTCGGTGCGCGCGGCCGCGAGCCGATCTTCACTCGGCGCGGTCACCGTGTTGCCCGAGAGCGCATCGGCGAGCGACATCGGCGAGACCACGATCGCTTGATCGGGGAGCGCCGCACTCGTGCCCGCGCCCTTCATCGCGAGCAACAGGTCGAGCTGCGAGGTCGCGCCCGAGGGAATGTGCGGGGGTGTCGCGCGGACCGCGACGATCCGATCGTGATCGAGCTGCCACTTCGGATCGACATCGCCCGTGCACGCGGCGACTACGGCGAAGACGACGACGAGGAACGCGAGCTTCACAGCACACCTCGGAGGCCGATCGAGGGAATGATCGGGAGCGACTTGAACGCGGCCTTCTGCGAGTAGTCGTAGCTGTAGAAGTACGTCACGACACTCTCGTTGAGATAGACGTTCTGGACATCGAGGAACGCGGTCATCGCGACCGGGCCACTGTGCCAGGAGTAATCGACCCGCAGATCGAGCTGGTGATGGATCGGGGCCCGCGCGGAGTTCGTGGCATCGTAGATCGGGATGTAGAGGTTGCGATCGTTGTCGA
The DNA here is from genome assembly GCA_025357755.1 of Kofleriaceae bacterium. Classification (GTDB taxonomy): domain Bacteria; phylum Myxococcota_A; class Polyangia; order Haliangiales; family Haliangiaceae; genus JABFXX01. The sequence continues at coordinate 23,925 of JANXOP010000129.1, read as the reverse complement.
ACACCGCGCTCTTGACCGGCGTGTACGGCAACCCCGAGTAGAGCTGGAACCGGCCGCCGAGCTGCCAGCGGCCCTTCTGCCACGAGGCGGCGGCATTGAGGCTGTGAGGTTGATCGTACGAGAACAACCGCTCGGCCGCGCCCGGTTGATCGACACGCGTCGAGTGCGAGTACGAGTACGACAGCCAGCCGAACCATGGCCCGCTGCGGTACGTGGCGAGCAGCTCCGCGCCGTAGGTCTTGCCGCGACCATTGTTGCCGATCGAGCCGTCGGGGTTCGTGGTGATGAGGTTCGAGCGATCGGTGTAGTAGAGCGAGCTCTGGACGCGCGTGCCTTCGCGTGGCTCGTAGCCGAGCCCGATGATGCTCTGGGTCGAACGCTCCGCGTTGAGGTTCGAGGTCAGGACCTCGCTCTGGAACTCGGGTGGCCGGCGATACGCGCCTTCCGAGAGCCGCGCGGTGAGCGTCGGCGTGAGCTTGACCTCGAGCTTGCCGCGCGGCTGGATCGCGACCTCACCGGTGCGCCCGATCTCGTCGAGTCGCATGCCGCCCGTGAAGCGGATCTTCGGATCGAGGTTCGCCGCGATCGAGGCCCACTGCGCGAAGTCGGGCAGCCAGATCTTGCCGTTGAACGTGTTCGTGACATCGCGCGGATCGCGCGGCTTCTGCGTATCGCCTTCGCGGCGCTCCTGCGGAAGTGCGAGCTCGATATACGAACGCCCGATCTGCGCCTCGCCACCGAGTTTCCACTCGACGTTCGTGAGGCCGAGCGCCGCTTTGTCGGTGTGGATGAGCTCGGCGCGCGGCGTGATCGTCGGCTGCGTGATGTGGATCTTCTGGTACTCGCCGAGCTCGAACACGAACTGCGGCAGCAGGCCGGAGAGCGCGAGGTTCGCACTCCAAGGCCCCTCGTGATACTTCGCCGCCGCGGTGACCCGCGCGAACGCGGTGCGGTTGTAGAACCGCTTGCTCTTCGCGTCGGTGTCCTTCGTCGCGTAGAGCTCGAACGTATCGATCGTGCCGACGCTCGACAGCGTGAGCTTCCAGTGATCGTCGAGGATGTGATCGATGCGGAACTGCTCGTCGTAGTAGCTCGGCACCGTCGTGAGCGAGAGATCGACCGATGCGGGGATGATTTCCGGAAGGATGAGATCGATCAGCGAGCGTCGGAACCCGAACATGTAGCGGGTCTTCTTGCCGATGCTGCCTTGCACGAGCAACCCGCCATCGATCACCGAGATCTCGGCCTGCTCCGACGCCTTCTCGTCGCCGGCGCGGGTGGTCAATTCGACGATGCCAGAGCTGGCTCGCCCGAAGCTGACATCGAAGCCGCCCGGGATGTACTCGAGCGACGCGATCGATTCGGCCGGCAACACGGCGCGAAAGCCGATGTTGTGGAACAACACGGGGATCTCGAAATCGTCGACCAGGATCTTGGAATCCTGCGGCGAACTGCCGCGGATCACGACCCCGGAGTAGCCGAGCGGAATCTGCAAGTTCACGACGCCCGGCATGATCGTCAGCGCCTTGACGATGTCCCCGCCGGTGCCCGGGATACGTTGGAGCTCCTTACGATCGACGATCGCCGCGCCGGGCGCATCCACCGGTGCTTCGCCCTGAACCTCGATCTGCTCGCCGACCGTATCGAGATCGAGCAGGACCGTGTCGTCGAGCACCGCGCCCGAGACCAGCGCGAGTCCGACCTCGAGCCCGTCCTTTTCGACCAAGAGTGTAGCGCCGACGGGCGCTTTGACCTTGAACCTGCCGCCCCGGTCGGTCTGGGTCTGTTGCTCGGAGCCTTCCACCCCGACCTTCGCGTTGCGAATCGGTTGCCCGAATTTGTCGATCACGCGACCGACGACCTCGATCGCTCCACCGGTTGCAGGCGTGGGCGCCGCCCCGGGGAGAGGATCCGGTGTCGGCGCTGGCTGGTCCGCAGGTGGTACGGGGGCCGGCTCCGGAGCCGGCGCTGGTTCGACCGGTTGCGCGAGCGCATCCGTCGAGACCAGCAACGTAACGGCGACTAGATACGTGCGCAAATCGGGAAGCCTCAACAGCAACTTGTATGCCCGTGCGCGTCGCCGCTACAGCCGAGATGGCGGCACGCGTCTATATGGACTTCCGACACGTGTCGTTCATTCGTACGCCGAAGCATAGCGATCCTCTGGACCGCCTTCATCCTCGCGCTGCTTGCCGAGCTCGAAGTCGAGCTTCGCGCGCTTCAACAGTGCCTTGCCTTCGGTGCCGATGTAGTTGTCGTCGACGTTCAGCTTGAGGTGAGCAAACGCACGCTGAAGGGCAAACATCCGGGCAATCGATTCGTCGCCGAGTGTCCCCATCTGGAGGTCGAGCTCGGCGAGCTGCGGCAGGATCTTCGAGGACGCGAGCGGGTCGACCAGCTCGTGCGTGAGCGAGTAGTTCGTGATCCCGAGATGCGTGAGCCGGGGCAGCCGTTCTCCGTCGAGGATGGGCTGGAGGTCCGCGATCTTGACGCTGTTCCTTCGGCTGTCTCCGAGACCGACCTGCATCGACAGCTTTGTCAGGCTCGGCCAGGTCGCCGCCGCGATCGCCTTGACGGTCTTCGGATCGCCACCGCCGGTGACCACCTCGAAGTGCTCGAGCGCCGGCAACACGATCGTCCCGAGCTTCATCGATCCCGATTTCAAGCGGAGCGTCCGGAGGTTCGGTAGTGCGCCCCACATCGGTTCGAGGTTGCCGAGCTCGCTCCAGTTGAGCTCGGTCTCCTCGCTGGTGAAGTCGCCCAGGTAGAGCGACCGCAGCGCGGGCAGGTAGTGCGTGCCGATGATCTTGGCGACCTTGTCGTAGCGGTTCTCGTCCTCGAGCTTCACGATGCCGATCGTGAGGTCGCGGAGAAACCGCGCGCTCGGTGATGCGAGCAGCCACTCGAGCACCTGTTCGACGGTCGGCTTCTTCACCTTGCCGGCTTTGTCGGCGTCGCTATCGTGGTCGTAGTCGATCCAGTCGGCGATGCGCGCCTTCGTGATGAACCCTGCGTGCCACTCGCTCTCGATCAGTTTGCCCGCGCCCGCGAGCTTGCCAAGCCACGCGTCGGCGTGTTGCTTCAACAGCGCCTTCTCGGCCTTCTGCAGCTCCTTGTTCTTGCGATCCTTGGCGAGGCGCAGCTGGATCTGCGCGAGCTCGCCGCGCGGATCGCCAGAATCGGAGAGCCAGTCGGCATAGATCTCCGCCGCACCCTCCGCGCCTTCATCGACCGCGGACGCGAGCTTCGGGTTCTCGTCGGGCGGCTTCGCGGCGCGATGCTTCGCGGCGAGCCGCGTGTGATCGGCGTGCGCGGTCTTGTAGAGCTTGGCGAAGGCGGCCTCGCGTTGCGCGTCGGTGCGGCCCGTCGTCGGCGCGAACTGCGCGTCGACCTTCGCGGGCTCGGGCGCGAAGCGATCCTTCTGCCCCTTCCAGTACGTATCGGTCGGCGCGGCGAGCGTGAACAAGCCGGCATCGCCCGCGAGAAAGGCGCCGTCGCCCCAGCTCGTGATCGACCACAGCTTCTTGGCGGCCTTGATCGGCACCTTCTTCCACGACTTCCCTTCGTCGTCGGAGCGCACCACCACGGCACCGCCCCATCCGCCACCGACGGCGAACAGCGCGCCCGCTACCCACGCGCAATCCTCGAGATCGTCGTCGACGCCGGACTTCACGCGCGTGAACGACTTGCCGCGATCTTTCGAGAAGAACGCGGTGCCGCCATCGCCGATCAGCGCGATGCCGCCGTTCGGCCCTTCGGTGATCCGCGTGATCGTATCTTTCTTTGTCGGGCCCTTGAGCGTGGTCAGCTTCTTGCCGTCCCACACGCCGCAGCCGGTCCCGACGACGAACAGCTTGCCGTCGAGCTCGGCGAAGTTGAGGACCTTGCCAGGCATCTTGAACTTCGCCTTGACCCAGCCCTTGTCGGCGTGGCTCGAGGTGAACACGAGGCCGTCGCCATCGCCGAGCCAGTAGTTGCCCTTGGCGTCGCGGAACATCGCGAGGAGGTAGCTGCTCGAGGGAGCCTTCGGATGCCTCCACGTCTGACCGAGATCCTTGGTGACCGCGAAGGGTCCGCCCATCGAGATGATCGTGCCGTCGTACGCGTTCAAGCAGTACGAGGTGCCGGTACCGATGGCGCTGTTGCGGCGGTGGAACTTCTTGCCATCCGAGGACACGAGACACCCATTGCCCGTCGCGAGCGCGACGTGGCCGCCGTCGTCGTCGAGCAGCACCATGCGATGCGGTGCGCTGCCGGAGTGCGAAAGCTGCGTGATCTTCAGGGCGGTCGGCTTCACGCTCGAGACCGAGACCTTGAGGGCGGGCATTGCCGTCGGTCGCGGCGGCGCGACCTTGGCGACGGCGCCGCATTCCACGTAGCCCTTCTTCGTCTTCTCCGCGACCTGCTTGCTCAGGCTCTCCATCGCCGCAGTAGGCGAAGCGAACGTCTGCAGCTTGAGCTGACCGTTCGACCCGATCTTGCCAAACCGGATCCGGAGCTCCTTGCCCAGGGCCACGATCTCCCAGAACTTGTTCGACGACCCGTCGGAGAATTCAAAGCGCCTCATCGCGGAGGAGCGTAACCGAAAACGCGAACGAACCCGGTCGCGCGTCACCCGAGCGGTATCGTTATGACGTGAGCCGCCTGTTCAGCCCCGCACGTGTCGCCGCCACCTTCGGAGTTCGGATCTCCCCACGCTACGAGCGATTTCTCGCGCGCGAAGAGTGGAAGGCGCTCGATGGCATGTGGGCCGCGCTTCCGAGCTACGCGCGCTCGATGAAGCTGCGCTTTCGAGGCGCGGAGCTGGAGAGCTTCTTTACCGACGGTGGTGGTGACTATGACCACCCGGCGGTGGGCGAGGTCGAGCTGGGTGGCGAGAGCGGTTGGGTCGCGCTCGCGACCATCGGCGAAGAGGAGTCCCAGTTCCTGGTCGTGCGCGCGGTGGAGGATCCGTGCGCGGTGGCGATGTGGGAGCACGAGACCGGGCAGTTCGTGCCATGCACCCCATCGCTCGATGAATTCATCGCGGCGCTGGCCAAGACGGCGCGCGCGACGCCGAAGCGAACGCAGAAGGCGCTCGATCTCGCTGCGGTTCAGAAGCTCGCCGATACGCTGCACTCGCTCGCCGGTAAGCCTGCGAGTGCCACGCGGAACGCGAAGCTCGAGAACGGCCTCGCGAAGCTGAACGCGGCCCTTCCCACACTGCCGCACAGCTCCAGCCTCGATCCCGACGATCGAACGATCCCGGGCGCGGCACACTACGCGAAGGGGGTCGTGCTCCGCGCACTCGGTCGTTACGACGAGGCGGTGACGGCGCTCGAGCGTGCGGTGATCGACGGTGTGGAGCGCAACGTGGCGCCACAGACGGTGTGCGATATCTTGCTCTACGACCTCGACGCACCCGCGCGCGTCGTCGCACTCGCGACGAGCCCCGACGCGGCACCGCTCGCGCGTCGGACCTCGATGCTCGCGTTGCTCCGCCTCGGTCGTTTCGAGGACGCGGCTCGTCACGTGACCCCGATCATCGAGCGACAGGTCGAGGCGACGCTCAAGCTCTCGCCCGCCTCCAGTCGGGCTGCCGAGACCGCGCGCCGTCGTGCGCTGCTCGTAGAAGCCGTCCGGGCGTATGTCGCGACGCACCCGGTGGACGGGGTCGACGCGTTCCTCGACCGTGTCCTCGCCGTGCACGTGACCTGAGCCTGCGCCGAAACGAAAACGGGCCGGCTTGGTAGCCGACCCGTTCGCGTTGCGCTCTGCGCGAGCGCTCAGTTCAACTTACTCGAAGTCGTGGCCGTGGCCTTCGTGACCACCGCCGCCGCCGCCCGCTTCTTTCTTGGGCTTCTCGGCGATCAGCGTCTCGGTGGTGAGCATGAGGCCCGACACCGACGCCGCGTTCTGGAGCGCCGTGCGAACGACCTTGGTCGGGTCGATCACGCCAGCCTTGACGAGGTCTTCGTACTCGAGCTTCGCGGCGTTGAAGCCGAAGCCGTCCTTGCCCTCTTTGACCTTCGCCGCGACGATCGAACCGTCGACGCCAGCATTGCCGGCGATCTGGCGAAGCGGCTCCTCGAGCGCGCGGCGCACGATGTTGACGCCGTAGCGGCGATCATCATCGAACGTCAGCTTGTCGAGCGCCTTGATGCCGCGGATGAGTGCGACGCCGCCGCCGGGGACGATACCCTCTTCGACAGCCGCGCGCGTCGCGTACATCGCGTCCTCGACGCGAGCCTTCTTCTCCTTCATCTCGACTTCGGTCGCCGCGCCGACGCGGATCACCGCGACGCCGCCGACGAGCTTCGCGAGGCGCTCCTGGAGCTTCTCGCGATCGTAGTCCGACGTGGTGTCTTCGACTTCGCGACGGATCGTCTTGACGCGCGCTTCGATGACTTCCTTCTTGCCAGCGCCTTCGACGATCGTCGTGTTGTCCTTGCTGATCTGGATCTTGCGAGCCGTGCCGAGGTGCTTGAGCTCGAGGTTCTCGAGGCGGATGCCGAGATCCTCGGTCACCGCTTCGCCACCCGTGAGGGCCGCGATGTCCTGCAGCATCGCCTTGCGACGATCACCGAAGCCCGGCGCCTTGACGGCGCAGACCTGGAGCATGCCGCGAAGCTTGTTGACGACGAGCGTCGCGAGAGCGTCGCCATCGACATCTTCCGCGATGATCACGAGCGGCTTGCCGGACTTGGCAACCTGCTCGAGCACCGGGAGGAGCTCCTTCATGTTCGAGATCTTCTTCTCGTGGATGAGGATGTACGGGTCGTTCATCACGCACTCCATACGCTCGCTATCCGTGACGAAGTACGCCGACAGATAACCACGATCGAACTGCATGCCCTCGACGACGTCGAGCTCGGAGGTCATCGTCTTCGCCTCTTCGACGGTGATGACGCCTTCCTTGCCGACCTTGTTCATCGCTTCGGCGATCATCTCGCCGATTTCGGTGTCGCCGTTCGCGCTGATCGTGCCGACCTGCGCGATGTCAGCCTTGCCCTTGGTCGGGGTCGAGAGCGACTTGATGTGCTCGATCACCGCGACGACCGACGCGTCGATGCCGCGCTTGAGGTCCATCGGGTTGATGCCAGCGGCGACGAGCTTCGCGCCCTCGTTGTAGATCGCCTGCGCGAGCACGGTCGCGGTGGTGGTGCCGTCGCCGGCCACATCGGAAGTCTTCGAAGCGACTTCCTTCACCATCTGCGCGCCCATGTTCTGGAACTTGTTCTCGATCTCGACTTCCTTCGCGACGGTGACGCCGTCCTTGGTCACCGTGGGCGAGCCCCAGCTCTTCTCGATGACGACGTTACGGCCTCGGGGTCCGAGGGTCACCTTGACGGCGTTGGCGAGGAGGTTGAGACCCTTAGCGATTTCGCTGCGAGCGCTCGACGAAAAAATGATTTCTTTAGCGGCCATGTTCGTGTGTCTTTCTTTTCGTGGAGCTGAGGTCAGTCGAGAACGGCGAGGAGGTCTTCCTCGCGCATGATGAGATGCTCTTCGCCGTCGATCTTCACTTCGGTGCCGCTGTACTTCGAGAACAGCACCTTGTCGCCGGCCTTGACGTCGAGCGCGATGACCTTGCCGTCCTTGTCGCGCTTACCAGCGCCGACAGCGACGACCTTGGCTTGGATCGGCTTCTCTTTGGCGGAGTCCGGGATGAACAGGCCACCAGAGGTCTTGGTCTCTTCTTCGAGACGCTTGACGAGAATGCGGTCGTGGAGAGGACGAATCTTCATGGCGGTACCAGTAACAACCCGGGGAGACGTTGGCAACCCCCGATCGTGAGTGCTAATAAATCTTATTTTCGCCCTGTAATTACAGATACTTGAAAACACAGGATCGAGCTGTGGTACATCGCTATTCGCATGGCGCTGACGGACTACGAAAAGTACATCCGGACCGAGGAGCTGCTCGGGCTTCAAAAGGCTCCCGACACGCTCACGTGTCACGACGAGATGCAGTTTCAGATCGTGCACCAGGCGCACGAGCTCTACATGAAGCTGATCGAGCACGAGCTGCGCAACATGGCGACGATGCTGGGAGCGGCCGATGGACCGGCGGCCGCGAATCAAGTCGCGCGCGCCGTGACCGCGCTCAAGCGCGTCTCGATGATCCAGCGCTTGCTGCTCCAGTCGATCGACCTCCTCGATACGATGGCGCCGACCGACTACATGACGATCCGCACCGGGCTCGGCCGCGGTTCGGGACAAGAATCGCCGGGCTTCCGCACGATGCTCAAGCTGCCGCAAGAGGTGGTGTGGCCGGCGTTCGCGAGCTTCCTCGAGCGCGAGGGCGTCACGCTGCGCGAGCTCTACGATCATCCGCACGATCATCACGCGATCTTCCAGCTCGCCGAAGGCCTCACCGACTACGACCAGCTGCTCCAGACCTGGCGTTCGCGTCACTTGATGCTCGTGTACCGGATCATCGGCACCGGCACGCCGTCGCTCAAGGGCAAGCACTCCGACCTGCTCGCGCACGGCATGAAGACCCGCTTCTTCCCGGCGCTGTGGGATGTCCGTGACGATCTCTTCGGCGACTGGACCAACGCACAAGCGGCCGCGGGCAACGAGCCCGGTTACCACGGATGAAGAAGGTCTTGCTCGGCGTGGCGCTGGCCGCGCAGCTGTCGTGCGCGAATCACCCCGCACTCACCGTCGGTGTGGGCGCGGGCTCGGTCGGCCTCTTGTCGTGCGAGGTCCAGGGCGCCTCGCAAGGCACGTGCGGCATCATCACGGGCATCGCGGCGGTGGGCCTCGGTGGCCTCGCCTGGCTGGTCACCCACTTCGCGGACACCAGCGCGCACGAACTTCCCGCCGACCCCGAGACGGACGAGACGCTGTCGGACGGGATGGTTCGCTTGCACACGCACACGGCGTTGCCGCCGGTGCCGATCGACGGTGGCGTGATCGACGCTACTTTGCCGCCGGTGCCGCCGGTGCCGCCGGTGCCGCCGCCGGTGCCACCGGAGCCGGTGGCGCCGGGCTCGGGTTCGCCGGCGGCACGAAGCCCTGGTGGCTCGGCGGCATCTTCTTCTTGAACACGCCGATCCGATCCATCGCATCGCGGAATTTCGGCTCGGCGGCGCACTTGGTCTTGATCTGCATCTCGTTGTCCTCGAGATCCTTCATCGTCTTGCCGGACTTCGCGAGCTCGGCCTCGATACCTTTTTGAACCTCGTCCTTGTGCGGCATCATCCGCGCGCGGAGGGCCTGCTCGTCGATGTTCTCGATGTTGGTTCGGATCTTCTTCACGAGCGGCTCGAGCGTGAGGAGCCGATCGACCTGCGTGTCGCAGTTGCCATCCCACGCGAGGAAGACGGGCACCATCTGCATGGTGTAGTCGCGCATCTCGCCGAAGACCTCGTCGAGCGCGGCCGAGCCCGAGCCGAGTCCACCGGGCGAGGTGCCGGCGGGATCCTGGTCGAGCTTCGACGGGTTATTCGTACAGGCACCGAGAACGAGAGCGAGCATCAACGCGATACGCATCGTCGCTCTCTAACATGATAAGCCAGGCCCATGGCCGACCCTGTCGCCGATAGCCTGCTCGAGTACCGTACGAAGTTCTCCGCGCTCGAGGACTGCGTGCACTTCATCTCGCACTCGCTCGGGTGCGTACCGGACCAAGCGAAGGAGGACCTCGGTCAGTTCTTCGAGCTCTGGCGCACCAAATCGATCACCGCCTGGAGCGAGTGGCTGCCCGAGGTCGATCGCGCCGCGGAGCGGATCGGCAAGATCATCGGCGCGCCCGCAGGCACCGTCGTGATGAATCAGAACGTCTCGACGATCATGGCCGTCCTCGCATCGTGCTTCGAGTACACGCCGGAGCGGAACAAGATCGTCTACGAGTCGCTGATGTTCCCGACGGTGTCGTACGTCTGGCAGGCCGAGGAGCGGCGCGGCGCGAAGTGCGTGCTGGTGCCTCCCAACGCGGACGGGATCACGATCGACACCCAGGCGATCTGTGACGCGATCGACGAGCACACGCTCGTGGTGCCCCTGCAGCACGTCGTGTTCTCGTCGGCCTACATCCAGGATGCGAAGAAGATCATCGCGAAGGCCCAATCCGTCGGCGCGCACGTGATCCTCGATTGCTATCAATCGATCGGTACGCTGCCGGTCGATGTCATCGACCTAGGCGTGTCGTTCGCATGCGGCGGCTCGGTGAAGTACCTGTGTGGCGGTGCCGGCGCGGCGTGGCTCTACGTCAAGAAGGAGCTGATCGAGCAGTTCGCGCCGCGGGTCACGGGTTGGTTCGGCAACGAAGCACCGTTCGCGTTCACGATGCCCGAGCAGTCGTACGCCGACACCGTGTGGCGCTACATGGGCGGCACGCCAGCGGTGGCAGCGCTCTACCAAGCGCGCGCGGGTCTGCAGATCGTCGGCGAGATCGGTGTGCGCAAGATCCGCGACAAGAGCCTCGTCATGACCCAGAAGATCATCGATCGGGTCGACGAGCTCGGCATGAAGCTCAACTCGCCGCGCCCCGATGCGCAGCGCGGTGGTTCCGTCGTGTTCGATTTCGTCGGCTCCGCCGATGTCTGCCGCGAGCTCAACCGGCGCAGGTTCTTCTGCGATCACCGCCCCGGGGTCGGGATCCGGATCGCGCCGCACTTCTATACGAAGAGCGAAGAGATCGAGCTGTTCTTCGGCGAGCTCAAGAAGATCCGCCACGGCGGCGGAAGATAAGTCCGACGGCCAAGAGGATCGGGATCACGCCGCCCGGTTGATGCGAGCTGCAGCTGCACGCATAGAACGTCGTCGAGCGGGGGTCCGTGGAGTCGCTACCAGCATCGGTGCCGGGCGGAGTCTCGGTCACGCCGTGGCCGACGATGATCACCTGGAGCGGTGCTCCGGTGAGCTGCGGCGAGCTGATGGCGAGGGTGTCGGAGTAGTCGCCCACTCGGGTCGGATGAAATCCGACCGAAAACGTCGCGGTCTCGTTCGGCTCGAGCGTGGTTGGAAAGTTCGGGCTATCGATCGAGAACGGCGTCTTGATCGTCGGTGGATCGAGCTCGAGCTGCGAGCCATTGCAGTTCTGGATGATCACGCGCTGGCCGTTGTCGAGGAAGAGATGGACCGGCGCGTCGCCGAAATCGAGCACGGGCGGGGCGATCGCACCACCGGTGTTGATGAAGCGCGCGACGATCGAGGTTTGCGCGGTTGGCTTGGTCGCGACATCGGTCTGCCACGTCACGGTCGTCATCAAGGTCGTCGCCGCGTTCTGGCGCTGCGGCGTGACCGAGATCATGGCGGTACGCGCGGGAGGCAAGAGCGCGGGATACAGGGTCGGCGCCGTGAAACCGACGTCGAAGCCGGAGGTCGCCGGCACGGTCGGTTCGGTGACGCCGATCGTCGCCGTGCCGTCGGAGATCAAGGCCACGTTCGACGATGCGGTCGGCTGGCCGACGCAGAACGTGCCGACATCGAGCATCGTCGGCACGTTGTACGACGCGGTCACGATGCGGCCCGAGATCGGGACGAGCAGCGAATCGCCGACGGAGTCTTCGATCACGACATGGGTCTTGAGATCGCCCTCGCTCTGGGGTGTGACCGTGATGTCGACCGAGGCTGGCGTCATCGTCATCGTGGGTGTACCGACCGTGAGGTTCGCATTCGCACTCTCGAGATGCGGGGCCCCCGCGATCACGAGCGGCGCGCTACTCGATTGCAGCATCACGGTCTGGGTCACCGGCGGACCATCGAGCCGGACCTCCCCGAACGAGACCGAGCTCGGCGTGGTGTAGAGCGGCGTTGTCGTCGCGACGCAGGTCGTCGCGATCGCGAGCGAGCTCGCGGGCGACGTGTCGGTCGTCGCCGCGGTGATCGTCGTCGAAGCCGTACCAGGGACCGTCGGTGTACACGTCGCGGTGAGCTGGGCGAGCGCGGTCGGCGTGACCGCGAGGGTGGGCGAGGGCATCAGCGAGAACGGGCCCACCGGTGACACCGCGACCGAGGCATTGGTGCTGCGATTGCCGGTGTTCGAGAAGAGCAGCGTCGCGCTCGTCGATTTCCCGACCGGGACGCTGCCGAGCTCGACCAGCGCTGACGGAGCGAATGGTTGGAAGGTCGCACCCGCGCCGACGCCGATGAGCGGGATCGACCGCGTGCGATCGATCGTGTCGTGAAACGAGATCAACAGCGAGGCGTGACGCTGCGCGATCAGGCTCGGGTCGAAGGCGAGCGAGATCGCGACCTGCTGGCCGGCCGAGATGCTACACGGCACGCTCGTGCACGTGCCGTCGAGCACGAACGCCCAATCGATCGCCGCGCCCGGGTCGACATCGACCGGGCGCAGGTCGGTGATGCTCAGCGTGCCGGTGCCGAGGTTCGAGATGTAGGCGGTCGTGTGGACGGCGCCCCCCAGGACCTCGGCGGGCAAGGCGATCACCACGACGGGCGGCTCGACCCCGAGCACCGGAATCGGCGAAGCCGTCCCCATGCAGGTCAGCGTGATCTTCGTCGCCGTGTGTTGGCCCTGATCGCTCGCGATCTCGAGATGGGCGGTGTGCAGACCCGCCGAGTGCGGTGCGCACTTGAGGATCGCTTGCTTGGCGGCGCCGCCCGCGAGAGCGGCCATCGTGCCATCACACGCCGGCGCATCTGGATTGCAAGGCAGTGCGATCTCGAAGTTGTCGTCGAGCGAATCGGTCTGGAAGAACAACTTCGTGATCGGCGTGGCGCCATTGTTCGCGATCGCGAGCGGGAGCGACGCGCTCTCGCCGACGACGACGCTGCCGAAATCGAGCGTGGTCAGCGCGGGCGTCAGCGTGGTCGAGCTCGTGCGCTCGCACACGGCCTGAAGATCCGCGAGCGGCGCGAGCGTGTTCGCATCGACCGCGTGGACGAGGCAGCGCTCGATGCCGAGCTTGCTGGCCGTGCAGCTCAGCGTGATCGTCTTCGACGAGGCCGCGGGTAGCGCGAACGGGTTACCTCCACTGACTGAAAAATCGACCTCCGGATCGCACGATGCATCACGCACGAGCTGGACGTTGAAGCCACCCGCACTCGTGTTCTGCAGCGACGCATTCGCGCTCGCCGTGCCGGTCGCGGAGTTGATGAACGTGACCGGTGGATTCGCCACGACGTTGCCGGCGTGGGCGGCGCCCGCGAGCAGCAACACCACGACGAGCGCGCGCACTACAACCGACCGATGACGCCGATCGTAGGCGCGAACGTGGTCGCCTCGAACGTCTGCGAGTTGTAGATGATGCCGTCGACGTTGAAGAAGTGCTCGATGCCGAGGTCGGCGTTGACGCTGAGGTGACCGTTGATCCGGAGCTCGAGCCCGGCGGCGAGCCGGCCGCCGATGCTGATCTGATTCTTGGTGGCGTCGTCGGTGAAGAAGAACAGCGGAATGCCCGCGCCGAGGTACGGCCGCAACAGGCCTGTCGAGAAGATGTAGCGCCCACCGAGGTAGAGGCCGTAGACCTCCGACTTCAAGCCCGCGAGCTCGACCTCGAATGTATCGGATGGCGCGTACTCGATGCCGAGCCCACCCGCGAAGCCCTTGCCGTGGTTACCGTCGATCCGCGCGATCGCCAGCACACCAGAGGTCAGGTGCTCGGGTGGGTCGGAGAAATCGGGCGGGGGTGCATAGTCGAGCTCGCCATTCGAGACGTACGGTTTGACGTCCTGATTCGTCGCGACGTCGTGGACCCGGCGCTGGCGGCTGTTGCCATCACTCGTGCCGTAGGTGCGGCCCGCGACGAGCCAGCCCTGCACTTGATCGGGCGGGCGCACGGCCGGCGGTGGTGCCTCGACCGGTTCGGCGACGGCGAGCTGGAGGTCGCGGGTCTCGCCCTCGAAGCTGTTCAGATCGGCCTCGGCGCTCGCGGCGCCGTGGCGCAGGCGAACCGTGTGGGTGCCCGGCCGAACCCGCAGTTGCAGCGAGCTGCCGACCGGCACGAACGGACCGGCATCGACCGAGACATCCGAGCCGTGGGGCGTGACGTGAATCGTGAGGATCGCGAGCTCGCTATCGAGTTTGATCAGCAGCTCTTTGACCTCGCCGACGCGTTCGGATCCCGTCGCGGGATCCGCGAGGTAGCGCTGGTAGGTGTTCGCGGCGTCCGCCTTGCGACCCATGTCGTGCAGCGTCGACGCGATGTTCAACAGGATCTTCGGGCTCGGGAACCGGTTGTACGCCTCGAGAAAGTTCGCGAGCGCCTGGTCGTAGGCCTGCACGGATAACCGGTGCACGCCCTCGGTCATCAACGCGGTCGCGACGGCGCGCGCCTTGTCGTCATCGACCTTGATCGCGGGGTCTTGCGTGATCGCGGTGATCGTCTCGGTCAGCTGTTGATCGTCCTGGAGCTGCGCGAGCGGCGCGTCTTGTGCGGACGCGGTCGCGGCGAGCAAGAGAACGAGTGCGAGCGGTTGCTTCACGGTGCGGTTTCGATCGGGGCACACGAGGCGGTGTGCGGCCCTGCATGATCACACGGCGGCGGCTTCTGCGGAACTTTCGGCGACGTGTGCGGGGTCACGGTGTGATGGGTGGGTGGGTCGACGACGACCGCGGCATCGCGTACGGGCGGTGCTGCCGGCGCCTCGGGCGCAGCGTCTGGCGCTGGAGTCGGTGCGGCCACGTGCATCTCGACGGGAGCGGGGCTCGCGGGCAGTGCGGGCCGAGCCGTGGGTGGGCTGCGCGTGACCACGAACGTGAGCCCGCCCGCGATCGCGAGCGCGCCGATCGCGGCAGCGATACCGATCGGGAGCTTGCGATCGCGCACCGTGCGGTCGCCTTCGAAGGGAAGGGGTTCGACCAGGTGTGTGCTCGCCGGACCGAGCGAGGGCGGCAAAGGCGTCCTCCGCGCGTCCGCCAGCGCGACCGGGAGCGCACGTGCGGGGCCCGCGAGAGCGTGGGCGAGCTCCGCGGCATGCGCATAGCGATCGCCGGGTTCTTTCTGGAGCAACCGCATCACGATTACCTCGAGCGCGACCTCGAGTTGGGGCACGCGCCGCGAGGGCGGCTCGACCTCGCCGAACAAGTGCATCGCGATCACCTCGCCGCTGCCGCCTTTCGGAAACGGCGCCTCTCCGACGAGCATCTCGTACAGGATGCACCCGAGCGAATATTGATCCGCGCGCTGATCGATCGTGCTCGCCGAGCGCGCTTGCTCGGGCGCCATGTAGCGCGGCGTGCCGATCAACGTGCCGGTCATCGTGTGCTTGCGCCCCAGCGGTGCACCGCTCGGATCGACGAGCTTCGCGATTCCAAAATCGAGGATCTTCACGCGCACACCGAAGGGTTGTTCGATGTCGGGAACCAGAAAAATGTTCGCCGGCTTGAGGTCGCGATGCACGATGCCCTTGGCGTGCGCCGCGACGAGCGCCAGGGCGAGCGAGCGCGCGACGTACGCGGCCTCCTGGGAGGGAACTCCCGCTGGCTTCGCACGCTTGAGGCGCGCGTGAAGAGTTTCGCCCTCGAGAAACTCCATCACCAGGTACGCCTCGCCCGCAGGCGTGTAGCCGAAATCGAACACCTCCGTGATGCTCGCGTGTCGCACTGCCGAGGCCGCGCGCGCCTCGGTGAAGAACCGATCGACGAGCTCGTTGTCCTCCGTGAGCTCGGCGCGCAGCACCTTCACCGCCGCGATCCGCCCGAGTAACTCGTGGCGCGCACGATAGATCGTGCCCATCCCACCGCTCGAGAGCTCGTCGGTGATCCGGTAGCCGCCGAGCAGCGCGCCGACCAAGCTCATCCCACCCAAAGGATGCCACGGCGTGTAATCTTGTGGGAGGTGGTGAAGACCCTCGCACTCGTGGTCCTGCTCGCAGGCACCGCCCACGCCGATCCGCACGAGCGTGCCGAGGAAGCGGGCGGCGAGGCGAACCTCGAGTCGAATGCACCGCGCTCCGGCCTCACGTTCTCGGGCGCGGTTGGCGCGGGCGTGACGATGGGAGATGGCGCGGGTCGCGGTCCGGCGGTCTCCTTCCGGATCGGCCATGTCGCCACCTCGTCGACGATCCTCACGTTCGAGATCACCGGCGGCTCGCTGTTGCACCAGCGCACCGGCGATAGCACGCTCCTCCACAACGATTTCTTCGGCCTGATGGCCGGTGGCCTTCACTACGTGAGCGGCTCGATGTGGCTGCGCGGCGCAGGCGGCCTCGTCGCATACACGGTCGATGCGGGCAGCACGGGCGATCCGATGGCGGGTACGGTCCACGCGGGCCTCGGGGGCCTCGGTGGCATCGGCGTCGATCTCGTGCGCTGGCACTACCTCGTGCTCGGGCTCGAGACGTTCGGTCAACTCGCGGCGGTGTCGACACGCGGCGTGATGTTCAACAGCGGCCTGTGCCTCGGCCTCACCTACTACTAGGCGAGTACTTCAGCGACGACAGCCGTGATGTTGTCTTTGCCACCGCGCTGGTTCGCGAGCGCGATCGCCGCCTCGGCACACTCCTCGAGCTCGCCATCGCCACACAGCTCGGCGACTTCGTTGTCGTCGTTGAAATAGCCGTGTAGCCCGTCGCTGCACAGCAGGAACCGATCGCCGATCGCGGTATCGATATCGGCGGTATCGACCTGGACGTAGTCCTTGTGACCGACCGCGCGCGTGATGACGTTCTTGCCCGATGCCTTCTCGGCCTCGGCCTTGGTCATCATGCCGTGCTTGACCTTGTAGTTGATCAGCGTGTGGTCTTCGGTGAGCTGGAGGACGGTGTTCTTGCGGACGCGATAGACGCGCGAATCACCCACGTGCGCCGCGAACGCGAGGTTCGCGCGAATGAGCAGCGCCGACAGCGTGGTCGACATGCCCTTCTTTTCGGGATCGAGCTCGGCCATGCCGTAGACCATGTAGCAGGCGTTCTTCACGCCACTCTCGAGCAGGCGGCGAATCTCCCACACGCACTCGGAGTCGCCGAACATGACGCGCTCGACGAGGCGATCGAGGTCGCGCGCGGC
Organism: Kofleriaceae bacterium; assembly: GCA_025357755.1. GTDB lineage: Bacteria > Myxococcota_A > Polyangia > Haliangiales > Haliangiaceae > JABFXX01. The sequence continues at coordinate 7,023 of JANXOP010000129.1, read as the reverse complement.
GCCAGAGACCCACGAGGTCAGCGCTTCGACGGCTTCGCGACTCGCGATCTCACCTTTGTTGTGGCCGCCAACACCGTCGGCGACGACGTAAAAGCCACGTGCGTCGTCCCGGAAGAAGGCATCTTCGTTGCCTTGTCGCTTCCGACCCACATCCGTCCTTGCCACCGACAGCAGCTTCACGCGGGCTCGATCGTAACATGGCGCCGCCCGAAGCGGCTTGCTACGGTGATCTGTGGTCGAGGAGAAGAAGGGTGAGCTCGCCACCGAGCTCCGCGCGCGCGCCGCCGAGATCCTCGCGGCCTGGGTCGTCCGCTTCGAGCGCTCGCCATTGCGGTTTCGCCGGTCCGAGAAGGCCGAGACCCACACCGCACAGGTCCTGAACCTGGTCGAGACTCTGACCGAGGCTGCCTACGGTGGTGGCGAGGCCCTCGTCCCCGGCTCCGATGCGACCCGGGAGCTCGAGCGGAGTGCCGCCTTTCTCGGTGCGCAGTTCGCGAGTGAAGGTGCTACGGGCTTCGATATCGCCGCCGTCTTGCTCGAGCTTCGCGACGTGGTCGCGGGAATCGCGCCGAAGGATGCTTCCGCGCTGACCCGCGTGTTCGAGTGGCTCACGGTCGTCGCCCTCGACGGGTTCGCGACCGCGGGCCTGCAATCATTGCGCGAACAGACGGCCGAGCAGCTCGAGGCCGGTACCCCGATCGTGGAGCTTCTCCCCAAGGTCCCGGCGGTGTTCCTCGTCGGTGCCCCGACCGCCTCGGTGCTCGATAACGTGCTCGCGCGAGCCTGGATGCTGGCAGTCGGCACCGGTGCGCCGTGCCTGATCATCGACTGCAGTGGTCTGGCCGGAGTTGGAGAACGCAACTTCGAGCGCGGTTATCGTGGGTTTCTCGCGCAGGCGGAGGGTTCGGCGTTACATGTCCTACTCGCGGGGGCACGTCGGAATGTTTCGGAGCTAGCCATCCGGCTCACCAGCGAAGCGGGCCTCACTATCCAGAACTTCGAACATCTAGACAGCGCCGTGGCGCACTCCCTCGAGCGCGCGGGTCACTTATTGATGCGACGTAGCGAAAGATGACCATCTGCGTCGTCGTGATACGCTGAGCCTCTAGTGGCGGAGTTCCCCGTCAGTTTCGGGCGCTACACGCTCGTGGAGCGTCTCGCCATGGGCGGGATGGCCGAGCTGTTCATCGCAACAGCGCCGGGCGAGCACGGCTTTCAAAAACGCGTCGTGATCAAGCGCCTGTTGCCGCACCTCGGCGGCGACGACACGTACAAGAACATGTTCATCGACGAAGCGAAGCTCACCGCTCGCCTCGTCCATCCGAAGATCGCGCAGACGTTCGAGCTCGGCCGGGTCGAAAACGATCTGTTCATCGCGATGGAGCTCGTCGATGGCATCGACGTGCTCGCGCTCCTTCGTGAGTTCGCGCAGCGCCGGCGTCGTGTCGAGCCCCACCTCGCGGCGTGGATCGCGCACGAGGTGCTCGATGCCCTCGACTACGCTCACAACGCGAGCGACGAGCACGGCGGCACGCTCGGTGTCGTGCATCGCGATATCTCGCCGTCGAACATCCTGTTATCGACGCGCGGCGATGTGAAGCTCGTCGATTTCGGCATCGCGCGGGCGAGCGATCCGGATCGCGCGCACAAGAGCAAGACCGGCACGCTCAAGGGCAAGTACGGCTACATGTCGCCCGAGCAGGTGATCGAGCTCCCGCTCGATGGCCGGAGCGACGTGTTCTCCGTCGGAGTCGTGCTCGCAGAGCTGCTCACCGGTCGGCGTTTGTTTGCCGCTGCCAACGAGCTCGACGTGCTCTTGATGGTGCGCGATGCGCGGCTCGCGCGGTTCGACAAGTACGGCGCGGATATCGAGCACGGCTTGCAGGGCATCGTTCGCAAGGCGCTGAAGAAATCGCTCGACGAGCGCTACGCGAGCGCCGCGGCGTTCCGCGATGCGATCTCGGAGTGGTTGTTCGAGAACCGCCATCGGATGACGAACAAGGCGGTCGCCGATATCGTCGCCGAGCTGTCGCCCGCGGTGCTCGCACGCCGCCACAGTGGCGTCGCGCCCGACCCGACCGCCGAACCGATCACGTCGGTCGGAGATGATCTGGGGCTCCCGGGCCCGCGTCCGCCGAGCGCCGGCGAGAGCGACGGTGCGCCTCAGATCATGATCGAGCCGGGCGAGGAGCTCTCGATGCCGATGATCTCGGTGTCGTACGAAGAGGAGGGCAAGCAGCCGCTGCGCTCCACCGTGGGCTCGCCACCGCCGCTCGCTCCTGCGGGGCTTTCCTCCGGACCGCCGATGATGCCGCCGCCGATGACGCCGGCCGAGCTCGCCGCGCTCAATCCGCCGACTCAATCGCGTTTGTCTGCGCGCGCCGAGACCGTACCGGGTCGGCCGCCGCAGGTGATCCAGATTCCGCCGGCGAAGCAGAAGATTCCGACGATCCAGCACATCAGCGAGCGCGTCACGAACGTGTCGTCGCGGGCCGAGGTCGTGAAGCGGTCGATCGGCAGCTCGCCGCCGCCTCAAAGCGCCGTGCCGCATGCGATCACGAAGGCCTCGGATCTGTCCGGCGTGATCGAGCTCCCGATCGCCGATACGATCAGCGCGGCGGTCGAAGCCGCGATGACTCCGGGCGGCAAGCTGCCGCCACTGCCTCTAGACCGCGACGAAGACTCGCAGATGCGAGCGTTCGACGACATCACCGAGGAGCCGCCGCACCCGCGCTCGCGCGATATCGATCTGCCGTCGCCCGAGGAGCTCGCGCGCAAGAAGCCACCGACGCCTCCTGCCCTCAGCGATATCGCCGAAGAGCCCGACGATGCGGGCGACTTCGCGAACACCTCACCGCTGCGCGTGCTGTTCCGGTTGATGACCGCGCGCGCGACCGGCCTCTTGCTGGTCGCCATCGGCGGCATCAAGAAAGAGATCTACGTTCGCGATGGTCAGCCGGAGTACGTCTCCTCGAACGTCGCGAGCGAGCTGTTCGGCAACTACCTCGTCACGAAGGGCGTGCTCTCCGATGGCGAGCTCGCGATGGCGCTCGCGATGATGCCGCACTACGGTGGCAAGCTCGGTGACACGCTCGTCGGTCTTGGCCTGTTGAAGCCGCTCGAAGTGTTCCGCCACCTCACGCGTCAGGTCCGCACCAAGATCATCGACGTGTGCACGTGGAACAAGGGCGGCTTTGCCTGGTACGCCGGTCGCGAGAACCCGCGCGAAGCGTTCCCCCTCGATTTCAACGCGTTCGAGATCCTCGGCGCTGGTGCGATGGGACTGTCCGACGAAGTGACCGAAACGTGGGTGGCCAAGCACGGCAGCCTGCGGTTGCGCGCCTCCCGCACTCGCCGGGTCGGTCCGGAACGCTTCGAGGTCAAAGGGTTGGTCGAGCTGTTCGACATCCTCGACGGCAAGCGTTCCGTCGGCGATCTCGTCGAGGTCCAGAGCGACCGCAACGATCAGCTGCGGATCGGTCGCATGTTGTGCCTTCTCGAAGCCTGCGATCTCGCGCGTCCCGCGTGATTCCTCGTTAGCCGTGCTCACGATTTCAGATCGACTATTTCGTCGCAGCAGGAGGTCGAGCGGAACGCCCAGTGAGTGGTGGGCTCGCATCAGGTGCGAGCCCTTCGAGGGCAAGCGCTCTGTATTTCTCGGGCGATCGTTCCGCAATTCCTGCGCAGCGTTCTGAACAGAGCCGAACGCCAGGTTGTTCCTCATTTCCGTGTTGATAGCCTGCGACACTCACGGGCTGCGCGAGAACGACGAGCGGCATGCCATCTGGCACACGTGCGCCGCACACAGGGCAGGTGACGTTCCAGATGTCTTGCATGACCCGGTTCGCTGCAAAGCTCGGTCCCGGCTAGGTAAATCGCGTCCCGATGACATCTGCGGCGTGTTCGAAGTCCGAAGGTCCCGTGGCGCATCCGCAGCTGCATGCAAATACTGCGTCGCGCTGGCGGAGTCAGATGCGGACTGATCTCACGAGCGAAGTGTGCATCACCGCTCCGTGCTGGAGATGGCGGGCGACTTCGCTCGTATTCGCTTCCCCGAACGCGCCGTACTTTCAAGTTCCTCGATTGTTACGGCGCTCGAGAACGAGAGCGGTATGGTGTTCATCATGAGGCTCGCGGCTCGACCTATGCGTCACGAAGACGTGGTGCTCGCGATGACGGAGACCGGTGGAGATCATGCGGTTCACGAGGGCCGCGTACAGGCCGAGATCTCCGGCTCGAGCCTCGTTGTCTGTCGCGTGACCCATAGCGCCGTGCCAGATGAATTCGTCACGGCGGCGACTCCTTCCGAGATCGTGATCCGACACGGTGACCTAGCCACGGTAGCGGCTGAAGAAGCAGACAAACGGAACGTTCGCATGATCGTGGTCGACGCCACCGACGAACATCATCTGCGCGCGACAGCCGCCGAGCTCGTTGTCCGACACGCGCGGTGCTCGTGACTCGCCCCGCGTACGGCTTGCGAGTCGTCGTGGCGACCGACCTGTCGGCTACATCGCTACCTGCGATCGCGGCCGGCGTACGGGAAGCACGGCGACGAAACGTCGAGATCACGGTGATCCACTGCGTCGACAACGACGCCGAGATCGAAGCTGCAAGATCGGCAATTGCTCGAATCCTAATCGAGCTCGCGTGCGACGCGGAGATCGCCGTGCTGCACGGACCGCCGCTCGGATCGATTTTGCGCGCGCTCGATGGGGTCGGCGCGGACCTCCTCGTGCTCGCGGCCCGCGGCTACCGCGGTTTGTTATCGACCCTCCTCGGGAGTACAACCGAGGCCCTCGTGCAAGCAGCGCCGTGCTCTGTCCTGGTCGTCCGCGCCTAGCGCTGCGCACGGTCACGAGCAGCAGCGGATGAATGCGGCGGCCGCTCGCGTTCAATGTTTCGCCTCTCGCCTCGACGCTTCGGGCTGGTGTCGCGGACCGCGCCGCTTGCATGCACGCGTTCTTCAACTTGTCGCGATCGGCTCCGTGCTTGTTCAGCACGTCTGAGCGTGAACATCGCGTGCGCTGCGATGCATTGCTCGACACCGGTGGGGCGACTGTAACCGAACCATGAACCGAGTAGCCTCAGCCGACGGGATCGGATCTCTACTAGCGCAGCGCCTGGCGCGAACACGAAAGTGTTTGGCGCGCGATTCGAACGCTCTCGCGTTAGTTACCGCGCATGACACGTCAACGCATTTTTGGAATCGCAACGATCACATTCATGTTTGCTGGTGCGTGCCTCCAGGCGGATCAGAAGACCGGCAGCAAGCAGAGCAACCTCCTCGATGAAGGTGGTGGCGACGAGGGTGATGGCGGAGGTGGTGGCGGAGGTGGTGGTGGCGGCGGTGGTGGCGGCGGCGGTGGCGGCGGCGGCGGAGACCCCGGCGGCGGCGACCCCGGCGGCGGCGATCCCGGCGGCGGCGACCCGGGTGGCGGCGACCCGGGTGGCGGCGGAGACACCGGCAGTGGTGGAGATCAAGGCTGTGAAGCGGATGGCACCTGCGCCACGTGCGACAACGGTGGCGATCCCAACGACGGCTGCGCGATCCAAGTCGCGAGCATCGGCGGTGTCGCATGTCGCGCGGTCTGTTGGGGCGCAGCGAGCGCGGGATGCGCTGCAGTCGGCGTCGCGTGTGCCGCGGGTACCACGTTCACGTTCGGCGGCGCGGCGATTCCGTGCAGCTGGGCGACGATCGCTGCGTGTACTGCTGCAGGTGCGGGCGCGTCCGTCTGCTCGGACGTGCTCTGCCCACCATGAAGCTAGTGCTCTCGAGGCGGCTCCGTGCCTCGCTGCGAGCAACGACATCCAACCACGCAGCCTGTTGGAATAGCGCGAGCTTCGTGCGTCCGAGGAGCTGACTGTCGCCGGGTGCGGCTGATCCGCTACCAGGGTCGAGCGCGTCGCTCGGCGAGATTTAAATCGGACAGCGGGGGCTTGGTGGAGTCGCGTCGGTGACACCCGCGATGGATCGCGAACGCGATCGCGGCCGACACGAGGCCGCTGGCGATCGCCGCGATCGGCTGCGCACCCGCGCGCCAGGCGAACGTGGCACTGGCGACCGCGACCGCGATCACGAGATCGCGCCGACCCGCGCGGAGCTGGATCACCAGCCCGTCATCCGGCGCGCGCCGTTCCAGGCGCTCTGGGCCTGGTTGCCGACCCATTGCGCGCCTTCGACCGCACCGCGACCGGCCGCGCGGCCGACGGTACCGCCGAGATCGTAGCCGGCCGCGCCGCCGATGCCCGCGCCAGCGGTGATGCCGACGGGCACACCTGCGACGGTGGGCGTAGTGACGAGACCGCCGAGCGCTCCGCCACCGACGGCTCCCGCACCTGCACCTGCGTACTTGCCTACGAATTCGCCGACCTGACCGCCAGTATCGACAGCGTCTCCGCCGATGATCGAGTCGAGCTGGGCGAGGTCGAGGGTTTCGAAAGCGGAAGGCGTGGCGAGCGTGAGCGTATGCATGGTGAGTATCTCCGTGAGGTGTTGGGGTTGCGCTTCGTGGAGTCCCTAGTGCACTCGCGAGGCCAGCTGCATCGCCTCGTGAATTCACGAACATGCCAGTCGCGGTCGGTTTCAGACCGAGCCCCGCGGTCGACGACAGCGCCTCCTCGTGGTTCCACCTCATCGACCACATCGATCCACGCTTCGACGACCGATCACCGGACGGTCCTCGTCGCTCGCTCGTCGAGCCGCTCGATGCCTCGAATGACCTCGCCGGCGCTCGATAACGGCCGGTGCGAGCGTATCGACCTGGGGTCACGTCGATGGGCTGGGCTCGCGTTCGCGGTCTCGGTTCGTCGTGTTTCGCGTGGGGTATTTGATCCGTTCATCGGCGACGTGAATCGATGTCCCACGGGGGCCGTCGATGTTCGTCGATCGCGTGTGCTGCGCGGCATCACTCGGACCGTCACAGGACGTCTGCGTGCGAGCTCCCCGCGATCATCATCGGCCGCAGTTCGACCACGGCGCTCGATGTCCCACGGAGGCCGTCGATGTTCGTCGATCGCATG
>JANXOP010000176.1 GCA_025357755.1 Kofleriaceae bacterium | reverse complement strand
CCACTAGCTCGGTCGAGCAACGACTGCAATGGCTCGACGAGATGCGCACGTTCTCGTGGGAGATGGCGACGCCCGAGACTCGCGCGCGATGGCGCCGTGCGCGCGAGTACGGACATCAGCTGTCCAAGCCGAAAATCAAATAGCAACTGGCTCAGCCATCTCGGCGGCGCTCGATGTACTTCGCGAGCCAGACATCGAAGCCGCGAGCCGGGCACGCCGGGGTCTTCGTGTTGGCGAGCGCATCGATCTCGGTGTCGTCCCACAGCACGAGCGTGAACGAGCACTCGTTCGACTTCTTGTTGCGCGTTCGCAGATCGAAGCCGACGAAGTCCTCGTGACCTTCGCAGCCGATTAGGATCACCTGCTCGAGCGCTGCCACTAATTCTTCGTCGACTCCGATCTCTTCGGAGACAGGCTGCCGTGGCATCGCAGCCGAGCTCGTCGGCGTAGTGCGCGAGCGCGGAGCGATGCTGAGCGAGTGGCCAGATGCGAAACGCGAGCTGGCTGTTGGTCTTGTCGTTGCCGAGGCCGAATAGGCCGTGCGCGATCACGGCATCGCGAAAGCTCGGCGGATACACGGTGCCGAGCTTGCTCGCGCGCGCATCCAGCTGCTTCGCGGTGACTGCTTTGCCGGCGCTCACGTCGGATATCAACGCGATCGATCGTGCGAAGCGTACGCACCAGACCGTGCCCAACGTTGCAGCGTACAGCGATCCGGCAATCCAGTTCGACGAGCTCCTCCAAGCATTCGGCACGCAGCTCGCGCACACCGTCCCGATGTCGGTCTCTCCTACGATGCGCCTCGTGTGGACGCCCTACAAGACGAAGGCATGGCGGAGGCGATCACAAACGAGCTGCCCAGATGTGGCGGAACGGGCTCCACATGCTGTCGTAGTTCTTACGATCAGCAAGCAGGATCATGCCGTCCGGGAGTACCTTCTCGATCGCGAGTGGCGTGCGAAAGATGCGGTTGGTTTGCAAGTCGAGAAGCTCGCTCCAGATCAGGCGACCTTCGCGCATTAGCTTCGGTCGACCGATCGCGACCACGCACATGACGCCGACGAAGCGTCCCGCGTCGAGCGTCACCTCGAGGCTGTTACCGATCCGTCCCGCACAATCCCCCGGGGCGTAGCGACGCAGCACCTGGTACGTGCCAGCGTCGAGGTCATAGCGGCGCAGCTCGAGACCAGAGTCGGACATGCCGTAGAGGACGCGCGAATTCATCGTGTGCTGTCCGATCGCCATCGGGCCGGCGGCCAGCCGTAGATATCGACCGTTCACCTGATCCAGGACCTGGTCAACCTTGTTCGGACTGACCGCCCACGCGTCGGTCGTGTTCGGCACGTAAGTAAAAGCGACCGGAGGTCTGGGCACGACGAGCTGCAGCGTGTGTGCGATCGGGTCGCGCAAGATCTGGTGGCTGACGTTGCTCGCGTCGACGCAGAACATCTGCGTCCGATGGCCGAGTTGCGTGTAACGGAGGCAGCTCGCGTAGCCGGGCAGCGGCTCCATGCGCCGGTCGGCGAGGCTGTCCGGCACGGGGATCGGAGCCACGCGGGCCGCAGCAAAGTCGATCTCGAAGGCGACCTCGGGCCACGCGATCGTCCACGGCTGCCCGACTCGCGCGCCGTGGAGGACGAAGTCATTCGCGGCCGGCCAGTGCCCCGCGATGATTCGATCCTCGTTGGTGAGCTGATCGAACATGTGGAGCTCGCGCCGCTCGCGGTCGAAGTACGCTTCGAAGCGGTGGCAGTCCACCGAGTCCTCGTACCCGGTACCTCGCACCCGGGTCCCGTAGTCCGCCTCGAGCGTGAGCGCGGGATAGTGGACGAGATCGAGTTGGCCCTTCGTCGTGCCGCCCAGCTGACTCTGGACACCGATCAACCAGCTTCCCGGACCGCGCTGGCACAGCCAGGTGTCCGAGCCGGTCTGCGCGCGGCTCGCTCCGCTCCACGCGAGCGTCTGCGGCGGCATGACCGACGTCCAGGTCCGCTCGGCGGGATCGAGTGCGAAGTCGACTACCGGCAGGACATCGTCCTCGGCGATCGGAGCGAGCCAGGTCTCGATCGGTCCGGCCGTGGGCGGTGACGGTGACGGCGACGGGTGCGGTGCCGGAGCCGGAGCCGCTGGCGGAACCCGCGAGGCGCCACAGGCGGCGAGGCCGAACGCAGCGAGGAACTTGAGCATGCGACACATCCAAGCAACCCGCGAGCCGGTTCCAGGTCCGTGAAACCGCGAGACACGCGTGGGAGAGATGTGAACGCCCGGTCATGCCCCGCTCGCAAGGTTCACGGTGCGCGGCTCGCGACCTAGATCTCTGGCAGAGAAGGAGCCGGCGGTAAGCATCGTCGATGGCGCCGCTCATCGTGCCCCCACCGGCCGCGCGCAAGAGCGGCCGCTCCGAAGGCGGCAAGACCGGCACCGAGCCCAAGATCAGGTCAGTGGGCGAATATTCGAGCTCTGCCACGTCGCCCGAACGCGCCCCCTCGATCTCGTTCAGGCGACCGAGGAGCGCGAGCGCGCCGGTCGAGTCCTCTTGGTCGAGAAGGGCGCTGACGAAGTCCCCCTCGGCAAGGCGCTCGACACCACCGTCCGTGCCGAAGGGAGAAGCGCCAGTTCGCCGACGTAGCATAGAATGTTGCTTACACTTCGAGCGAACGAAGAACCGCGGGCGCATATATAGAGTAGCCCGCCCGCGCATTGACCAACGGGCGCATAACTGAGGCAATGCGAAGTTTTGGAGAGGTGGAGGGAACCGCGTGGCCCGAGTTGGGGATTGAGCTCGACGGTCACGAGTGGCGGCTGTAAGGCCTGCGGATGAGGTAGATTTGGATCGGTGGACATCTCACGTGCCGAGATCGACGAGATGCTCAAACGCGCGGATATTCTACGTTGCAAACTTCGGCGTGCGAGCCGCGAGCTGATCGCGTTCGGAGACGAGCTAATGCGAGCCCGTGACGAGGTCCGTGGCGCTCGATCTCGATGATCCGATCGCGCTGATGCTTGCCGCGTCGAGCGCCTTCGTGCGTGCGGGTATCGAAGCCGCGGCGTACGGCGGCCTGACGCTCGGCATGTACGGCGAGGTTCGCGAGACACGAGACGCGGACTTGGCTGCCGCTGGGATTGACGCGGAGATCGCCCGTCGTGCACTCGACGAGATCGGTGTCCTCGTCGTGACCGCCTTCGTCGACATCCAGTTCGGCGGCTGCACGTTGACTCGGCTATCGCTGGTGGGTGGTGGTCAGCTCAATACCGTCGATCTCGTGACGCCTCGCTCGCCGCGCTATGCAACCGCGATGCTCGCTCGATCCGTGCGCGGCTCGCTTCGGGGGCAAGAGCTGCGGATTGTATCACCCGAGGACTTCGTGATCTTGAAGACCCTCGCAACCCGCGATCGAGATCTCGAGGATGCTCGCAGTGTGCTCGCGAAACAGCGCGGCCGGATCGACGAGGAGTTGATCGAGCACGAGCTCGCAGTGCTGTCCAAGGAGATCACGGATCACGACATTCTCGTGCGGTTCGCCAAGCTCACGAAGCAAGGGTGAATCGGACGATCGTTGAGCGCGGACGACGGCGCACCGTGCAGCGCTGCGGCGTGGTCTGATACGTCGTTAGGCCGCCACGTCGTGATGGCGTGGGCTTGCAGCTGCGCACCCAGATCGAACTCGGGCTCGGCTGGGTGTCGATCCCGATGACGGTCGTACAGTTGCCGGGCAACGCAGCGGTTCGCGCCGATCGCGTCAGCTGTCGGTCGGTGAGGGCGCCACGGTTGCTACCACTGTAACAACCGGCGGGGTCCCGGCACTTGCTGTCTCCATGTAGCGCCCTTCCTCGGTTGCCTTCGCGAGCTCGGCAAGCGCCTCGTCGGATGGTGGGGTGCGGGCAACGCGGAGTTCACACAGCGGTTACAGTACAGGCGACGCGGCGCAACTCCACATCGGCGCGCGAATGCAGCGAGAGATCCGCCGCAGCGTTGCCAGTCGTCGAGGAGAAGGCGCGCCTCATCCGGCGTCCAGTAGTCGTTGGGATCAGGTACTCGCGGTGTGCGCATCCACCGAGCGTCACGTGGCGTCAAGCCCGACAGTGCTGCGCGAGACCACGGTCTTGGGTGCGGTTGACCG
>JANXOP010000173.1 GCA_025357755.1 Kofleriaceae bacterium | reverse complement strand
AGGCCTGACCTCGAGCTGCTGATCCGTACAGCGCTCGCGTGTTCGCGGCAGGGAGTGACCTAGCCCTGCTCTCCAGCTGCGTACGATGACCAGGTGTCTCCGACGCGGCAGACCGCGGGAGCGCGCGAAGCGCCTTCGACCGGCGGGACGCTGCTGAGAAACGTCGAGGATCGAGATGGAATCGGTCCTGCTGGAGGCCACCTGACTGCGTGAGGTGGCGAGTCGAGTCGAGCGATTCAGGCGAGCAGCGCCTGACCAACGACCCTACAAGACGAACGACGAGCGCGATTCACCTCGGTTTCGATGTTCGCCATCGCAACTAGCCCGGTTCGTATGATCCTCGACCTGCGCGATTCTGTTTGGGACTTCCCCGCAGTGGTATCGAACGGTTGATCTGCAACTCGTGCCGCGCACGTCCCGGCTCTTGGCGAATCGATCGAAGCAGTCGTTGCCTGCAGCCTACGAGTCGCCCGGGCCGTGTTCCCAGTACGTCACGATGCCGGCGGCGGACGTGACGAATCGGACCGAACCATCTTGCGACACCACGATCGCGAGCGCGTCGGGCATGCCAGCGATCAAGCGATATGCGGAGCGATGGCGCGTGCCGACCCCGTCGATGACCTCGTCGACTAAGCGCGTACCCTCGAGATCGAGCGCGCGGCGGACCGATTCGACATGCGGCAAGTCGCCCACGATCTCGGCACCGAAGCCGAGCACCTCGAAGCGCTTCGTGATCACGACCGCGCCATCGACATCGGCGAGCGCGGCGATCAGGTTGCTCATCTCGAAGACTGCCTCGTCGAGATCGGCATCGAGATCATCCGGATCTTCGGGCGTGGTCTCGGCCATGATCTCGACCAGCAGGTGGCGAAACCGCCGGCGCGGTGCGTCATCGCGGAACGCGTACTTGAGGTGGAGAAACTCCGATTCGGAGCGGTGCGGCGACACGATGATGATCGTGCCACCGTGATGCGCGGCGCGCGTCGTCGAGATCGCGCGCTTGACCATCTGCTGCGTGACGTACTTCGCGAGCTCCGCCGCACCCTCGTGGGACGCGAGCCCCGCGAGCTCCGCGCGTTCGTTCGCGAACACTCCGCCGAGCCACTTCGAGATAAAGACATCGAGCGTGAAGTCGGTGAGCACGCCACCGCGCAGCTCGGCGAGCGTGACCGCGCCGCACAACACCGAGAGGTGCCCTGGCCGCGCGATGTTGATCACGAGTGCCGAGGGCATCGGCGGCGGCACGCTGTGGCGACCACCGTGCACCGCCTCGAGCCAGCGCGTTCCACTCTGCACGAGCCCCCAGATCCGCGGGCCCTCCTGGGTCTCTTCGATCGCGATCAGCGACCGGTGATACTTCACCGCCGGCGACAAGCTGCGCAGCTCGATCTCCGAGAGCTCGCGCGAGACGCCGAACGCGAGGGGCAACAGCGAGGCGGGCGGCCCCCCATCGGTCCGCAGCTCGCTCGGCGACACGCACATCAGGCGGCACGTGACCGGCCGCTCTTCATCGCGCAAGAACGACGCGTGGTACGCGATATCGAGGATCGAATCGAGCGCGCGCGGGAGCGGTTGCGCTTCGACCGGCCAGGTCGCTCGCACGCGCTCGGCGAGCTCACGAGGGTACACGCGCACGACCGCTCTCACGGCGACGATGCTAGCGCATCTTGCGCAGCTTCAGAGGAATCGGCGATTTCATTCGCGGTGGCGGCGGTGGCTTCGCGCACTGCTCGGACGGCAAGCGGCGTGCACCCATGATGCGAGCTACCCGCGTGCGGATCGTCTTGACCTTCGCGCGCACGAGCGGATCGATCGCCATGATCTCGCACAGAGCTTGGGGCTGGCCCATGATCATCTCGTACACGCTCGCTCGATCTTCGAGCTCGTTCGTCGTCGCGTAGCTGTTGACGAAACCGGGAGGCCGCGCGCGCGTGTCGGCCGCGGGATCCGCGTACGCGAACGCGGGCGGGTTGAGCGCGTGCCACTCGTCATCGTCGAACGCCTTCGCGCCGAGCATCGCGTGATCGATCAGATGAAACATCTCGTGATGTACGATCTGCTCGAGCGTGAAGTCGCCCCGAAATGTCTCGATACTGATCATCAACCGTTTCTCGCCGATGATCGCGATACCCGCACTGTTAGGTCCGTGCTCGTGGTCGTACCGGATCTTGTGGCACAGCGAGACATGCTCGAGCGTCGCCGCTTTCAACACGTCCGCCGGATAGCGCGCGAACGCGATCGCGACCGCATCGATCATGTCCGGATCGATGCCACTCGTATCCTGCCGGTTCGCGATCTCGCAGCGTACGCAATCGTCGACGCCGTGATGCGGTGCGCACGAGCGGACTACCGGCCCGGCATCGAGCTCGATGTGGTTGCGACCGAGTGTCGCGCGCAAGCTCGCAGTGTGCTGGTCGTACACGACGGGATCCATCAGGTCGGCTGGCTGGACGAGGTCGGGCAACGACGACGCCGGCAGCGGTGCCGCGCCACAGGCAAACCCAAGCATGCCGAGTACGACCCAACGCACGCACCGCCATCCTGCGTCGCGCGTGCCAGCCGTGAAGCGAGCGCGATCAGGTGGTTGGCAAGCGGCGGTTCGCTCGTCTGCTGACGCAGCAACGCCACAGCGTGAAGGAATCAGCTCGCTGCGGATCGCACTTGCGGGATGCGGCAGGCCGTGCAGCTTCCGGTCGCAGTGCCTCACGAAGTTCTGGCTGACCTGTAAAGTGACCCGGTGGAATCGGAGCACGTCGTTGCGGTCGTCGATCTGTTGCTGACCATCGGGTACATCGACGGGACGCTGCACGCCCAAGAGCAGGCGTTCATCCGCCACTACATGGGTCAGTTGATCGAGCATTTCGCGCCTCGACCCGAGGAAGCCGAGCTCCTCCGCGATCGGGTCGAGGTTGCGTACGTACGGCTCGACAGGGAGATCCAGGAGCTCGCGGAAGAAGTCGTCGCGAGCGGGGACGTGAAGTTCACGTCGTCGCGCCTGAAGGCGCGTGCAGTCGGGTTGTTCCATGCGTTTTCTCCCGCCGATCAGAAGATCGCGCTGACCCTCCTCGATGCCGCGGTACACGCGGATGGCACGGTCACGCCGCAAGAGAAGGAGCTCCATGACGAGCTGCGTCGCTACTTCGATGCCGATGCGACACTCGTCGCGCCGCCGCCGCAGCCGGCACCCGCGGATCTCTTGCAGATCGCGACGCCGACGCAGCACGCGGTCGAGAGCTACTCGCACCCGTGGCTCGACATGTGCGAGCGGCCGTTCACTGCCGAGACGTTTCACGCCGACTACGATCTGATCTTTCAGACGATCAGCCAGTGGGAGAAGAAGCGCTCGATCGGCAACGATCGGCTGATCGGGGTCACCGATACCGGTCAGCTCGCGGCCGGCACGCGGCTGCTCGACGGTCATGTCCACGTGATGGTGCCCGCGGGGCCGTGCGAGCTGATCGTCCTGGGTGATCTGCATGGTTGCTACGCGTGCTTCAAGGCCGCGCTGATGCAATCGCGGTTCATCGAGCGCGCGCAGCAGCACGCCGCCGATCCGTCACTGCCCGACGTCAAGCTCGTGCTGCTCGGCGACTACCTGGATCGCGGCAGATATGGCTTCGAAGGTGTGCTGCGCACGGCGCTCCAGTTGTTCGTCTCGCTGCCCGATCACGTCGTGCTGTTGCGCGGCAATCACGAGTTCCTGGTCCGAGCGCAAGGCACCGTGGTGAGCGCGGTCAATCCGGCCGAGGCCGTGCCCGGGATCGCGGCGATCGCGCCGATCGAGCTCCTCGAGGCGTATCGCCATCTGTTCGATCACATGCCGACGTCGTTCCTCTTCGAGCGCACGTTGTTCGTGCACGGCGGCATCCCGCGCGACGAGACGTTCGCCGAGCGGTATCGTGACCTCGGCAGCCTCGGTGATCCGGTGATCCGGTTCGAGATGATGTGGGGCGATCCACTGCCCGTGGATCGCGTCGTCGGATCGATCCAGCGCGAGAGCCCGCGCTTCGGCTTCGGCCGCGAGCAGTTCCGCGCGTTCATGGATCGCGTCGGTGTCCACACCATGATCCGCGGCCACGAGGCGATCGAGCCCGGCTTCATGACGAACTACGATCTCGGCCACTGCCGGATGCACACCCTGTTCTCGGCCGGTGGCAGCGAGAATGCGGATCTCCCGACCGATTCGAAGTATCGCCGGGTCACGCCGATGGCGCTCACGATCGCGAACCACGTCGCGACGCCGTGGCCGATCGATTATCGGGTGTTCAACGACCCGGCGCGCAACGGGCACTACCGGCGGTGATCGCGCTGCAGCCAGTCGAGCGTCGCGCCGATCAACAAACCGCCTAGCCCGACGAGGCAGCCGATCGCCGTGGGCCCCCAAGGTTTGTGGTCCTGGTGTCTCAAGTACAGGAGCAGGCCACCGAGCGCGAGGACCAGCGAGCCAACGCCGATCAGGAGCAGCGCGAGGATCCCGAGGATCCGCGAACGATCCTTGCGGTACGGACTCGGTGGTCCGAGATAGCGCCTGCGCAACAGCGGTCCAGCGAGCCCGACCCCGATCGCAGGGGGGAAGCAGAGATCCATGTCCGTGACCCCGAGCGCCATCAAGAGCGCCACGCCGCCATACAGCCACGTGAGGATCCACACGGTGTCGATCCAGTCGAGCGGCATGCGCATGATGTTCGCCACTAGTCTGCGCCTTCTGCGTCCTCTGCATCTTCGTCGGCTGCGGCGTCGTCGGTCTCCGCGGCCGCGAGCGCGAGCGCGCGCTGATGAACCTTGATCGCCTCGACGACGCTGCGGAACAAGGCGCGACCGGCGCCCGGCGGCTTCCCGATCTCTTTCTCGCGCTTGGCCGCTTCGATCAGGCGTGGCAGCTCTTCGCTCGCACCACCCGGGAACGTCTCGAGCACCTTCGGGCCGCCCTCGATCAGGCGCGTGCGCCATTGCTCCGCGAGGTGGAAGGCCTCGGCATCCGAGCTGCCCTCTTCGATCTTCTCGATCTGGGCCTCGAGCTCGGCCAGGTCCTCGATGAACTTGCGCAGGTCACCCGCGAGCGTGCGCTCGGCGCGACGCCGCGCGATGTGAGTCTTCACCTGCCGCGCGCGCTCGAGCGACTCTTGCGCGCGTTCCTCGAGATCGAGCTTCTTGAGCGACGGCGCGCTCATCTTCATCAGCAGCATCGCGATACGCGCCGAGCGATCGCCGGTGCGCCGCATCTGGCTGCGCGAGAGCTGGCGAGCGCTTTTACCTTCGTCGTCGGGCGGCATGCGGGCGGCATAGTGCCAGATTCCGTGTATGCATACGTAGCAATGCAGAGGCGTAGTCGAATCATCGTCTCGATCTTGCTGATCGCCGCGCTCGTCGCCTGGCGGTGGCCGCGTAAGTCCCGGCCGTTGCACGGCTCGCACGCGACCGACGTCGCGACCCGGCCGGTGAACACCCCCGAGCCCACGCCAGGTTCGGGGCTCGTCGCCGATGCCGCGATCACCGTTCACCGGCTCGAGCCCGAGGAGCGCAAGCAGCTCGGTGTGCAGATCGCCGCGGCGATCCAGAAGGCGCGTGCCGCGAGCGCGGCGCCACGCGCGGCGGCTCCAGGCGACGACCCGTTGATCCCGCTCGAAGCGGTCGGCAAGCCGTTGCAAGCGGGCTTGAACGCCGCGATCCCGTTGCTCGCGAAGTGCTACGACACCGCCGGCAGCGCGCAGGCGAAGACCGCCGCGGCACAGATGACGATGATCAGCGATCCGGATCTCGGGACCGTGATCGATACCGATCAGATCACCGAGGCGGATGGCAAACCGCTCGCGAAGCAGCTCGATGATTGTTTGCGCGACACGATCGATTCGCTCGAGCTGCCACCTCTCGGCCAGCCCGGCAAGGTCAAGCTCGCGTACACATTCCGGTTCGACTAGGCCCGTCGATCAGGCCCGTCGATCAGGCCCGTCGACCAGGCCCGTCGATCAGGCCGCGAGCGCGCGCGCGGTGAAGGCATCGAGTACGAGCAGCTCGCGCTCGGCCACTTCGCTCCACGTATCGCGATCACCGAGCGGCTCGCTCGCGATCACGGTCGCACCTTCGCGCGCCGCCGTGAACAACGCACGCCCCAGCCGATGAGCGAACAACCGCTCGCCATCGCCGAGCAGGAACGTCGCCGAGCCGATGTCGCCGAAACCGTGCATGCGCGCGACCGCGGATGCGATGCCGCGCTCGACATTGCCGCACTCGTCGATCTGGGTGAGCACGAACGCGAACAGCTTCTCGCTGTCGGTGGTGCCTTCGATCGCCACGAGCTGCTCGCGGGACGTGTGCGCGACCAGCTGCGCGGTCTCGACCGTACCGTTGTGCGCGAACACGAACCGACCGCGCTGGAAGGGATGCGTGTTCGAGAGCGCGAGCGCGCCGACCGTCATCTTGCGGACGTGCGCGATCGCGAGGGTGGCGTCGAGATCGATCGCCCCGTACCGCTCGCAGCGTGCCGCACACTCGATGCTGCGGTGCACGGTCCAGGCATCGCGATAGAGCGCGATGCCCCAGCCATCACAGTGCTCTTCGGAGAGCGCCTTCAGGCTTCGGGGTGCCTCGAACAACAGGTCGCGGACCCCGGTGGGGTGCGCGGCAGCCATTCCGAGCATTCGACACATACACTCACAGTATTCAACGACGGCAAGAAGGCGAATATTCAGCCCGCTTTCTTACATCGGCCGGAACGCAGCCTCGTTAACCTGGAGGAACCCATGACCGCGATGTCGATCGAGACCCTGCCGGAGCTGACCGTGGCCACACTCCGCCACATCGGCCCCTATCCGAGGATCGGCGAGGCGTTTGGCCGCCTCGCCGGCATCGCCAAGGAGGCACGGCTGTTTGCCCTGCCTGGCGCGAAGCTCTGCGGCATCTACCATGACGATCCGCAGACGATGCCCGCCGAGTCGCTGCGCTCGGACGCGGGCATCGTGGTCCCGACCGGCACCGTGGTTCCCGCCGGGCTCACCGAGGTCAAGTTGCCGCCCGGTGTGTACGCGAAGGCGGTCCATCACGGCGCGTACAGCGGGCTGCCGGCGGCGTGGGCCGGCTTGAAGAAGTGGATCGCGGCGAACGATCACCGCATCGTGCCGCGTGCCTCGTTCGAGCTCTATCCGAACGATCCGGACGATACCGCCGAAGCAGACCTCATCACCGAGCTCTATTTCCCAGTGAGCTAGGGCAGGAAGCGCGCTCGTTGCTCGGGAGAAGGCAGCGCACACACGTCGGCGCGGCCCCAGACGCGATAGCGAACCGCGGCGATCACGCGATACGACAGATCGCCGACCATCGCCGGAAACCAGCGCAGCGCGTAGGCCCAGCTCCACGGCGCGCGCAGGTGATGCGAGACGTACCAGAAGGCCTTGCTGCGCAGTCGAGCGTGACCACCCTCGACGAGCACGACCGTATCGAGGTCGGTCGGAATCTCGGGATACTGCGCGCGCAGCGCGGCCGCGGTCGGTCCTTGCAGCGGCGCGAACAAGAGCTCCGCATCGCGCTCGTGGCGCAACAGAAACTTGACCGAGCGATGGCACAGGCCACAGCTCCCGTCGTAAAGGACGATCGGCTGGCTCAGGTGAAGATGCGCTTCATCCACTTGAACATCTTCTGCACCTTCTCGGTGTACGGCGGGTACACCGACTTGAACGCGTCGATCCGGCCTTGGCGGAGCACCGCGCGCTCGTGCGAGAACGTCTTGAAGCCGTAGTAGCCGTGATAGCTGCCCAGGCCGCTCGGACCGACGCCACCGAACGGCAGGTTCTGATTCGCGAAGTGGATCACCGTGTTGTTGATCGACGTGCCGCCCGCGGTGGTGTTCGCGATCATGTCGTCGATCCGGCGCTCGTCGTTGCCGAACATGTAGAGCGCGAGGGGCTTGTCGCGCGCGGTGATGAACGGCGCGACCTCGTCGAGATTCTTGAATGTGAGGATCGGTAGGATCGGGCCGAAGATCTCTTCGGCCATCAGCGCCGATTCCGGCTTCACGTTCGTGACCACCGTCGGCGCGATGTAGCGCTCGCCGGCATCGCGCTCGCCACCGATCTCGACCTTGCCGCCGTCCTTCACCGTCGCATCGAGCATGCCGGTCAAGCGATCGTAGTTCCGCGAGTTGATGATCCGGCAAAAGTCCGCCGACTGCTTCACATCGGCGCCGTACATGTCTGTGATCGCGACCCGCAGCGCGTCGACGAGCGCGGCCTGCTTGGCTTCGGAGACCATGATGTAGTCGGGCGCGATGCAGGTCTGACCGCCATTGACGAACTTGCCCCACACGAGGCGACGCGCGGTCGATTTCAGATCGGCCGAGTCATCAACGATCGCCGGCGATTTGCCGCCGAGCTCGAGCGTCGTCGAGGCGAGGTGTTTCGCGGCCGCTTCCGCGACGATCCGACCGACCTTCGTCGAGCCGGTGAAGAAGAAGTGCTCGAACGGCAGCGCGAGCAACTTCTGGGTCTCGACCGCATCTCCTTGGACCACGGCCACTTCGTTTTCGGCGAACACTTCACCGATCAGATCGTGCAAGAGCGCGGCGGTGGCCGGCGTGAGCTCCGAGGGCTTGAGCACCATCGTGTTGCCCGCGGCGACCGCAGCGATCACCGGCGCGATGGCGAGCTGGAACGGGTAGTTCCACGGCGCGATGATCAGCACGCAGCCCTTCGGCTCGTAGACGATCTCGCTCGAAGTGCCGAGCATCGACATCGGCGTGTCGACCCGTTGCGGCCGCATCCAGCGATGGAGATGCTTGATCGCATCCTTGATCTCGACGAGGACCGGAAACACCTCGGTCAGATCGACCTCGGTCGCGGCCTTGCGAAAGTCCTTCGCGAGCGCTTCGCGAATCTTGGGTTCATGCGCCTGGATGGCCTCGCGCAGCTTCTCGAGCTTCGCGATCCGCTGGCTCGCCGAGGTCCGTTTCACGGTGGCGCGGTTGGCTTGGAGTGCGCGAAATACCTCGAGGATGCGATCCGGTGCGAGAGCGGGGGAAGCCATGCCGCAGCTTACTGCAACCGGGACTAGGCGGCCTTGCGACTCCACGTAGGCGCGGTCGAAGTGCCGAAATGTCATTTCTGACCGTAAGATCGCGCCCTGCTGACGGTCCTGGCCGGGAGCGAGCACCCGTTTTCAGGCATTTGCGGTCTGGCGCGATGGTTGCTGTACGTAGCTGCCATGACCCGGCAGTTCCATAAAGCGCTTCGCAGCATCACCCACCGCAAGACGCCCGCCCGGACGCCCAACCCCAACACGCTCAGCTTCACGTGTTTTCGCTTGGTCCCGATCTACGATCGCGAACCGGACGAGCCGGCGTACGCCTCGATCGAGCTCGTGGACACGCAGAATGCGATGCGCGCGTTCGTGAAGGCCTAGCGTTTCCCGAGCAGGTCTCGTGCGATCACGATCCGCTGGATCTCGCTCGAGCCCTCGTAGATCCGGGTGACGCGCGAGTCCCGGTAGAGCCGTTCGATCGCATAGTCACGCGAGTAGCCGTAGCCGCCATGAAGCTGGAGCATCTTGTCGATGATCCGGCTCGAGGCCTCGGTCGCGAAGAGCTTCGCCATGCTCGATTCGGCGGCCGCCTTGTCGCCGGTATCGAGGAGGCGTGCGGCGCGCAGCGAGAGCAGCCACGCGGCATCGAGCTCGGTCCGGCAATCGGCGAGCACGAACTGGGTGTTCTGAAAATCGACGACCGCTTTACCGAACGCTTTGCGCTCTCGCGCGTACGCGAGCCCGTAGCCGAACGCCGCTTCGGCAAGGCCGATCGAGAGCGCCGCGATGCCGACGCGGCCCGCGCCGAGCGCGCCGAGCGCGACCGCGTAGCCGTGGCCTCGTTCCCCTAGCAGATGATCGGCCGGCAGCCGACAGCCATCGAAGTGCAACGCGACGGTGCCCGAAGCACGCTGGCCCATCTTGTCTTCCTCTTTACCGATCGTGAGCCCCGGCGTGCCGCGGTCGACGATGAAGCAGCTGATGCCGCCCGGGCCCGGCCCGTCGGAGCGCGCGAACACGAGATGAAAGCCGGCGTGGGCACCGCTCGTGATCCACATCTTCGCGCCGTCGAGGATCCAGCTGTCGCCGTCCTTCTTGGCGGTGGTGGTGAGCGCGGCGGCATCGGAGCCGCAACCGGGCTCGCTGAGCGCGAACGCGGCCGCGCCGAGCCGACCTTGCGTGTACGGTCTCAGCCACTTGGCCTTCTGAGCAGGCGTGCCGTAGTCGCACAGCAACTTCGCGACGAGGTTGCTCGAGGCGAGGATCACGGCGGTCGACGCGCACGCCTCCGCGATCGCCTCCATCGCGAGCACGTAGCCGACGTTGTCGGTACCACCACCACCCTCGCTATCGGGGACCTTCATCGCGAGCAGCCCGAGCTCGCCGAGTGCACCCATCTCCTCGAGCGGATAGGCCCCCGTACGATCGCGCTCCGCAGCCCGAGGGGCGAGGCGCGCGGCCGCGAACTGGCGCGCGACCGTCGCGACCGCCGCTTGTTCTTCCGTGATGGGTCCGATCGAACGTTCGAGCGTCATAGGTTTGATCTGCCCGAACCAGCGCGCGAGTGGAAGTGGAAGTCGTTCGAACACGACAGGTTACCTGTCAACATCGCGCTGACAGCACGGTGGCACGAGGACGCGTTATCGGAGATCATGGGGTGCGTGGAGAGAGACGGGTCCAACGATCGGCTACGGGCGCTGTCCGAGGCCTTCCGCGCCTTCGCGGAGGTCACGAGCGACTACACCGGGCTGCTCGAGACCGTCGCGCGCAAGGCGACGGAGCTGCTCGGCGATGGCTGCGTCGTCACGGTCGTCGACGAGTCCGGCACGATGATCAAGTCCAACGCGGCGTGGGCGCGTTCACCGGAGACCCTGACGCTGATGCGCGCCGCGCTCGACCAGCTCGGCCCGGTCGGCCCCCTCCACGGTCCTTCGTTCATCGCCGAGGTCCTGCGCACCGGGAAGCCCGTCGTGGTCGAGACCGCGTCGGTCGAGGAGTTCGTCGCGCGCGCCGAGCCCGCGTTCAAACCCCTGGTTCGCCTGCTCGGCCTGCGCCGGCTGCTCGGCGTGCCGCTGCAAGTCCGCGGTCGCCAGCTCGGTGCGCTCACCCTGCTCCGCTGGTCACAGGGGGCACCCGAGGGGTCATCCGACGGGCAGCCGTTCGACGAGCTCGATCTCGATGTCGTGACCACGGTCGGCGATCACGCGGCGATGGCCATCGCGAATGCGCAGCTGTTCGATTCGCTCCAGATCGAGCTGCGTCAACGCCAGGAAGCCGAGGAGCGCGCGAAGACCTTCGTGTCGCTGATCGAGTGCAGCACGAACATGATCGCGATGGCGAACTTCGATGGCTCGGTGCTGTTCGTCAATGCCGCCGGTCGCATCCTCCTCGGCATCCCCCTCGATCACGATGTCCGGACGATGACGCTCGCCGATTTTCACGTCCCCGACGGGCTTGCACGCGCCGCGCCGCTCCGCGAGACTGGTAGCTGGCAGGGTGAAGGCGTGTTGCGCCACCAGGTCACGGGCGAGCTCATCCCGACCCAGATCAGCTCGTTCTTGTTGCGCGCCGCCAATGGCGCACCATTCGGCTTCGCGACCGTGCAACAGGATCTGCGCGAGACCAAGCGGCTCGAGCGTGACCTGCGTCAGGCCCAGAAGATGGAAGCGCTCGGCCGGCTCGCCGGTGGAGTCGCGCACGATTTCAACAATTTGCTGACCGTGATCATGAGCTACGCCTCGATCCTGTCGAAGACGCTCGCGAAGAATCTCAGGCTGCAGCTGCCGAATGACGAGCGCGTGCTCGGGGATGTCGAGCAGATCGAGCGCGCTGCGCAGCGCGCCGCCGAGCTAACGCGCCAGCTGCTCGCGTTCAGCCGGCGCCAGGTGCTCGAGCCCAAGCCGCTCCAGCTCGGTACGACGGTGCAACAGATGGAGCCGATGATCCGCCGGCTCGTCGGCGAGGATATCGAGCTCACGATCATCGCCGGTACGGAGCGAGATGCGGTCATGGTCGATGCCGGTCAGGTCGAGCAAGTCGTGATGAACCTCGTCGTCAACGCGCGCGATGCGATGCGGGGTGGCGGGACGCTCACCGTCGAGACCGCGCGGATCGAACGAGCCGATTCCACACCCGAGCTACCGGCCGGTCGCTACAGCATGCTCGCGATCACCGATACCGGCACCGGCATCGACGACGCGACGAAGGCGCATCTGTTCGAGCCGTTCTTCACGACCAAGGATCTCGGCAAGGGCACCGGCCTCGGCCTCTCGACCGTGATGGGCATCGTCCAGCAGAGCGGTGGCCACATCACGGTCGAGACCGAGCTCGGTCGGGGCTCGGTGTTTCGCGTCTATCTGCCCGCGCTCGCGAGCCCGGTCGCCGTGCCCATCACCCCGGTGGCCCGAACGGTCACGCCGATCCACGGGGTCCAGCGGATCTTCGTCGTCGAGGATGAAGTCGAAGTTCGCACCCTGATCGTCGACGTGTTGCGCAGCGCCGGCTACGACGTGATCGAAGCGCGAGATGGCGAGCACGCGCTCGAGGTCGCCGCGATGATCCGCGGCGAGGTCCATCTGCTGCTCTCCGACGTGATCATGCCGAAGCTCGGTGGCCCGCAGGTCGCGGCGAAGCTGCGCGAGCGCTGGCCCACGACCCGCGTGCTGTTCATGTCGGGCTACACCGACGACCGGCTCGGCCAGGTACTCGATGCGAAGGTGGAGCTGATACAGAAGCCGCTCACGCCGGCGTTGTTGATCCAGCGCGTTCGTCAGGTCCTGGCGTAGGTCGCGCCTTGCGCGCGGCGTTGAGCCCGACGAGCGTGAACAACACGCCCGCGCCTAGGTAGAATCGGTGCGTGAGTGGCTCGTCGTGGAACAAGATCGCCGCGAGGATCAGCGAGTAGACCGATTCGAGGTTCGTCGCGAGCGCGACCGTGAACGGCGACAGCGTGCGCAACACGTTGAGGATCAGCACCTGCGGCACGACGGTGCACATCACGGCGAGCACCGCGAGCCAGCCGACATCGGCCGACGAGAGCTGCCATGGCGCCACGAACTGCGAGGGCACGAACACGAAGCAGACCGAGACCGTCGCGACGGCCGCCACCAGCTCGTACAGCATGAGCCGCTCGGGTGGCTCGTCGCGCTGCGCGAGCCGGCCATTCATCACGCCGAAGCACGCCGCGAACAGCGACGACGCGAGGCCGAGCGCGATGCCCAGCGGAGCGGCTCGGACCTCGACCCCGAGGAGCAGCGCCGCACCGCCCACGACGAACGCGCCGATCACGAGCTCGCGAACATCGACCCGGCGCCCGAACAACAGCGGTTCGATCAACGCGGTGAAGAAGGTGATCGTCGAGAGCGTGAGCACCCCGGTGGCGACGCCGGCGACCTTGACCGCGCCGTAGAAGCACAACCAGTGGATCCCGATGAACACGCCGACGAAGAAGTAGCTCCGCGCGCGCTGCCACGGGAGGCGCAGCGAGTGGCCGCGCAAGGGAACGAGGCCCGCGAGCACGATCACGACCAGCGCGATGCGATACCAGACCAGCGGTATCGTCGCGATCGAGATCTGCTTGCCGAGGATCGCGGTGCAGCCCCACAACAGCACGATGCCGTGTAACAGCGCATGCGCGGATGGTCGCGACAGCTTCGGAGTCAACGCGCGCACATTCTAGAGTAAGAATGGCCGCGTGACTGCGCGTTGGATCTGGATCGCGATGGCGATCGTCGTCGACGGCGCCGCTGGCCTGATCGGCGGCCTCTTGCCCGACGCGTGGATCGAGCGCAGGAAGACCGGCCTCGTCGGGTTCGCGGCGGGTGCGCTGCTCGCGGCCGCCCTGCTCGACATCCTGCCCGAGGCGCTCGAGGCGCGCGGCACCGAGGCGCTGTACTGGGCTTTCGGCGCGTACGTGCTCGGCGCGTTGCTCGAGTGGGCGCTCTCGGCGCACGTGCATCGCCGCGGCGGTACGCCCGGCCCTGCCTCGCCCGTGGTGCTGCTCGGCTCGGATGCGCTCCACAACATCGGCGATGGCATCGCGACCGCGGCGGCGTTCTTGATCTCGATCCCGCTCGGCATCGTGACCTCGCTCGCGGTGATCGTGCACGAGGTGCCCGAGGAGCTCGGCGACTATGCGCTCTTACGAGCCTCGGGCATGACGAAGAAGAAGGCGTTGATCGCGCTCGGCGTCGTGCAGCTCACGGCGGCGCTCGGCGCCTTCGGAACGCTCGTCGCGGCGACGCAGACCAAGTCGCTCGCCGGCATCGCGCTCTCGATCTCGGCCGGCACGTTCTTGTTCATCGCGACCGCAGATCTCTTGCCCGAGGTGCTGCGCAATGCGGTGCGTGGCCGCGCACGCACCGAGGCGGTGGTCGGATTTCTGTTGGGTCTCGCCGCGGTCGGCCTGCAGGTAGTGGCCGGCCCACACCTCGGGTAACTGAGCTACGATGGGGGCCGGGTGAAGGGTACGCAGATCGATGCGGTGGTGCAGGCCGGACTCGCGGCGTGGCCCGGGGTCGCGCTCGCACGTGAAGCTCTCGAAGCTCATCTCGACGGGTTCGACGACACCGCCGAGAAGTTCGCCGCGGATCTCTACCTCGTCGTCGGTTGCCTCGCGAAGGATGGCAAGGCGATCGAGCACTTCGATCGCGTGCTGACCCAGGCCGCGCGTGGTGCGCTCGCTTCGATCGATTCGAACGGCGCGTTCATCGACGAAGGCATCCAGAAGTTGCGCACCAACTTGCTCGTCGGGGACGCAGGTCTCCCGAAGCTCGCCGCGTACGGCGGTCGCGGCCCGCTACGCGCGTGGTTGGGCGTTGCCGCCGCCCGCACCGCCCTGATGATGCGGCGCACCCAGCAACGTCAGCGCGAAGTCTCGACGGAGAACGAGGACTGGAGCCGCGCGCTCGTCGCGATCTCGACGAACGATCCAGAGCTCGAGCTCTTGAAGCGCCAGTACTCCGAGGCGTTTGCGACCGCGTTTCACGATGCGGTCGCGCTGCTCGAGCTGCGGCTGCGCACCGTGCTGCGGATGAGCTTTGTCGAGGGGCTGTCGATCGACGAGATCGGCACGACCTACGCCGTCCATCGCGCGACCGCGGCGCGCTGGATCCAGCGCGCGTGCGAAGAGCTGTTCGAACAGACGCGCACGCTGCTGACCGAGCGGCTCGCGCTGACCCCGACCGAGCTCGATCGCATGACCTCGCTCGTGCGTAGCCAGCTCGATGTCAGCGTGTCGCAACTACTGCCCGCCCGCTTCTAGGACGTGGAATTCGATCCTGCGGTTCTGGCGCCGGCCCTCGTCGGTGTGGTTATCCGCGATCGGCACGTCCGAGCCGTGCCCCACGGTCTGGATCTGGCCCGCCGCGATGCCGCGCTTGACGAGATATGCCTTCACCGCTTCGGCGCGCACGAGCGAGAGCTGGAGGTTGCGCTCGGCATCGCCATCCGCGGACGTGTGCCCGGAGATCTCGACGCTGAGCTGCGGATGCGCACGCAGCAGCTCGTACGCCTTCTCCATGATCGGCGCGGAATCGATCGAGATCACGGCAGAGTCGAGCTCGAAGCCGATGCCCGCGAGCTCTCGGATCGGTTCGGGGGTAGCTACGATCACGGGTGGCGGTGGGGTCGGCACGGCCCGCGGCGCCTCGACGACGACGACCATCGGCTTGGGCTTGGGCTTCGTGATCGCACCGATCCGATAGGTCGCTCCGAGAGTGACTTCGAAGTCGCTCGTCGCGCCGTTGTGATGGCGGTCCGGCACGAGCTCTTGCCGCCCGTCGATGCGCAGATCGACGCGCTCGCTCAGGGCCCAGCGCGCACCGAGGCCCCAGTGGTAGGCCTGGTCGACATCGTTGGTCATCTGCACCGAGCTCGAGCGCAGGACGTTCGCGCCGAAGCCTGCCACGACGAACGGCCGCAGCTTGCCGGTCAAGAGATCGAAGCGAACATGCGCTCCGAGCCCGTACACCATCGCGGCATGGCCGAGCACGTCATCCTTGGTCGGGATGATCGCGAGCTCGCCTTCGATCGCGATGCGAGGAATCACGACATACGCCGCGCGTGCGCCGAACAAGCTGCTCGAGGATGGCCCTGGCTGTGCGCTATCGTCGGTCGAGCCGAGCTCGGTGGTGTGAGAGAACGAGTGTGCGCCGAGGATGCCGCCGACTTCGATCCTGGGATCGGCAGACGCGAGCGCGGGGAAACAGAGGATGACGAGCGCGAGTTTCATGACCATCTCCTAGAAGCAGACGCCGTACTGGGTGGAGCCGATCACGAGCGGATCGGCGAACGCGACGCACGTCTCGCCCGCGAAACACGTGTGCGAATTGCCGACGACGCAGTACGGCTGACAGGTCTTGACCGAGCCATGGGGGATGCACGCGAGGCCATCTTCACAATCGCGATTCGTCGTGCACGCGCCGGCCTCGGCGACCGCACCTTGGTAGCTGCAATCCGTGAAGTCGCCCGCGACCGCCTGATGCGCCACGCATCCCATGCCCACCGGACAACCGGTCTGGCCGTACGGATCGCACGCGTTCGAGCACGTCAGGACGTTGGTACCGTCGAGACCGTCGACGCAACGGGAGCCTGTACCGGAGCAACCACTATCGGTCGCGCAGAAGCGAGCGCACCAGGGGACCTCCGCGACATCGTCGAAGACACACGTGTATCCCGCTTTGCATGCGCTATCGACGGGACAGTGGTCATTGCTCGTCCCTTGGGCGGTGACCGCACGACACGCGGTGGTGCCGTCAGCCGGCGAGGTCACGTCGCAGGCCGGCGTCGCGCCGCTGCAGCCGCTCTGCGGGAGCAGCCCGCACGCGGTCGCGGCTTCGGTCTGACACGTCGGCGAACAACCATCGCCGCTCGCCGTGTTCCCGTCGTCGCACTGCTCGCCGGGCTCGATGAGGTGATTGCCACAGACGCTCTCGTCCTGGCAGGCCGAAGAGCAACCGTCGCCGCTCGTCAGGTTGCCGTCATCGCACTCCTCGTCGTTTTCGAGCACGCCGTTGCCGCACGCAGCGACCGCTGTTTCGACGGTGCACGTAGCCGAGCAGCCGTCCCCGGGGAGGTTGTTGCCGTCGTCGCAGCCCTCGCCGGCATCGACCGCGCCGTCGCCGCATCTGTGATGCGACGTGCCTTGCGTGACCTTGTTGTCACCAAATCCGCACCCCGTCACGAGTCCCAACACTGCGATCCACCGTTTGAGCTTCATCTCGCCCCCCAGACGCCGGCCGTAGGCGGATGTCGCATGAAAAATGTGGAAGATTTTCTGGCTCCGAATCAGAGTCGATCCTGGTGGTGGGTCCGGAGGAAGACGCGTTGGTCTCGTTCGCCCTGCGCGACCTCGCGATCTCCGAGGCCGAGGCCGAGGCGATCGCCGCCCACCTGGACGAGTGCGCGGCTTGCCGGCAGGCGGTGCGCGCGGGAGTGCAGGCCGCGCCGACCGACGAGGAGGGGCTCGGAGGGCGTGGGGCCCGCGGGTTCTCCGCCGGCACGCCGAGTGCGCCGACCGCTCGCGATCGAGGCACCGCGATCGGCGCGCGGATCGGCCGCTATGAAGTGCGGCGGTTGCTCGGTGCGGGCGGGATGGGTCGCGTCTATGTTGCCTACGATGCCGAGCTCGATCGCGAGATCGCACTCAAGGTCCTGCGCCCCGAGCTCGCCGGGCGCCCCGACGTGCTCGCGCAACGCTTGCTGCGCGAATCGCGGCTGACCGCGAAGATCACGCATCCCGCCGTGATGACGGTCTACGACGTCGGCCGTGCCGACGATGTCGTGTTCATCGCGATGGAGCTCGTCCACGGCGAGACCCTCGGCGCCTTCGTCGCGCGCACGCGCCCGGGCTGGCGCACCTGCGTGGCGATGTACGAACGCGCCGCGTACGGGCTCGCCGCTGCGCACGCCGCTGGGATCGTCCATCGCGATTTCAAACCCGAGAACGTGCTCGTCGAGCTCGCGGGTGATCGACGCGTGATCGTCAGCGACTTCGGCATCGCACGTGCGATCGGACAAGCCGAGCTCGACTCGTCGAGTGGGACCTCCCACCAAGCGCAGCTAACCGCGACCGGCGCCGCGATCGGGACACCGGCTTACATGGCGCCCGAGCAACTCGCCGGTGGCATCGTCGATCTGCGCGCGGACATCTACGCCTTCGCGGTGTCGCTGTGGGAGGCGATCTTCGGCACGCGGCCACCTGCGGCACCGACGAAGACCGTGCCGCGCCGGCTGCTCCGCGCACTCGAGCGCGGGCTCGAGCGCGAGCCCGAAAAACGGTGGCCCGATCTGCCGAGTTTCGCGAAGGAGCTGGCCGCGATCCGGGGCCGCCGTCGACGACTTCGGCGCGCTGCGATCGCAACCGGCTTGGTCGCAGCGGGCATCGCGGGCGCGCTGGTCCTCACCCGCACCGCGCCCGGTCATCCTTGCGAGCGCGGCTTCGACGTACCCTACGATCGTGCGGCCGTCGTCCGCGTGCTCGGTGCGGATCCGGCAAGCGCGAGCGTCCTCGCATCGCTCGATGCGAACGCGGTGCGGTTTCGCGTCACCCAGGCCGAGACCTGCATCGCCGATCGCGTCCCGGCGCAGGCGCCCACGATCACGACCTGCCTCGATGCGCGCCGGATCGAGATCGCAGGCGTGACCGCCGACATCATCGCGGATGGGCCCGCCCACGCGCTCGCGATCGCGGGGCTGATCAGCGCCCCCGATCGCTGCGCGACCCCATCGCCCGGGTTGCAGTTCTCGCGCGTACCCGAGGATGCCGTGCTCCGACGCACCGTGACCGCCCTGCGCTATCGCGCCTTCGACGCGGAGGCCACGCGGACGACCGGTGATGCCAAGCTCGCGCTCGTTCGCGCCCGGGCGGTTGCAGACGACGCCGCGCAGGTGTGGCCACCGCTCGCCGCGGAGACCCTGTACTTGCTCGGGGTTGCCCACGCCCAGGGTGGCAACGTCGCCGAGAGCGCGGTGGTGCTGAAGAAGGCCGCCGCCCTCGCGGAGGCGTCGCACCACGATTACATCGCGGCACAGTCCTGGATCCAGCTCGTGATGAGCGCGACCGGCGACGAAGGAGATCCGAAGCGTGGCCTCGAGTACGCGACCTACGCCGAGGCGGCGCTCGATCGGCTCGGTCGGCCGCCGGATGTCGACGTGCTGTTCCAGTACGCGAAGGGGGCCGCGTTGATCGAGGTCCACGACGTAGCGCGAGGCGAAGTGATGATGCGCCGCGCGGTCAAGCTTGCCGAACGCTCCGCCCCCAGATATTTGCCGCAAGCGATTCAAGGGCTCGGCTATCTCTACGAGAGCCAAGGCCGAACGAAGGAGGCAATCGCGGCCTATCGCGACGCTCTCGCGCATCTGCCCGGCACCGGCACCGACGTGCCGATCTCGCGGATCATGTTCGAGGAGCGACTCGCCGTGAACCTCGGCACTCTCGGTCAGAGCAAAGAGGCCGTCGCGATCGCCCTCGCCGCAACGCAGCTCGCCGATGCCCAGCTCGGCGTCGACAACCTCGAGCGCGCACTCGTCCACGTGAACTACGCGCAGTGTCTCGGATACGACGAGCAGCTCGATGCGGCGATCCTCGAGATCGATCGCGCACTCGGGGATGTCAAACGGATCGCCGGTGACCGCAGCCAACGCTACGGCGAAGTGCTGATGACCGAGGGCTATCTGCTCGTGCAGAGGAATCGCTACCAGGAAGCCGAACCGAAGCTCGCCCGTGCCTGCGACGTGATCGCATTTGCCGATGGTGAGGGCTCCGAACAGCAGGCGGAATGCTGGCAGAGCGAAGCGGGTGCGCTGAGCGGACTCCATCGCGACGCTGAAGCCCTCGCCCTGATCGACAAGAGCATCGGGATCGCGAGCGCGGTGTATGGCAAGACCCATCCGAAGCTCGCACAAGCGATCGTGATCCGTGGCGAGATCCACGCGACGATGAAGCATCACCGAGCGGCGATCCGTGACTTCGAGACCGCGATCGCGCTCTACGACAAGCTCGACGATCCTGGCCACAGCGCGGATGCCAGCTACTCGCTCGCACTGGAGCTGGCGTACAGCGATCACGCACGCGCACGAGAGGTCATGCAGGCCGCGCTCGCGAGGTTCGAGAGCCTGGACGGTGGCTGGAGCGAAGCCCTCGCCGCCGCCAAGGAGTGGCTCGCGACCGACGGCCACCCCGTGGCTCACAGCGGCTTGTAGCGGAAGAGGAACCCGATCGCCTTGAACCCGCGTGCGGCCCAGAACAGTGCGAGGTAGCCGAACACGAGTAACAGTGGGCCCGCGAGCATGAGCTTGGTCCACGGAACTTTCGCGACATCGACGACGCCCGCGAGCAGCTTGTCGTTGATCAGATCGAGCATCTTCGCGGCGACCACCACGAACAGCCACGGGAACACCTGGACCAGGATCACGGCCGGGACGCCCCACTTGAAGAAGTGCTGCTGGCGCGCGATCGGGATGCCGCGATCGAAGCGACCCTGGAAGATTTTCTGCGATCGGCCGAGGAAGAACGACAGCGAGAGGATCAGCGTCGCGAGGTTGAACCCGAGGAA
Organism: Kofleriaceae bacterium; assembly: GCA_025357755.1. Lineage (GTDB taxonomy): Bacteria > Myxococcota_A > Polyangia > Haliangiales > Haliangiaceae > JABFXX01. The sequence goes on along the minus strand of JANXOP010000173.1, from coordinate 2,202 downwards.
CAAGATCACCGCGAACAGTGCGAGGAACACCATGCCCGGGTTCGCACCTTCGACGAACTGGAGATAGCTAACGGCCATGCTGAAATAGCTGAGCAGCGCGTAGAGCGCGGGCCCGACGATCTGACCGAGGATGAAGCCCGAGAGCAGCGTGAACACCGCGAGCACGCCGATCGTACACAGCGTCACCTTCAGCTCTCCCCACACGCGGAGCATCGCACCGCGCGCGACCTCGCGACCGACGCCTGCCTCGCCGGCAGCGGCACGCATCGGCAGCTTGACGATCGCGATGAGCGTCGGGCGCAGCGCGAGCGCGAACAGCAGCATCGTCACCGCGAACAGCACGATCGGGAGGAACTTGAAGACGACATCGAGCTTCGAGAACAGCTTCGCGATCGTGACGAACACGTGCGCCGATCGGATCAACTTCTGGCCGTTCTCGAGGATCAAGACCGAGGGCTGCTCGTCGGAGTTGCCTTGCAGCTGCTGGAGCGTGGGCACGAACAGGTACTTGCCCATCGTGAGGAACTCGTCGGCATTGTGGTCGAGCGTGTCGAAGGTGCCCTTCGCGATCGCGAGGCTGGGATTCGTCGAGTCGCCGAGCGCACCTTGCGCGGTCCTCATGCCGAGGAGCACCGCACCGAACAGGTTCACGGTGACGAAGAACGTGACCGCCGCGAGTGCGGAGTACTTGAACAGCGTCTTACCTTGTCCCGGATAGCGCTTGCGCATCACGAGCGGAATTAGCAGGAGCAGCAGCCCGGCGAGCGAGAACACCCCGATGCCGACCGCGAACTGGTGCATCTTCTTCGCGGCACCCCGGGCCATCTTCTTCTCCATCCGATCGAGGACGACCTTGCGGACCACACCGACGATCTTACGGAACTGCTCGAGCGTCAGCGAAGGTGCGAGCGCGGTGTCCTTCGGCCGAGCGTCGAGCTCCTTCTCGATGGCCTCGGCATCGATCTCGGGCTTGATCCCGTCCATCGCATCTTCGTATTCCTTTTCGAGCGCGGGGTCAGCGCTGCCATCGCCATCGAGATCGAACTTCGAGTAGTGCGCATCTTCGGGGTCGACATCGGAGTCGGCGGGAGCGGCTTCTGCGTCGACCGCCGGGTGCTCGGGCGGGTGCTCGGGCGCAGCGGGCTGCGCGGCCTCCTCGTGGTGCGCGGGCTGCTCGGCCTCGTCGTGCGGCACGGGCAGCGGCTGCTCCTCGGACGGCGCGGCAGCTGGTGGATCTTCGTCGGCACGAGCTGATCCGACGAGGCCAAGTAAGACTGCAAATGAGAGGACGAACGCTTTCATGACGGGCCTAGATGCCGGTCACCCTCCAATGTCGCGTGGTGTGTTACAGAGCAACTAATGGTGAAAATCAAGCAGGTTGGTGCGGTCGCCTTCGTGATCGCTGCGAGCGCAGGGACCAGCTCGGCGCAGACGGCTCCGCCGAACTACGTCGAGATCGCGAACAAGGTCGTCGGCACCAGCGCCAACGTGAAGGAAGGCGAGATCGTCGAGCTCGTCGGCACGCCCGCCGACATGCCCTTCCTCGAGGAGCTCTCGATCGCATGCTCGCAGCGCGGTGCCTGGCCGATCATCGTCACCAGCTCGGAGTCGCTCGCGAAGAAGTGGTTGATCCAATCGCTCCCGAAGTACGACGACAAGGTCGATGCCGCGCGCTTGGCGCTCGCCAAATCGGTCAACGTGATCATCTCGCTGCCGACGCTGCGGGACGACAGCATCTATGCGGGATTTCCCGCTGCTCGCCTGGCGAAGCGCTCGAAGGCTTCGACCCCGATCGCCGCGGCGTTGCTCGGCCGCAACGTGCGCCAGGTCAATCTCGATAACGGGCTCGCGCCTTCACCGGCGCGAGCCAAGGAGCTCGGGATCGACGAGGCCGAGATGGCGGCGCTCTATTGGAGCGGTCTCGGTGCGGACTACACCGGCATTCAGGCGAAGGCCAAGCAAGTCCAGGACCTGCTCGCGAAGGCGAGCGAAGTCCATATCACGTTGCCCAATGGCACCGATCTCAAGATGAAGATCAACCACAAGAGCCAAGCCAGCGACGGTGTCCTCACCGATGCGAAGGTCAAGGCGGGCGGCTCGCAGGTCCTGCTATGGCTCCCGGCAGGCGAGGTGATCACGACGCCGGTGCCCGGAACCGTCGAGGGTAAGCTCGTCGACGATCGGATGTTGTTCACGGGCAAG
>JANXOP010000139.1 GCA_025357755.1 Kofleriaceae bacterium | reverse complement strand
ATCTCAATTACGTCACGCTCGACGGCACCATCGGCTGCATGGTCAACGGCGCCGGGCTTGCGATGGCGACGATGGACATCATCAAGCTCTACGGCATGGCGCCGGCTAACTTCCTCGACGTCGGCGGCGGCGCCAGCGCGGAGAAGGTCACCGCGGCGTTCAAGATCATCACGACCGATCCGGACGTCAAGGCGATCTTCGTCAACATCTTCGGCGGCATCATGAAGTGCGACACGATCGCGGCGGGTGTCATCCAGGCCGTGAAGGAGGTCGGCCTCAAGGTGCCGCTCGTCGTGCGCCTCGAGGGAACGAACGTCGAGATCGGTAAGAAGATGCTCGCAGAGTCCAAGTTGAACATCGTCGCGGCGGCCGACATGGCCGACGGCGCCAAAAAAGTTGTCGAAGCTGCCGCCGGCCAGGCAGCCGCCGGCCAGGCATCTAAAGGAGCGTCCAAGTGAGCGTCCTCGTCGGATACAACACGCGCCTCGTGGTCACCGGCATGTCCGGTGCGTCGGGTGCATTTCATACCAAGCAAGCGATCGAGTACGGCACGAACGTCGTCGCCGGCGTCACGCCAGGCAAGGGCGGCGCGAAGGTCGCGGGCCTCGAGCAGGTCCCGATGTTCGACACGGTCGAAGAATCGGTAAAGCTTCACGGTGCGAACGCCGCGGTGGTCTACGTGCCGCCGCCGTTCGCGGCCGATTCGATCCTCGAGTGTGCCGCCGCGGGCCTCCCGCTGATCGTCGCGATCACCGAGGGCATTCCGGTGCGCGACATGGTGCGCGTGAAGTACGTGCTCGAGCGCGACTATCCGGGCACCGTCCTCATCGGTCCGAACTGCCCGGGCGTCATCACGCCGGGTCAGTGCAAGATCGGCATCATGCCGGGCTACATCCACAAGCCGGGCGGCGTCGGCGTCGTGTCGCGCTCCGGCACGCTGACGTACGAGATCGTCCACCAGCTCACCACGCTCGGCATCGGCCAATCGACCGCGATCGGCATCGGTGGTGATCCGGTGAAGGGCACGGACTTCATCGACGCGATCAAGTGGTTCGCGGAAGACCCCGGCACCTCGTCGATCTTCATGATCGGCGAGATCGGTGGCGACTCCGAAGAGCGCGCCGCGCAGTTCATCAAGGACAACGTCAAGAAGCCGGTAGGCGCCTTCATCGGCGGCCTCACCGCACCTCCGGGTAAGCGCATGGGTCACGCCGGCGCGATCATCTCGGGTGGCAAGGGTGCGGCGTCCGACAAGATCGCCGCGCTCAAAGAGGCGGGCATCTCCGTGGCGCCGACGCCCGCCGAGATGGGCACGACCCTCGCGAAGCTGATCGCGTAGGCCGACGAGCTCGGGGCGCGGTAAAGCCCCATTCTGCCCCGCCCTCCGCTACCATGGACGGCGGTGTCATTTTCACTCGAGCTCGTACCCGCGCGCGATCGACGGGCCGGTGCGATCTGGCAGACGCTCGCGGCGAAGACCCAGTCGTACTTTCTGACCTGGGCGTGGATGGCGACGTGGCTCGTGATGATGCCGCGTGGGCACACCGCCGAGCTCGCGGTCGTCCGCGATCGCGGTCGGCCGGTCGCCGCGGCGTTCCTCGGGCGGCGGCGAGAGCTACGCCACGGCGTCTTGCCGAGCCGCCAGCGCCACCTCAACACCACCGGCTTCGCGCGGTTCGACGAGCTGTGCATCGAGCACAATGCGTTCGTCGGTGACGCGTCCCTCGAGACGCTGCTCGAGCTCCTACCCGGCGATTGGGACGAGCTGATCCTGCCAGGCATCCAGCGCACCATGCTGCCCGGCGCGGCCACCGAAGATCCGCGCTGGCGGTCGGTCGTCGATCGCGAATCGGTCGCGGCGTTCGTCGATCTCGCACGCGTGCGCGCGGCCGATTACGTCTCGCTCCTCGGCGCTTCGACGCGCGCGCAGGTGCGGCGCGCACGCAGGAACGCCGGACCACTCACGGTCGAGCGCGCGACCACGCGTGAAGGCGCGACCGAGATCTTCGACGAGCTGGTGCGCTTGCATACGCGGCGCTGGCAAGAGCGCGGTGAACCGGGTGCGTTCGCCGATCCGTGGATCGCCGCATTTCATCGCCGGTTGATCGCCGAGCGGATCGCGACTGGCGAGATCGATCTGTTACGCGTGCGCGCGGGCGAACGCGTGGTCGGCTGCCTGTACAACTTCGTGTGGCAAGGCCGGGTCACGTTCTATCAAAGCGGCCTCGCACCGCCGGCTGACAATCACGACAAGCCTGGCTACCTCTGCCACGCTGCCGCGATCGAGCTGGCGGCCGAGAGCGGTCACGCGGTCTACGATTTCATGAGCAGCTCGGACCGTTACAAGCAGAACCTCGGAACCGACGAATACCGCCTGGTCTGGGCGCGGATCCAGCAGCCTCTGACCCGGTTTGTCGTCGAGGATCAGCTCCGCGCGTGGCGTCGGAGACTACGCGAGTCATAGCCACCCCCAGGCTTTACAGCGCCGGGGCGATCGACTAGTTTTCGCCCGAAATGGCAATCGAACGCACCTTCTCGATCATCAAGCCCGACGCTGTTGCTCTGAACCACATCGGTGGCGTCACCGCGAAGCTCGAGGCCGCTGGCCTCCGGATCGTCGCCTCGAAGATGGTCCGCCTCACGGACGCGCAGGCGAAGGCGTTCTACGCCGTTCACAAGGAGCGCCCGTTCTACAACGACCTCGTGAAGTTCATGACCGAAGGTCCGGTCGTCGTGCAGGTCCTCGAGGGCGAGAACGCCGTGCTCGCGAACCGCACCGCGATGGGCGCGACGAACCCGGAGAAGGCCGACGCCGGCACGATCCGCAAGGAGTTCGCGACGAACATCGAGCGCAACGCGGTCCACGGTTCGGATGCAGCGGAGACCGCGAAGGAAGAGATCGCGTTCTTCTTCTCGACCGCCGAGCTCGCCGCACTCGCTCGCTAGTTACCGAGCGTTCGACCACTGGCTCTGGACCATGCGCCAGCCGCCAGCTTCTTCGACCCAAGCGACGAGCACGCGGAAGGTCTGCGTGACCGTCGTGCCGTCGCGATCGGCGTCGCTGAAGTCGACATTCGCGGCGCCCCAGCCTCCGTGGGTGCCTGCCGGACCGACCTTCACGGCATCGTGCAGGCGGATCGTGGCTTTGATCTTCGAGAAGATCTTTCGGATGTTGTCGCCCCCGAGCACGCGCTCGCCGGGCGCGCTGCCGAAGTTCAGCGCATCGCTGCGCGTGCTGCGCGCGGCGACGAACGAGGGCTTCGAGGCAAAGCCCGTGCGCATCGCCTTCGCGAGCGGTGAGTCGTCGTGGCTATCGGGAATCGCATCCGGCACCGCGAGCTCGCCAGTTCGCGCGGCCTTGTAGGCCTCGGCGTTCGTCATCGTCAGCGCGATCTGGAGCGCCGCGATCGACCATACGCCGTCGCGCAGATCGACGACCGCGGTCGTGACGTAGGTCTTGCCGCCGATCTTGAGCTCCTCGGCGATCCAGCCGGTATCGGCCTCGTGGCCGCTCTGCGTGAACCGTGGCGAGACCTCGAAGCCACCGGCCGGTGGCGTGCCGAGATCGTGTTGCAGGAGCGCGATCACGGCGGCCTTGCCCTCCGCGAGCTCGTGCGCCTCGATGCCGAACGCGAACACCTGCTCGTCGAACAACAGGCCGAGCTCGTCCGCTTTGGTGTGAACGAGCGCGAGGTGAAGGCGCGCGAGGATCTCTTCGACCGGAGGATCTTGCGGCAGAGCTGGCGCGGCGTCGACCACGACCTCGACGACTGCAGCGGAGGATCCGGCGGACCCACCGGAGCCCACGAGCACGACTGCAGCACCGGAGCCCTTTGTCGCGGGCGCGGGCCCAGGCCCGGGCCCGGGTGTCGACGACGATGACACGGCCATCATCACCACGATGCCGATCACGGTCAGCGTGACCGCGACCCCGATGATCACCCTGCGCTTGCCGCGTGGCCCACCGATCCGGATCATCTGCGTCGGCAGCACCTTCGGGCCGACACCGCGCAACGTGTTCGCCGCGATCGGCGGCACCACGTGCGCGGCCGACATCCGCTTCGCGCGCTCGCCTTCCGCGCCACGCGCCGCGAGCGCTTCGCGTTCGAGCTCGGCGCGCTTCCATGCGCGCAACCGCAGCGCGACCGGGATCGCGAGCACGCACATGATCGCGGCGACGAACATCGTGATCGCACCCGCGGTGATCAAGGTGTTCGCGGTCTCGACGTCATCTTTCGGCAGCACGTGGAGCAACGTGCCGATCGCCGCATTGCCACGCGGCAAGCCGATCCCGAAGCCGATATCGAGGCCCGCCGCGAGCGCGATCGGCACGAGCCGGCCGCGATACACCAGGGTGCCGCAAATCACGGTCGCGAGCGCCGCGACGATCGCGGCGAGGATCGAGTGAGTGTGTGCGTGTAGGTCTCGCGCGAACGGCAGCGATCCGAGGTTGAGGATCAGGCACGCCACCCCGACGAGCTGGGTCAGGGCTCCCGCGACGATCAACAATGCACGAGACGGCTGCACCGCCCCCCGAGCTTACGCGATGCGAAAACCACGCGCCGGTTACCGCAGCGTCGTACAATGAATCCGTGCGCGGCCTGACAACCTTCCTCTTCGCTTATGTATGCGGAGCTTGTGGTGCAGGCGCCGAGACGACGCTCGCCCCCGACGCGGCGAAACCTGTCGACGCCGCACCGACCGCCCGTTGCAGCCCGACCGGCGCGTTCGGCGCGCCGGTCGCGCTCGCGGCGCTCGATAGCGCTGCCGAGGACCTCGGCGCGCGGTTCTCGCCGGACGAGAGCTCGCTCGTCATGTCGCGGACCAGCGGCAACCAGTGGGACATCTACAGCTCGTCGCGCGCGACCGAGGGCGGCACGTTCAGCGCACCGCAGATCGTCGCGGCTGCGAACACGATCTACAACGACATCTGGCCGTCGCTGTCGCCGGATGGCTTGAGCCTGTTGTTCACGTCGAACCGGCTGAACCAGAGCGCGTACAGCCCGTGGATCTCGAAGCGCGCATCGCCGAGCGCCGCGTGGAGCACGCCAGTCTCCGTCGAGGGCAGCGCGAGCGGCGACGATCATCCGTTCTTCGCGAACGCGCATTCGATGTATTTCACGCGGACGCCCGTGATGGGGTCGGCCGATATCTATCGCGCGGACATCGATGCGAGCGGCGCGATCTCGAACATCACGGCCGTGCTCGGCGGTGTGAACAGCCCCGCTCCCGAGGTCGTCGCGGTGGTCTCCGCCGACGAGCTGCGGATCTATTTCGGCCGCCACAACGGTACCGACTTCGACATCTACACGGCGAGCCGCAGTGCGATCAGCGACGGCTTCGGTGCCGCGACGCCGGTCGATGGCCTCGCCGAGCCAGGTTCCGACCAGCTGCCGAGCTGGGTCTCGGCAGATGGGTGCGATTTCTACTACTCGAGCAACGCGGCGGGCGGCATGGCGACCGACCTGTTCCTCGTGACGCGCGGCGCTACTCCGGCCCTTTGATCTCGGCGAGCTGCGAGATCGGCAGCATCGGGCACCAGTAGGTCGCGACGGCGACGAGCGCAAAGACGATCGCCACAGCGACATACGGCACGAGCGACCGCGGGCGGCGCACGACGAGCACACCGATCGCCAGCACGCCGAGGACCGGCACGCCGAGCTGCCACGGCATGGAGATCGTGATCTTCGTGACGAGCGGCAACCGCGCTTCACCGAAGTCTCGGTAGAGCTTCTCCCAGTTGCCGGTCAACCCGACGAGCGCGATGTGCACCAGCACCGAGACGGCGGCCACGCCGATCGCGATCCCGTGCCCGAACGAGCCGGGAGGGTCCGCAATGTCGAAGACCTCATCGTCAGTCAACGGCCGGCAGTCCGGGACGTTCGCGACGGATGCGAAGTGGCACGAGCGGCGCGGAGCTACCGTCGGCGGTCTTCGCGCGATTCGCGAGTTGGCCGCACGCGGCATCGATGTCGTCGCCGCGCGGCGTGCGGAGGTACGTCGGCAAGCCGAGGCGCTTGCACTCGTTCTGGAACCCCGTGATCGCCGCATCCGAGGGGCGCTGATACAGCGCCTCCGGGTGCGGGTTCCACGGGATGAGGTTGACCTTGCAGCGCACGCCGCGGAGCAGCTTCGCGAGCTGCGCGGCGTCGCGGAGCGAATCGTTGACGCCCGCGAGCAGCACGTACTCGAACGTGATCCGGCGGCGCTGCTCGAGCGGATACGCCTTGAGCGCGGCCATCAGCTTGCCGATGTTCCACTTGCGATTGATCGGCATGATCTCGTCGCGCGTCTCGTCGTTCGCGGCGTTAAGCGAGACCGCGAGGTTCGGACGCACGGTCTCGAGGCCGAGTTTCTCGAGCTTGGGCACGAGGCCCGAGGTCGAGACCGTGACGCGACGCTGCGCGAGCTTCGCGCCTTTGTCGTTGCAGAGGATCTGCAGCGACTTGATCAGGTTGTCGTAGTTGTGGAGCGGCTCGCCCATGCCCATGTAGACGATGTTCGAGATCCGCCGACCCGGCTCGACCTCCTCGAGCAACTTCCGCGCGAGGTAGACCTGATCGACGATCTCGCCGGCATCGAGGTTGCGGATCAGACCGAGCTTCGCGGTCGCGCAGAACTGGCAGTTGACCGCGCAGCCGATCTGCGACGAGATGCACTGCGTGGTCTTCTCGCCATCGGGGATGAGCACGCTCTCGATCGATTGGCCATCGCGCGTGAGCAAGCGGAGCTTGCGCGTGCCATCGGTCGAGACTTGCTGCTCGGCGATCGTGAGGCTGCCGATCGTCGCCTTTTCGGCGAGCTCGGCGCGGGTGTCCTTGTTGAGGTTGGTCATCTGCTCGACGTCGCGGACGCCGTGCGCATGCACCCATCGCCAGATCTGCTCGCCGCGGAACTTCTGCCAGCCCAACGAGACCGCGAAGGTCTCGGCATCCTCGAGCGACATGGCTCGAAGGTCAGGTTTCACAGCTGGTTCCACGGGGCTTAGCTACTACGCGCGCTAAGTCGTGGCAATCTCTATTTAATCGTCACGGTCAGCTTGCTCGTGAAGGCATCGCGCAAGGTCTTCAGATCCTTGATCGCGGGTTCCACCACCGCACGGACGCACGCATCCGCGCTGGCATCCGGGCCGGGCGGCAAGGCGACCGGAGGGTCGATCTTGGTCGCGTACGAGCCGGGCTCGTCCTCGTACTCCGAGGCGTGGTAGGTGACGGTCACCCCGATCACCACGGCGACCGCGTCCTTGTGTGCCGCCGCGTTGTAGGCCTGCCAGCACGCGACCAGGCCGCCCTTGGTGTCCGGCTCGTCGAGCCGGTTCGGGATCGCCTGAAACGACTTGCCGGCGACCGCCGGGTTCGCCGTCACGGTGACCGTGAGCTTGTCGCTCGAGGGCGTCGAGGGGGTGCGCGTCAGATAGACATCCGCGAGCGCGGCGCGGCCGAGCGTGAGGGGATCGAGGCCTACCTCGTTGAGCCCGGCGAGATCCGCGAACGCGCGATCGCGCAGGCTGCTTCCGACCGGGACCGCGAGCAGGCAGCGATGCAGCACGCGCGCGGCGAGCTCGGCGTGCTCCTTGTTCGACTTCGCGGTCGCGAGCGCCGTGCCGTACGCGCAGTCGACATCGGGCGGTAGCGCGATCTTCTCGGCGTCGTAGTGGCCGAGTGCCTGACCGTACGACGACAACGACGACTCGAGATCGCCCTTCATGCGCTGCTGCGCGCCGAGCGCCGCATAGAAATCACCGACGGTGGACCGCGCGGTGCGCTTGCAGATGTGCTCGAAGCAACGCAAGCCATCGACGCAGTGCGAGCTCGTGCCGCAGCTCTCGAGCTCCTTCGATTTTTGTTCCGACGACCCGTGCGTGCCGGTCGGATCAGCCGCTTTCGCGCGCGAGTCACACGCGCCGAGCAGCGCGATAAGCACCAAGAGGTTCCGCGTCATCCGCGAGATCATAACCTAGTGGCGGCGCAGCAATTGCTCGAGCGACTCGCGGACTTGCGCGTTCGTTTCGATCTCGTGGTGCTGGCGCAGGATCGGCACGACATCGGCGTTATCCATCTGAGACAGGGCGGCGTACGCGGCATCGCGCAACGGCCCGCTCTCCTGGCGCAGGACCATCACGAGGAACTCGCCGGCCTCGACGGTCTGGATCTTTCCGATCGATTCGAGCGCCTTGGTCCGCACGCGCGGATCGACGCTCTCGCGATAGATCCGCGCGAGCGGATTGAACGCGTGAGGGAAGTGCAAGCCACCGATCGCGGTCAATGCCGCTTCGCGGACCTGCGGATCCGGATCCTGGAGCGCCTTTCTCACGATCACGAACGAGCGCTTGAAGTAGAGGAACCTCAGCGCCTTGACCGCCGCGACGCGCGTGCTCGGCTCGGTCGAGTCGTACAGCTTCTCGAGCGGCGAGAGGGCCGCGTACGACTGGAGCTCGCCGAGCAGCTCGGCGATCTTGGCCGCTATCTGGATGTCGTCGGTGGCCTTGCGCTGCTCGGCATCCGAGAGCGTGAGCAGCACGACCAGCGCGCGGCGGCGGATGCCGTTCGGATAGCGCAAATCCCCGACGATCGAGGCCGCGACCGCGAACGGGTCGCCGCCCATTTCCCACTCCAGGAGGTCGAGGAACCAGATATCGGCGTACGCGTGGGTCTGCTTGAGATAGTCGGGCAACCCCGGCAGCTCGATCGGCGGCGCGTTCAACCCCTTGTAGCGCCCGGCGATCGCGGTGAACCGCTGCTTCGCGCGTTCGGGCAGCTCGAGCGCCGCGAGCTTCTCGAAGCACTCGCGGACCGCCGGATAGTCGCCGACGGCGGAGTGCTGCGACGCCGCCGCGAGCAGCGCGTTCTCGACCATCTGCACCGGCACGCCGGTCTCGACGAACTTCTCGGCGCAGCGCACCCAGGTCAGCGCGCTCTTGTGCTGGTAGTGGCGGTCGTATGGCAGGCCCGCGCGCGCCGCGAACGCGGCCGCTTCTTGATACAGGGTCGCCGCGGCGTGGAGCTCGTTGCGCTCGAGCGCGAGCTTGATGAAGTCTTCGTAGTACTGCAGGACGTAGAACTTGAGGTTGTCGTCGCGCAGCACGCGGATGCAGTTGACGTACCCCTCGGCGAGGTTCTCGAACTGGCTCGATTCCTTGCCGAGCTTGAGCAAGATCTGGAAGCAATCGAACGCGCGCTCGAGCTCTCCGACCTGCTCGAAATCATCCGCGACCTGCTCGAGCTTGCGCTGGCTCTCGATCAGCGCGCGCCGGGCCTCGCTCGAGTTCGGATCGAGGCGCACGGCGGCCAGCCCGTAATCGAAGTGGACGAGCGCCTGCTCGTACGCCTTGTGCTGCAGGCCCGGGTGGTGGACGAGTGACTTCCACACGCCGACCGCATCGGGGTATTGCTTGGCCTTCTCGAACGCGACCGCGGCGTGGACCGGCAGCTGGGCCTGCTGGTACAGGGTCGCGGCCTCGCTCCACTTCTTCTCCATCTCGGCGAGCCGCGCTCGCAGCCCCACATGCGCATCCCCCGCGATCTGGGTCCGCGCCTGATCGAAGTAGTGGAGGTACAGGTAGACGAAAGCAGCCTCACGCGGCCGCTGCATGTGGTTGTAGATCTTCGCGAGCTCGCGCAACCAATCGTCGTACTCGTAGTTAATTACATGCGTATGACCGATCAGGTCGCGGTACTGCCGCTCGGCCTCGGGCCACCGCCCCTGCTCCTGGAAGGCCTTCGCCTGATCCGAGGTGCTCTCGATCGCATTGAACGTCGTGCGCGCCACTCGCGGCCAGCTTAGCAGGCACGTGGCCCGGGCCACGTAGCGTCCGTGATCTTCTGTGACCTCAGCGCTCGGCCTGGTGTCAACCGCGGTGCGCAGCGCTGTGGTGTCGAATCCCAGTTACTTCGACTTGGATTCAAGCGTAAGAACACCCCAACAAAATGCTCAAAGCGTGCGGCTCGATCCTCCTTGGATTCGTGGCGGCGGTGGTGGTGGCGGGGTGTTCCTCTAACAATGATCACGGCACGGGTGCGTGCGGTGATGGGGTCGTCGATAGCGGCGAACAATGCGACGACGGCAACACCGTGAGCGGCGATGGCTGCTCGTCGGTCTGCAAGATCGAAACGGCAGGCTCGATCTGCGGCGACGGCATCGTCGATGTCGCGACCGAAGGGTGCGACGACGGCAACACCGTGAGCGGTGATGGCTGCTCGTCCGACTGCCGCGTCGAGGTCCACAACCCGTGCGGCAACGGCACGCTCGATACGGGCGAGACTTGTGACGACGGCAACGCCACCGGGGGCGATGGCTGCGGCACGACGTGCCAGGTCGAGATGGGCTTCATGTGTACCGGTTCGCCGTCGGTCTGCACCGCGGTCCCGGTGGCCACCGGAACATGCGCGGCACCAGTTCAGCTGACCCTGGCACCAGTTGGCTCGATCTCCACGGCGACCGTGATGGGAGATACCACTGCGAACGCGAACCAAGTCGATGCTGGTGTCTGCAATTCCGAGTTGAATGCCGGCGCCGGTCATGACCAGATCTTCACGTTCACCACCACGATCGCGCAACGCGTCGTCCTCACGCTCAACAACCACGTTACGAGTACCGCATTTGACGGCGTGCTCCGCTTGGCGACCGCCGCTTGCGACCTCGCCACCGATGTCAACGGCAACGTCGTGGCGACCGGAGGCATCGCCAACGGTTGCTCCGATTCGAGCGGTAGCAGTGGCAGCGAAGTGCTCACGTACGCGAGCCTCGACGCGGGCACCTATTTTATCGTTGTCGACGGCTACAGCTCGACCGCGAATGGCGCGTTCTCGATCACTGTCGACGCCGGCACCGCGACCTGCGGTAACGGTGTCATCGAGTCGGGCGAAGGCTGCGATGATCACAACGTAGCTGCAGGCGATGGCTGCAGCGCCACGTGCGCGGTCGAAAACGGTTACACATGCACGGGCACGCCCTCGGTCTGCACCGTGGTGGCCGGCTCGTGCGCAGACTCCGGCACGATCGCGCTCACTCATACGGGCACGGCATACGATGGGACGGTGACGGGCAACACGACCACCGCAACCAACAGCTTTGCGGGCGGCGCTTGCGATGGCTTCACGAATGCCGGTGCGGGCCCGGATCAAGGTTGGAAGTTCGTGAACCCCGTCGCGCAACAAGTCACGGTCTCGCTCGATGGCAGCTTCGACGCGACTCTTCGCCTGATGACCACTCCGTGCGACGTCGCCACCTCGTTGCCGGAGACTGAAACCAATCCGACGATCGCCTCGGATGGGTGTGCGGAGCAGCAGATCTCGGGCACCGCCGAGGTCTTGAACTACCCAAACCTGCCCGCCGGAACGTATTACGTGGTGGCAGACGGCTACTCGTCATCGTCGATGGGAACGTACACGCTCACCGTGCACGGCCAACCTTCGACCTGCGGTAACGGCACGCTCGAAGCCGATGAGGTCTGCGATGACCACAACACCACCAACAACGATGGCTGTACGAGTGAGTGCGCTGTCCAACCCGGCTACGCATGCATTGGAACGCCGTCGGTGTGCCACCCGATCGTGTGTGGTGATGGACATGTCGATGCCGGTGAGGATTGCGACGATCACAACACCACGGCTGGCGACGGCTGCGACGCAGCCTGCCACGTCGAGGCAGGCCATACGTGCTCGGGCAGCCCCTCGGTATGTGTGCTCGCGTGCGGCAACGGTGACCTCGACCCCGGAGAAGAGTGCGATGCCGGGACCGCCGGGAACGCGCGCTGCACTGCTACGTGTACGCTGAAGTTCGACACCACAGAGACCGAGCCGAACGACACCGCGGCCGCCGCGCAGGTGATCACACCGGTTCACCAGATCATCAAGGGCTCGCTGACGATCGGTGATCGCGACGTTTTCAAGTTCACGTTGGCGGCGCCCGCGACGGTCTCGATCGAGACCTACAACGCCTACTCGACCAACTACGTACCGGACGCGACCACGGCAAGCGTCAGTGCGCTCGGACTTCAGTGTGTCGCTTCCGCGGATACGTTGGTCTTCCTGTACACCAGCGCGCAGGACCCGACGCAAGACACGACGGTAGTCGCGAAAGATGACGATGACGGGGACGCGGCGTGTTCCTACCTCGGCCCCCTGAATGGCAACAGTCAGGGAATGCTCGCGGCAGGCACCTACTACTTCACCATTCACGAATACCAGCTGAACGATCCCATCACGCCGTACTTGGTCGACTTCAGCGTCAACTGAATCCAGGTTCCGGTAGTTCCGAAATGTGGGCCGGCTTGCTGTCTTGACAGCTCCGGCCCACAGCCATTTTCGGCTCCGATCACTTCGGAACCTCGCTTCGCCCGGCAAGAACTCGAACAACACCGCCTTCTAGCGGCTGGCTCGTTCGCTAGCCGCCCGCTTCGCGCGGGCTTTGTCGTTTTCGGCTAGCGCATCAGAAGAAGAACGCTGGCCACGCTGAGCGCCATCAAGCAGATCATCACCGCGACCACGGTGATCGTCGAGGTTCCGCGATCGATGATCTGGGTCTCCTGGCGTGGACGCTTCGGCGCGTCGATCATGTCGAGCTCGACGCGCTCGAACGGCAGCGACTCGATCGGAAAGGGTAGCGCGTCGACGAAGGACCGTTCGATCTCGACCTTCTCGTACGGTGCGGAATACACCGGCGGACGCTCGGCCACTGTCCGCATCGCTGGCATCGGGGTGCCGACCGCCATCCGCCGTACCGGCCGCACGATGTCGATGAGTGGGACAGGCTGCGTCTCGGCATCGAGCGCGGCGAACGGAAACTTCACCGTCACCACGTGATCGTGCGTCGTGTCGGGCAGCCGCACGAACGTCCCGGTCGTCTCGTACGTGAACAGGTCGAACGTGGCGTAGAACGGCTCGCTGTCAGGTTGGTCGAGATCGCTGAGATCGATCTCGAGTTGCGTGTCGTCGGTATCGGTCCGCGGATAGAGCTCTTGGAGCAGCACCGCATCCAGGCCTGATTCAGAACTAGTCTCCTCTTGCACGATCGCTCCCCACAAGTGCGAGCTGCAGGGAGGAGATCAGTCGCAGAGAATCGCCAGCCTGGCGCGTAACTCCTCCGGATCACCCGATCAGCCTCGATCCCTCCGGGATCGCGAGCATGATCGAACCAGGCCTTCCGCCTTCGCTAAACAGACCAAGAGCGCCGCGGGGTCTACTTCGGAGGCGGCGCACCACCAGGGGCGAAAATTGTGCGGGGCGTCCGTCGACGTCCTTACCAGGACCTCGGCAGCGCGTACCTCGACAACATCGACCGCACTCGAACCGC
>JANXOP010000114.1 GCA_025357755.1 Kofleriaceae bacterium | reverse complement strand
TCGAGGCGCAACTCGAAGCGATGAAGCGCGCGCTCGACGGCACGCGCGTCGAGAACTCGGGCTTCATCCGCAAGGGCGCCTACCTCGCCGTGATCTTCCTCACCGATGAAGACGACGCCTCGGTCAAAGACAACACCGTCTTCAGCCTTCCCGATGCGTCCGTCGGCGGCAAGAACGACTACCGGGTCCAGCCTCTATTCGCGTACAAGTGCGACACCACGATCTCCTCGAGCGCTGGCGGTACGTACAGCAACTGTAAGCCTCGCCTGGACTCCTATCTCCAGGAGCCAGGGCTCTACGCGCAGTTCCTGTACTCGGTGAAGGATCCGGCTCAGATCGTCGTCGCGGTGATCGCTGCGCCACCTCCGGGTGTCGTGACCAACGATGTGCCGCCTCAGATGTCGAACGCGCCGACCGTCTCGGTGGGCCCGTTACAACTGGGAGGGAACATGCAACCGCTCGCGCTGCAGCCGTCTTGCACCGCGACGATCAACGGAAATCCGGCGATCGGTCGCCCGGCGGTTCGGCTCGCGGACTTCGCGAGCAACTTCGGCGATCGCGGCCGCTTCTACTCGATCTGTCAGAGCGACTACTCTGTGGCCTTGACCGATGTTGGTAAGACGCTCTTCAACGCGATCAGCCCGTGTCTGGAAGGCCCGGTCGATCCGGCCGATGCGGACCCGAACAATCCTGGCACGCAGCTCCAGTGTACGGTGAGCGATGTCGCGAACGCAGGCGGATCGGGGCAGACGTCCACGCTCATCCCAGCGTGCAAGATGACCGATGCGATGACGCCCGATCCAACCGGCGCACGTCCGTGCTGGTGGGCCGACAAGAACACGACGAGTTGCCCGGCGCCGGATACCGGCTTCGAGCTGAACTTCGTGCGCTCCTCGCCGGCAGCGGTGGGAACGACGGTGGACGTCCAATGCGCGATTACCAGTATGTGATGTGCGTCGCCGTCACCATCACCGCGTGCGGTGATGGTGGTGGCTTTCCTGACGCGTTCAGACAGCCCCCCGTGACCTCCGGAACGTTCTCGCTCCACTGGCAGCTCCAGAATACGAGTGGCGAGTCAGAGACATGTGCTCGAGCCAACGCGACCTCGGTACACGTAGGGATTGCCAATCACTCGACTCTCGCAGAGTATTCGGCCCTCTTCGATTGCGGGCTTGGCGCTGGGATCAGCGACGAGCTGTTCACGGGAACGTACGACCTGAGGTTCGAGCTGTTCGGAGCCGTGGGGGCGACCGCCTCGCCACCGACCCTGTCCGTCAACGTCGCGCCGGATGCGCCCGCCAACTTGCCAGCGATCACGTTCGTGGTCCCGTAGCCGTGCGCGCACTCGCCGTCGCCGTCGCCGTCGCCCTGATCGCTTGCGCTCCGGCTGCTCTGCAGGACGAGGTCGTCCTGACCGCAAACGCATATGATCCTCAACTCCTCGTACTGAAACTTCGTGTCCAGGCACTGAAGTACCGACTGCGCGGCAACCTGCCTGGGTGGCAGGACATGTTTCGCGTCGCCCAGCTGGCGAACGACGAGCTCGGGCTCTGGCCCTTCGAACAGGGAACCGAGCCCGGCCTAGCGTGGCAGCCGAGCCCAGCGAGTCTGCTCGGGATGCGTGCGCGTCTCGTCGAGGTCGCGCGTCGGGACAGCGCCGAGCAGAAGCGAGCGCTCGCCGCGGATGCTCGCGACCGCTATCGCCAAGGCATCGTCAGCGTCGATTCACATCTCTCTCGAGTCGAGAGTTGGCTCGCTCGGGTTGAAAAGCGTTAGTAGGGCACGCAAATCACCCAGCCTTGGTCATCCCGCGCATCACCAGGGCCATGACCCGAACACGCCCCCATCGCGGCAGGATCGAGAGCGAGAGCTCGAGCAGCTTCGAGAGCCATCCCGGCCTCACGGTGGTCGTTCGACCGAGTGCGACGAGGGTCGCGCCCGCGACTTCGCGCGGCGTCTGCGCGAAGCTCATCGTCATCGCGGCGCGGCCGGCGAAGCCGCTGCGGATCGGGCCCGGTGCCGAAGCGATCACATCGACGCCGTGCGGTAAAAGCTCGAGCCGCAGCCCCTCCGCGAATGTCTGGACGAATGCTTTCGTCGCGGCGTACGTGGTGGCCCGCGGCACCCCCTGAAAGGCGAGCAGCGAGCTCATCAGCACGATGCCGCCACGGCCCGCACGCGCGAATCGACGACCAAACTCGTGGGTGAGGGCGACGACCGCGCGGCAGTTGACGTCGATCATCTCGAGCTCGCGCGCTACATCGAGCTCCGCGAACGCACCGGAGGTTCCGAACCCGGCGGCGGCAACCCACATGCCGACGTCGAGGTCAGCGGTCTCGGCGAGCAAGGTCGCGACGCCGGCGTTCGTGCCGAGGTCCACCGGCACCACCTTGACGCGCACGTGGTGGGTTGTCTCGATCTCGTACGCCAGCGCCGCGAGCACCTCGGTGCGGCGGGCGGCGATCACGACATCGAGGCCCGCCGAGGCGAGCCGGACGACGAACTCGCGACCGATCCCGTCGGACGCGCCGGTGACGACGGCCCACGGTCCGTAGCGGGTGCGCAGCTTGCTCGGGGACCTATGTTCTACGTCAGACATCGGGACTCCTCGGGTCAGCGGGGAAACACGTGGCGAACCGCGCGATCATGCGGCGACGGATCGACGGGCCGCGGCGAGGATTCGCTCTGCGAGGACGTCGTCGGCGACGAGCCGCGCCAGGATCACCGCGCCGATCATCGTCGCGGCCCGCACGATCGTCTCGTCGCTGGGCCCTGCGCTACGTGAACGCGCTCGGTGGGTCGCCTCACCCGTGAGCCGAAGAAAGCCGCGGGCGACCGTGGCGAACGCGGAACGCACGCGAGATGGCTGCCGCGCGCCATCGCTGCCCAGCGCGGCGAGTACGCATCCTTGCTCCGGGTGTCGCACGTGCGCCAGCGACAGGTAACGTGCACCCACCCCAGCGAGATCGTTATCGGCAAACACACCCGTCGCGGTGTCGTTCGCGGCGGACATCACCGCTGCTTCGACGAGCGCGTCGCGATTCTTGAAGTGCACGTAGAACGCGCCGTGGGTCAGGCCGGCGTCCTTCATCAGCGCAGGGATGCTCACGCCATCGAGGCCATGCAGGCGGAGCGCGCGGGCCGCGGCAGCGATGATCCGCGCACGAACGGCGTCGTTATGCCCTGGTTCGTATCGCATGATGAGCATCATGGCATCGGTCGTGCGATGGAGCAAGACGCGAGCAGCGACCGACGCGGGTCGCGTAGTGAGAGAGACGTGAGGTCGGACCATCCCCGGTCCGGGTCGCATAGAGTGATCGAACGACAAATTTGCTAGTTCGAGGCCTCTGCTGACGGTGAATAACACGCGTCTGACCTGATTCATCCTTCGTCGAGCCAGCCACCTCTCGACCTTGGATCGGAGACGCGAATGATCAGCACCCGAATCATGTATGTGTTTGTAGCTGCGCTGACGGCGTGTGGTGCTCCGCATGCGGTCACGTCGGACGGTGCTTCGGATGGATCCACCAGCTCCGTTGCGGTGGTCTCCAACGAACCGCTGGACGGCAGCACCGCTGTTCCGCGCAATGGAACGGTGAGCGCGACCTTCAGCGAAGCGATGGATGGCGACACGTTGACGACGAGCACGTTCACGTTGACCCGAGGGCCAACGGAGATCCCCGTCGACGGCACGGTGACCTACGCCAACCTGACGGCGGTGTTTCGACCTGTCGCTGACCTCGACCACGACAGCTCGTTCACCGCCACGATCACGACCTCGGTCAGAAGCGCCTCTGGCGACGCGATCTCGATGCCCTACAGCTGGAGTTTCACCACGGGTGACACCTTGCTGGGCGTGCCCGTCGATCTTCGAACCGCGGGCAACTACGCGATCTTCGCGTGGCGAGCCATCGACGGCAGCGGTGCGACGGTCACCGGAGACGTGGGCATCACGCCGAGCTTTTCCAACTCGATCTCGGGATTCGCCTTGAGTACGCCCCCGAGTGAATATTCGACCTCGTCACAGATCGACGGGAAGGTGTACGCGCGCGACTACGCGTCACCGACTCCGTCGAACCTGGTCATCGTCGTCGATGACCTCGATCAAGCCATCAGCGAGGCGACCGGACGTTCACCGACCATGACCGGGGTGGGCGGAGAGATTGGCGGGATGACGTTCGTCCCGGGAGTCTACAACTGGGCCCGCGTTGCGATCACGACGGACATCACGCTCGCAGGGAGCGCGACGGACGTCTGGATCTTTCAGGTCGCCGAGACGCTGAACATGGCGGCCGGCATGAAGGTCGTCTTGACGGGTGGCGCGTTGCCCAAGAACATCTTTTGGCAAGTCACCGGCGCGGTGACGATCGGCGCGAATGTCCAGTTCAACGGAGTCGTGCTCGCGTCGGCCGCCTTCTCGTCCGGGGCCAACTCGTCGATCACCGGAAGGTTGCTATCGCGGACGAAGATCGTCATCAACGACAGCGTAGTCGTTCAACCGGCACCATGAGTCATGAAGCCTCCGTTACCGAGCCACCTCGAGGAGCACGTTTGAAGCTTTCCACCCCCGCGGCCGGTCTCGTGCTCTCCGTGGTCGCTGCCTGCGGATTTTCTACGCACGGTCCCTCGACGGACAGTGGTGGAGACGGGGCGCCGACCGTGCTGTCAACCACGCCCTCGAATGACGCGACCGGTGTGGCTCTAGACGGCAGTCTTACCGCCATCTTCAGCGAAGCGATGGATCCGGCAACCCTCACCGAGACCAGCTTCACGCTGACGTCTGGATCAGGAGTGACGGTTCCCGGCGTCGTGACGTACGACAACTCCATGGTGGTCTTCCGTCCGTCGGTCGACCTCGCGAGTGACGGTCGGTTCACCGCGACGATTACCACCGAGGCTCGAAGTGCATCCGGGGTCGCGCTCGCAACGGAGCACGCCTGGAGCTTCGTCGGCGATACCGCAGCGGCTGGTCCGCCTCCGGTGCATCTGGGAACGGCGGGCAACTACGTGATCCTCGCGAAGGCCGCGATCACGGGGACGGGCGCGACCATCAAGGGCAACCTTGGAATCAGTCCTGGTGATGCGTCGTCCATCACGGGGTTGATGTTGCTGATGGATGCGACGGGGGTGTATTGGACGTCCGCGCAGGTTACGGGACGGGTGTACGCGCATGACAACGCGCCACCTACGCCAACCGAGCTAGCGAAGGCGCTCGACGACATGAATAGTGCGGTCGCCGATGCCCACGATCGAGTAGCCGACGTCACCGAGGTGACCGACGAGATCGGAGGGATGACGCTCACCCCGGCCGTTTACCACTGGAACAGCGGTGTCAAGATCTCGACGAACGTCACGCTCGCTGGTGGTCCGAAGGACGTCTGGCTCTTCCAGATCGATCAGGGGCTCGGGATGACCGCGGGCATGAAAATTATTCTCAGCGGCGGCGCGCAGGCCAAGAACGTGTTCTGGCACGTCAGCGGACCGGTGACCCTCGGCGCGACGGCGCAGTTTCAAGGAATCGTTTTGGCTGGCGCGGCGGTCACGTCCGGCATGAATACGATGATCACCGGCAGACTCTTGGCGCAGACCGCGGTCACGGTCACGAACAGTCAGATTGTCGAGCCCCTCTGAGCGGTCCGGACGAGTAGGACGGGTGCTCGTAGGCGTCGCGTGAGACATTCGGGCGAATGCATCGGATCTCATTGATCGTCTCGAGCCTTATCGTCGTCGGCTGCTCTAAAACAGATCGCGCACCGACGTCGACTCCACATCCGGCCGCGACACGCGACCTCGTGGCCGCATCACAAACGTTCAGGACCGCGCTCCCATCCGGCCAGGTCGCGGCGCTCCTGGCATCTCAGGTGCTGATCGAGAACTCGAACGCGCGAAATGGCTGTCATGAAGCGGCGGAGCCGTGCGTGAAGAACACGCTCGCCGCGGCGGATGCCGAGCGCCGGCTGGCGCAGAAGACCGAGGGCTTCACGTTCAGTGGCCCCGAGAGCTCGGCGAAGGATCTCGGCTGCGATGCCAGCTGCTGCAGCTACGGACCCTTCGTCCATGGAGACATGCGCGTCGCGATCACGATGATCTGCTTCGACGATTCGCCCGAACCCAAGATTTCGACGATCGTCAGTGAGTGAGGCGCGATCGCGTGACGATCTCGCTCCTCACCGGAAATTGAACTTGGTCAGCCCCGCGGCCTTCGCGCGATCCAACACCTCGACGACCCGCGAGGACGGCACACCTGGATCCGCATGCAGGAGGACCTCGGTGTCTTTGTCGAGTGTCGCTTCGCCCCGGAACGTCATGGTGAGCTCGGTGTCGGTCTTGGTCACTTCATCGACGCTGATGCTGCCGGCTTTGATCGTCACGGACAGGATCTTGTGTACCGTGACCACGCCAGGCGATGGCGGTGGCGGCGCGGCAGCAACGTCCGTGTGGGTCTCGCGACCGAGCCGCTGATCGAAGCCGCGCTGGATGACCGCGTGCGCTTCCGGGCTGAACGCGGTCGCGTGTTCGGAGTAGGTCGGATTCATCAGCGTGTCGGTGATGAGCTCGTGCGGCGACCCGAGCGTGTGCGCGAGCTCGTGAAGTAGCACGGCGGCGAGCTTGTGACGGCGGCGCGCCTCGAGGGCGTTGTCACGTTCGTCCGAGGTGAGATCGGGAAACGCACGTGCGAACGCCTTGCGCTCCTCGAGATCGGCGTAGCCGCGCAGCATCACGTGACGGCCTGGCTCGTTCGCGATGCCGAGGAGGTCGAAGGTTGCAGAGGTCAGGCTGAGCGCCGAGGTCAGTCCGATCACGGTGAGCACATCGGTGCCTGGATCGCCTGCGCGTAGCGCCTCGAGATCCGCGGCCAGTCCGTTTCCCGGAGCGTGGTGGTTCCACACTCGATAGTCGGCGACGAGCCTCACGCCGAACTGCGGGCCGAGGACCGCGTTCGCGTACTCGAGCTGCTCGCCAAACGTCTGCTGCCACTTCAAATTTTGGGCGCGATAGTCGTCGTCCGCGTAGACCCGGATCTTCGCGTCCGCGACGGAGCCGCGCCACGTGCCGTCCGTCGAGAGCCGGATCGGCGTGAACTCTACGAGCGTATCGTGCTGCGCCTGGGTCGCCGATTTTCCGGCGCCGAAATGCATCACCGGCGAGATGCATCCTGCAAACAACGCGACCGCCGCCCACTTCATCGGCGGCGAGTATCGCAGGGCTAACACGGCGCGTCGACCACTGCTGCCTAGTCGCGCATCTTGCCGGCGAGGAACGTGCGAAAGCGCGGATCGTCCTCGACAACGCGGTCGAGGATCTCGAACAGCTCGGCCTTGCACGGGTGCCCGAGCGCGAGGTGGCGCGTGAGCTTCGTGCCGAGAAACGCGTCTTGCCACGGGATCGACTCGGCATCGACGAGCATGAAGCTCGGGCCGGTCGCGCCGATCCGGCACTCCACGCCGAACGTCGCGCGATCGGTCGGCCGCGCGGAGTCGCCCCACGTGCCGATACTGACCGCGAGCTGGGCACCGCGCTCGACATGAAAATCGGTCCAGCGGATGTAGTACACGGCGCGGGCGGTTTGCTCCGTCGCGACGTAGCCCCACACGGTGCGCGTGAGCTCGCCACAATCCGGGCAGGCGCCGTGCAGGCTTTCGCCATCGGGATCGATCGTCAGCACCGCTACTTCGCCGGGGGTGCCACGTACGTGACGAGGGCGTCATGGATCTTGGTCTGGAGCGCGTTGGTCTTGCCTGCCACCCAACCCGGCAAGCTCGGGTCGGCGGCATCGACGGTCTCGGGCAGCGAGCTAAGACCGTGCATGCGGTGGATCGCTGGCGTGACGATCACGCGCGCGGCATCGCCCGCCGGTTTGACGTCGACCGCGAAGGCCAAATTGATGCTGTCGTTCTGGAGCCGCGAGACGTTGCGGCCCGTCGACGTATCGGTCTGACCCTCGGGTGTGTACCAGATGTCTTCGGTCTCGAGGTGGTTCGCAGCGTCGTCGGATTTGATGATCTTGTAGTGCTCGCTCTCGGTCACACTCTTCGCGGTCGAGAACAGCGTCGCGGGCGGCGCCTTGTACAAGGTGTCACGCGCGCCCGAGGAGCCGCCGCATGCCGCGGCGAAAGCGATCGCGAAGAGGAGCTGCTTCATGTTCACTTCTTACTACGGCCCGAAGGCGAGCGCGTGTTCATCCGAAAAACATCGGCAATCGACAGACCGTCGCGAAGCCGAGCTTCTCGAGAATAGGGGCCGACGTTTCCTCGCGGGCGTGCGAGGTCGCAAGCGCGATGCCCCGTGCATGCGCGTGGGAGAGCCGGGCCTGAACGAGCGCGCGGTACAGCCCGCGGCCACGGAAGCTCGGTAGCACGACACCACCCATCAAGAATGCGGAGCGCTCGAACGGCACGTAGCTGGCCGCGGCGGCCGGCACGCCTGCGCAGTAAGCCAGGAAGAGACGTTGCCGCGCTTCCGCGAGCACGAAGCGGTGCAACGCGAGCAGTGCGTCGAAATCAGCGTCCCAGCCGGCGGCCATCACGTGGGTGTACGCGTCGACCGTCTTGTCATCGACCTCGACGATGCTGCCAAGCGGATGCCCACGGAACGCGACCGTCGATCGCGCCATGCCACGTCCCCAGTTCCGAGCGAGGCCACGGCTCTCGAGCCGGTCGGCCAGATTTGGCGGGCCGCTGCCGGGGCCGGCATTCCAGCGAAACTTCAGCCCGCGCTCGCGATAGGTCGCGATGGCGGTATCGATCGTCGCGTCGGCATCTCGCTCTTCGAGCAGCGAATAGATCACCTCGTTGAGTCCGCCCGTCTTGAGCGAAGGCGTCACGATCTGTAGCCAGCCCGGACGCTCGATGACTTGAAGATCCGGAAGTCGCGGGAACGCTCGGCGCGGCGTGACGATCACCTCTTCGAGAAGATCGAACATTGCCCGACAGTAGCTGACGGCGAGCCCGAGCTACACCGCGGCCGCCTCAGACGGTGGACGTCAGCCTACTGGTACTTCCGCCGCGCGTTGGAGATCCGAGGCATACGTCGCGAACACCGGCACGAAATCGGGGAGGGACCCCTTCGCCATGGGTACGGCGAGCCCGCGTAGGACCTCGGTCATCGTGAACTCCGTCGTGCCATCGGCGTGCGGGGCGAGCGTGAAGGTCCGGACGCCGCGAAACATCGGCGCCGCACCTTCGGCCCACACCATCTGCTTGCTCGGCTCGAACGCGATGACCTTCGGCTTGAACGTTCGCTTCGGCGCCGCGGGGACGCGGACCGCGAGCTTGTGACCCAGCTCGATCATTCCTTCGATGCTCGTCACCGTCGAGTTCCAACTCGGAAACTTCGACGCATCGGTGAGCAACTTCCAGATCGTCTCGGCGCTCGCACGGATCGTGACGGTGACCGTGGTTTCGATCCGGAACGTCGAGGTGGTCTTCGAGGCGGTCGGACGGGTCATGCTGCAGCGTCTACGATCGACGCCTGTCAAAGGATGCGCTGACGCACGAATAATTGGTTCGACCGTTCCAACCGCGGGCGAGCTCAATCTGCGCTCGTGAAGAAGTCGACCGTCTGGATCCGGTCGTCGCACACGGCGACGCGTGCCGTGTAGCGGGTGTTGGGCGCGAGCTCGAAGTGGTAGGTGTCGCGACTCCACCAAGAGCCAGCGTCGGCGGGAAACGGCACCTCGTCGTCGGAAACCGGCGCGATCGAGATTCCGCCCTCGTCGATGATCCGCACCGTGAACGACCAGCGCAGCTCGGACTCGTCGATCACGACATCGAGCGATTTGTCGTAGTGAAGCCCGGGCCTTGGTGCCGCGATCTCGAAGGCTCCGATCCCGTTCAGGCCGCACCCCGCATCGGGGTCGAAGATCGTCGCTTGGTCGTCGCACGCGGCGAGCGGGATCAGGATGACGAACGCGAGGCGAAGCATGCCCTCGCAACTATCAACATGCGTGCCAGCGAGATCTCGGGCACTTGCAGCGGATCACGGCGGAGATCACGACATCGTTGTCCGGGTTCGAGCGAGGGTTGCTCGAGTCGACTCGTGAGATACCACCGCCATGAGTGCAGTCGGCGCCTCGCTCGTGGTCACCGGTGGGGGCGATTGCTCGGCACTCCACGATGCGATCTGGGAGGTGGTAGAGGCGTGGGTCGAGATGTACACCGCCGGCGACGCGTATCGCATCGCCACGAGCTACCTGCGCGAGGCTGCGATTCCATCGGGACTCGAGCACGGCACGTGGGGCGTCGCGGGCAACACGCTGTCCTGGATGTTCGATGATGTGGAAGGTCGGCGCTCGCGCACGGCGGGTGCGTGGAAGCATTGGGTCCAGCTCGCGCTCGCGTCCGAATGGGAGCGCGTGCTCGAGCAGGCCGAGCAATGCGAGCTCGCGGTCGCGACGGAGCGCCCGAGTCTGGCGACGTTACTGGTCGACGCGCCCGGTCTCGTCACGATGAGGGACGAGCTGTGGACCGCTGACGAGCAAGGCCTCAGCTCCGATACCAGGCGACTCGCACTCGCGGCGCTCGATACCGAAGAACGCTCGCGCTACGACCAGGCGCGGATCCGATGCCTGTGCGGGCCATGCGCGATGTTGCGTCCGGATGCGTCGTTCGAGAAAGGCATGCTGGCCAACCTGGCCGTTCCGGACGCGGCCTCGTCCGTCGCCTGGTACATCGCACGCTGGCAGCTCGCGTCGCCCGACGTGCTCGTCGCACTGGTCCATGCGGCTGGCAGCGAGACATTGCGCTCTGCGATCGAACGCTACGCATCGAAGGTTCCCAATGCAGCCGAGGTCCTGCTGCCTCTCTTGCCGATGCTCGCCGGTGCTCCCCGAGGTCGCGCCATGTTCGCGCTGGCGTCGGTCACGCTCGACGATGCTCAGAGCGCGCGGCTCCTCGACGAGGTCCGTACCTCGCTGGCCGGATCCGATCTAGCCACCGAGGCGGCGGCGGAGATCGTCGGCCTCCTCCGCGGCGCCGACTCCGAGCTCTTCGAGAGCGCCGCGGCCATTCTCGATCGCGATGTCTCGGAAGGCCTGCGCCATCAAGTGGTCCTCGGACTCTCGAACGCGCACGTCTCGCGGGCGACGAGTCCAGCGGTGCGCGCGCGACTCGAGCGCGAAGCGACGCGTGAGACCGAGGCTGGCGAGCTCGCGAGCTGGTTCTTGCAGGCGTTTCCTCCGAAGCCGTAGGTCGATCCGGCCGCGCGTAGCGCAGCGGTACGAGATCAGCCAGAGTCGCGTGTCGCCCGGTTCTCATCGAGCTGGTCATCCATACGCCGTCCTGATCCTGGATTCGGCACACTGCGCGAATGGAAATCGCGAAGACACTCGCGCTGTTCGTCGTCACCGCGGTCTGCGAGATCGTGGGCTGCTATCTGCCCTACCTGTGGCTGCGCAAGGATCAGTCGGCCTGGCTCCTCGCGCCGGCCGCGGTGAGCCTCGCGCTGTTCGCCTGGTTGCTCACGCTTCATCCCGATGAAGCCGGCCGCACGTACGCGGCGTATGGCGGTGTCTACGTGACGATCGCCGTCGTCTGGTTGTGGCTCGTCAATGGTCAACGGCCCGATCGTTGGGACCTGATCGGGAGCGCGATCACGATCGTCGGCATGGCCGTGATCGCGTTTGGACCGCACGCGAAGAGTCCGTGACGCTCCAGCCCTTCGCACACCTGCGATCGAGTGATCGCGCGACTGTGAAGTTCTAGGGCTACATCGCGGCGAGCGCTGCGACCTCGGCATTCGATAGCGCGCGCGTATAGACGAGCACGTCGTCGATCGTGCCGGTGACCCTCGAGCTCGGAGCTCCAGAGTCGTAGTCGCAGCCGACACGGATCGAACCGCTGTCGAACCTCACCGGACCTTTGCCGAGGCCATTGAACTGCTCGACACCGTCGACGTAGATCCGATTCGTCGTGCCATCGAAGGAGGCGACGACGAACTGCCACGGCTTGGGGGAGGGTCGCGGGGTAGTGCTCGTATCGTTGGCGACGGAGCCGCTGTACGTCACGAACCGGATGTTCGGAGTAGTGTCCGTCCACAGCTGGTACGAGTCGTTCTTGGTCGTCTCGCCGGCGTAGGGCTTCGAGACGATCGTGCCGCCCACGAACGCGTCCGCATCGACCCACGCGCCGATCGTGAACGTTGGCGTGTCGAACGCGGCGACGTCATCGTAGCGCAAGCACGCGGTGCCATCGAACTTCACGCCCGTGGCCGCGTGTCCCGGCGCAAATACGGGACACGTCGGATCGCAGATGCCCATGCGCTGGTTCCCGAGATCGTCGAACGTGTTGAAGAACGGCAAGAACAGCGCGCGATCGGGGACCACCGCATCGACGGCGAGAGCCGGTGCATCACGGACGAGTGGATCGAAATCAACTCGTCCGCATCCCGCGAGCAACCCGAACACCCACCAACGCACTGAGAGGTAGCGTACTACGCAAGGGACCTCTCGATGAACGATGACGTGCGCGCCTGACAACCGTGCGCTGATCTCACAGACTCTTGATCACGAGCACGACGCCGATCACCGTGAAGATCACGGCCGCGACCCTCTGCGTGACCCTGGGATTCAGGAGCTTGCCGGCGCGGTTGCCGACGAACACGGCGATCGCGGCGACGCACCACAGCGCCGCGGCGGAGGCCGAGAGAATGATCGGCCACGCGTGATACTTCGCCTGGAAGGCGGCGGTCCCGATCTGCGTGAGGTCACCGAACTCCGCGATGACGATCACCGCGAACACCATCCAGAGCGTGCGCCAGAACCCGGCGGGCACCTTGGCCGCTTCCTCGTGTTCGTCTTCTTGCTTGCGGAGAAACATCAACAGACCGCACAGGATGAACAGCGCGCCCGATCCGATCTGGACGTACTGCACCGGCAGCTTCGCGAGCAACGACCCGGCGACCACCGCGATGATGCTTTGCACGGTCAGGCCGAGGCCGGTTCCGATGAACACGGGCAGGGCCTTGTTGCGAGACGCGAGCACGAGCGCAGCGAGGGCGGTCTTGTCGGGGAGCTCCGCCACGAAGATCACGCCGAACACGGTGCCGAACAATTCGATCGAGGACATCTGGTCTCCTGCTGTGTGATCGACCGAGATGAGCCCCGCGCGGGCAAACGAAACCTCGGCCAGTTGAACTGGTCCGAAGGTCTCGCTCGCCTCGCTTGTCGAGGTCGCGGGACCGGGCTTGCGCCGGTATGTCGATCCCGCGTCGCCGTCTTGTGCGGCGTGAACTACTCCCCTTACGTATCCAGAAGTCTAGCGCGTCTCGGCGGCTGCGAGCAACAGGCGACAAGCTCGGGCAATCCCTGACGAAACCTCCAGACCCCACGATTTCGAGCAACCGCGGCACGGCCGGGTCGAAACACCCACCATGACGGCCTATCGGGATACCCATTTTCGCGAGCTCGACGGGTTCGTTCAGCACCTCCAGCTGGCGGAAGCGCTGCGGATCGATGACACGCAGATCGGTTGGTTCAGCATGTGGGACCAGCTCGCAAGCGCGCGTCAGATCGCGGCCGATCACGGTCGAGACATGCGGAGCTACGACACCGCGCGAACGCGCGCACACACGACCGCATTTCGCAGCCCGGTCGGGATGAGCAAGGCTCGCGAAGCCGCCGACGAGGCGATCGATGCGCTACACGCCGCGTTTCCAGAGGTCGTGGTGCCCGGCCCGCGGCGCCGCGGCCCGAGGTCCAGGCAGCCGCTCCTCGAAGTCACGCGGACGAAGGCGAGCGAGTCACCGATGCGAATGCACTGCGTGACCCTTCGTGCTCCGAGCAAGCGCTCGTTCTGGGGTCGCGAGAAGGCACCCGTCGGGCAGTTTCCGCACCGCTGCGTGTGCTGCAGCGTCGCGACCGAAGGCGAATGCTCCTATCGGCCGGGTAGCGATCGACATCATCACGCACCCTCGATCCGGATCCCCTGTTGCCGCGAGTGCGAGGGGCACGTCCGCCTCGACACCGATCTCCCCGCGCTCGCGCGGTTCGGCATCGCTGGCCTGGGCGCGACGATCGTCGGCATCGCGCTGCGGGAGGCGCTCGGTGTGTTGGGCGGGATCTTCGCGTTGATCCTGTGGGGCTTCCTTCAGATGCGAGCACGTCAGCTGAGCCGGCACCTCGACCTCGACGGCCATCACCCGTCGTTCAGCGTCAGCATGCACCCCGATCACTTCGTGCTGCTGACGTCGAATGCGGTCCTCGCCGACGAGTTCGAGCTGCGAAATCGCTTGGTCGAGCTGTAGTAGATTCCCCGTGTGACCGCCGACCTGCTCGCCTTCCTCGAGGCCTCGCCCACGCCGTTTCATGCTGTTGCCTCCGCGTGCGTACGCCTCGATGCTGCGGGGTTCCGTGCACTCCGCGAGACCGACGCGTGGGACCACCTCGCGGGCGGCCGCTACTATGTCGTCACCGCCGAGACGAACCTGATCGCGTTCGTGGTGCCCGCCGATCTCGCGCAGCGCACGTGCTTTCGGATCATCGGCGCGCACACCGATAGCCCGAATCTGCGGCTCAAGCCGAGCTCGGAGTACACGCAGGAAGGCTATGCGCAGCTCGGGGTCGAGGTGTACGGCGGCGTGCTGCTCAACTCGTGGCTCGATCGCGATCTCGGCATCGCCGGCCGCGTCCTGGTGCGCGAAGGAGGCGAGGTGGCGAGCCGGCTCGTCTCGATCGCGAAGCCGCTGTTGCGCGTGCCGCAGCTCGCCATCCATCTCGATCGCGAGGTCAACGAGAAGGGCCTCGTGCTCGACAAGCAGGAGCATATGGCGCCGATCTACGGCCTCGCCGCGACGCGAAGCATGGCGCGCGTGATCGCCGACGCGGTCGGAGTCGAGCCCGATCAGATCCTGAAGACCGATCTGATGCTGTTCGATCTGCTCGCGCCCACGCTCGGCGGTGTCGACGAGGAATTCATCTTTTCGGCACGGCTCGACAATCTCGCGATGTGCCATGCCGCGACCACGGCGATCTCGAGTGTGACGTCACCATCGGCGATCAGCGTGATCGCGCTCTTCGATCACGAGGAGGTGGGCAGCGACAGCGTCGCCGGTGCCGGCAGTGCGGTGTTGCCGCGCATTCTCGAGCGCCTGCTCGCTGACCGGAGCGCCTTTCTGCGCGCGTGCGCGGCCTCGAGCTGCGTGTCCGCAGATATGGCGCATGCGGTCCATCCCAACTACGCGAGTCGCCACGAGCCGCGCCACAAGCCAGTGCTCAACGGTGGGCCCGTGATCAAGACCAATGCGCAGCAGCGCTACGCGACGACCGCGAGCACCGCCGTGATGTTCGAGGAGTTGTGCCGCACGGTCGACGTGCCGGTGCAGCAGTACGTCGTGCGGACGAATCTCCCGTGCGGCAGCACGATCGGGCCGATCACCTCGACGCTGCTAGGCATCCCGACGGTCGATGTCGGCAATCCCATGCTCAGCATGCACTCCAGTCGAGAGCTCGCGGGCAGCCGCGATCCAGAGATGATGACGAAGGTGCTCTCGCGTTACCTCGCGCGCTAGGGTCGGCGGACCATTCCACCCCACCTCGCGCGGCGCCTTGATCGCGAGCTCCGAATCCCGCATCGTTGGCGACCATGAGCGGACCAGGACCGGGCGACGAAGAACTTCATAGCGCGGTCCCGGTTCCGGATCTGACTCGCATCGATCGCGCGCTGCGTGATGGGACCGAGGCCTGCAAGGCCGCGGTCAAGATCGTTCGGCCTGCCGACCTCGGTCGCGACCTGTCGCGACGTAGTCCCGCCGAATCGCGGGCCTTGCTCGATGCGATCGATGATCGGCGCGGCGCGGCGATGCTGCGCGCGGCGCATCCTGCCGTCGCGGCGACGCTGCTTGCCGGCATCGACCCCAAGCGCGCCATTCACCTGCTCGGCTTCATGCCGACCGATGACGAGGTCGCGATCCTCGGCCATCTCGACGACGACCAGCGCAAGAAGATCGAGCAGGGCTACGCGCCGCACGAGAAGGCCGACATCGATCGGCTACTCGCGCATCCCGAATCGGCGGTCGGCCGGCTGATGACGACCAAGATCTGGAGCTGCCCGCTCAGCGCGACGGCGGCCGAGGCGATGGAGATCCTGCGCGCGAACGCCGACGAGATCGAGGTCGCGGTGAATTGCTACGTCACCGATGAGGGCAGGCTGGTCGGCGTCATCCCGCTGCGCGGCCTCTCGATCGCGGAGCCCACGCTCCCCGTCGCGCAGCTGATGACTCCCGAGCCGATCGCGGTGCGCGAAGATGCGACGCGTGGCGACGCAGCGGAGATCGTCAACACCCATGATTTCCTCTCGCTGCCGATCATCGATAAGGCCGGCAAGCTGATCGGTGCGGTCCGCGTCGACGATCTCCTCGGCGCGGCGCTCGCGCAGGTCGGGACCGGGATCCTCAACCAAGGTGGCGTGGCGGGGACGATCGCGGGCCGCGCGCCCTACTTCCTCACGCCGATCCTGCGGACCGTGCGGAGCCGCATCACGTGGCTGATCTTGCTGTTCGTCGCCGAGACCGCGACCGGTACCGTGTTGCGCTACTTCGATGACGAGCTCGCCAAGGTCGTGGCGCTGTCGTTCTTCGTGCCGTTGCTGATCGGCACCGGCGGCAATGCGGGCTCGCAGACGGTCTCGACGATCATTCGCGCTCTTGCACTCGGTGAAGTGCGCGTGGGCGACGTGCTCCGGGTCGTGCGGCGCGAAGTCACGGCCGGCTTGTTGCTCGGACTCTTGCTCGGCACGATCGCGTTCTTCCGCGCCCTGTTGTGGGGCGTCGACTACGATCTCGCGATCTGCGTCGCGGTCACGATCCTCGCCGTGTGTACGTGGGCCAATGCGGTGGGCGCCGCGATCCCACTCGCGGCCCAGCGCTTTGGCATCGATCCGACGGTCATCTCTGCACCGCTGATCACGACCCTCGTCGATGCATCCGGCTTGTTCATCTACTTCACGGTCGCGAGGCTGATGATCGCCTCGCTGTCGGCGAACCCGATCGTGCAGGATGTACCGGCGTGGCAGTCGGCCGAGGTCGTCGCTCAGTCCGACCGTTCCGGCGTCGTGAAGGTCAGAGCAAGTGCGGACCCGAAGGGCCACGTGCAGGCCATCACGATCGATGCCGCGGGTTCGGCGGTCGCGGTCTCGCCCGCATGGCTCACGAGCCTGCCGCCGCTCGAGCTCGCGACGCTCTCTCTGCGCGGTGACGGCCCGGACAACGCACGCCAGCTCTACGTCTCGTTCGCGACCGGCGGCAAGGACGACGAGCACGTCCGGTTCATGATCCGGCATGGCGTCGTGACCGAGGCGGACATCACGAAGGTATCGTCGGAAGGCAAAGAACACGTCGAGGTGCGTGCGCCACCCGCGCGCTGACTCAGAACGCGCGGTCGGTGTAGAACGCGAACTGCGCCGTCACGAGCTTCCAGGCGGTGCCCGATTTCTCGTAGACCGCGAGGAGCTGGTACGGCACCGAGGTCTTCGCGCCGCCGGCGGTCGCATCGACATTCGCGACGACCCAGGCGAGCGACGTACCGGCGAGCCCGGCCTGGAGCCCGTCGCGCACCGCGAGCTTCAGGTTCCATTTCTTGATCGTCGGGGCGACCTTGGCGCCTTCGAAGCGATCGGCGTGGGCGCTACCCAACAACACGACCTCTTTGCGATCCGAGACCGTCGCGGCGAAGGCTTTGGGATCGCCGATCGTTGCTACGAACTGCTTGGCAACCACCTCGGCGCCCGGCTCGATCTTGCGCGCGATCTTGGGCGGCAGGGTGCCTTCCTTCAGCGTGTCGGCCTGTTCTTTGTCGGGCACGGTCGAGCGGAACGAGTACGCGACCGCATGCCACTTCGTCTTCTGCGCCACGACCACCGCGACGCCGTGCGCGGTCGACACCACGGTGGGTGTTGCGCCGCCGCTCACGGTCAAGGGAAGATCGACGACGACCCACGCGGCCTGCTTGTCGGCGGCCCAGCCGATGACCTCGTTCGTCGGCTCGAAGCTGAAGTCCGCGCCCGCGGTTCGATCCTCGTAGGCCGTATCGACACGGATCTCCGCGTCGAGCACCGCGATCCGCGGGGTGACGGTGTCGGACTTCGACGAGCCGCTCATCCCGAGCTCGGAGTAGAACTTGTAGATGAACTGATCGAGCGGCTGCTTCGGAGCTGCGAGAGCGACCGAAGGGACGAACACGAGCAGCGCGAGAGCCAAACCTGAACGCATGCGCGATCGTAACACCGGCGTGCAGGCCGCCGAGAACGAGCTCGTCGTGAAGATGCCCTCCGGCACGATCACGGGCGTGAAGTGATCTAGCCGAGGGGCTTCACGGCGCTCGTGAACGCCTCGACCGGCTCGATGATCACGTTGTCCGCGATGACGGTGTAGGGCAGATCGATGACCTTGCCCTCGTGCCACCAGAACAGCTGCGGCGAGATGCGCTCCGCGGACTTGGTGTAGATCTCGCGGACCTGTCCCACGATCTCGACCGCGGATTCGTTCCACTTCGCGTCGATGATCCGGTGATACACGACGGTGCCGGCATTCGGTGCCGCGACGAGTAGCCCGTGCGGTGCGGCGGCTTCGCCGAGCAAGAGGTTCGCGTAGGGCAGGAGCCCCGCCGTGAACGAGCTGTTGCCGAACGCGAGGTTGATCTCGAAACCCGGGTGCTCGACGATGTGGGTGCGTAGGCCGCTGGCCTCGTGGGTCTGCTTCGCGGCGACCTTCGCGATCGCCTTGGCGGTCTTCTGCCACGCGCGCGCATGCTCGATCGGCACCGCGACGGGCTCGAGCTCGTCAACGTCGGCGTAGTGCACGACGATCGAGAGGCCCGCTGCGACGCGCATGTGGACGATGGGCTCTTCGGTGATCTCGTACGGGACCAGCGCGACGCGAAGGTGTGGCTTGGCGGCGTTGAAGCTCTGCGCGAACGCGACGATGCGTGGGTCCTTGCGCGGATCCGGCTTGCGCTTCGCGGTCGCGAGGCGCGTGTGAAGACTGTCGAGGCTGGTCGCCCACTCGGCCTGGCGCTCGGCCAGCTCGGTGAGCCAGTGCGTCGCGAGCGCGGAGGCTGCGCGCAGCTGCGCGAGCACGCCGATTGCGGTCGTGCGAAGTGCCTCGTCGGGGCTCGGCTTGGCATCGCGCATCCACACGTGCACGAGGGGATCGAGATCCGCATCGCCACCCTGTAGGTAGGTCACGCACTCGATCGCGAGCATGCCGGTCTGGCCCTGCGCGATCGTCGCATCGGGCGCGCTCGCCGCATCGAGCGCACTGCGGAGGTAGCTGGCGACCGTGGACTCGCCGCTGATCGCCGCGACCCATTCGATCGGGCCGCGATCGTGGTCGCTGCCAGTGGCCCAGGTGCGCTGCATGCCGCTACCGTATCAGAGCTGCGAGGCCGTCGCGATCGTCGACGGAGAGTGCGAGCGCCGAGGTCGTTCGTCGACGTCCGAGCATGCTCTCGACCGTGACCGGCGTACGTAGCCGAAACCAGACGTTCGGTTCACCGACCGCGAGACTCGTTGCTTCGCAGCGGCTGACCAGAACGATGTCGGAGACCGGGATGCTCGCTCGATGGCGAAGTCCGATCGTGATCTCGAGGAGGTCGCCGCGGCGGCGAAGCCCACCGTGGCGAAGCGCGAGTGCATCGCCGACCACCCAGAGAGCTGAATAGAGCGAGAGCGCGCTCGCGATCCACGCGATCGTGGGCGCGACCGTCGAGATCGCGATGTGTACAGGAACGGTCTCGACCGCGATCAGAAACGCGAACACGCCCGCGTAGAGCGACCAGCCGTTGGTCTTGTGCACCGTGATCGCCGGCGCGGGCTTCCTCCACCCGACGACTAGCATGGCGAGGATCCGTAGCTCGGTCGCGAGCAGGCGCGCGATCACGGAGTGGCGCTTGCGTATTACCAGCGAGATCAGCGCACACGCTTCGACGATCACGCCGAGCACCAGGGCGTGCGATACGGCGAGCTTGGCGAGGACCATCCCGACGATGAACGTCGTGGTCGTCGCCCAGCGCGGCAGGCGTAAGAGGTGCGCGACGAGCGATGCGGTGACGACGAAATCGAAGGCTGCGGCGCCCGCGATCACGTCCTTGTCGGGATGGGTGAGCACGGCCGCACCTGCGATGGCCCAGACGCCAAGCACGACCACCATGCCGACAAGCGGCCGACCCACTCCGCGAGACGTCAGGTCCATGCCGCTTCGATGCCGTGACCTAGGCGATCGTCGCAGACGAGTCGAGGGCTCGGTGCACGAAGGCCAGCACGTCACCAAACGGCGCCGGCTTCGCGAACACGCGATAGCCACTCGGCGCGTGCTCCGGCGAACCGGTGATGATCGCGACCGGAATATCGCGCAGGCTCGGCTCGCCACGCATGTACTCCAGGACGCTCTGGCCGAGGACGCCGGGCAGCATCAAGTCGCTCAGCACGACGCTCGGCACCTGATGTTCCTCGAACATGCGGAGGGCCTCTGCGCCATCGAGCGCACAGCGCACGGTCAAGCCTGCGCGGCGTAGCCCTGCCTCGATCGTTTCGCGTAGTTCGGCATCGTCTTCGAGCAGGAGGACCCAGCGCTCATTCATGCTGCGCTGCTCTTGCGACCCTCATGCCACGCGGCATGCGTCGGCCGAGATCAGATCGTTGACACGGTCCTGCTCGGTGGCGACAAATGCGAGCAGCGTCGTCGCGAGATCGAAGTGCTCTTCGATCCGATCGATCAGATCGTCGCGCTCGAGCTGGAGCACGATCGCCGGTGTGACCGCGATCGCGGTCGTCAGCCGAGGACCGAGGGCGAGCTCCTCGAGGTGGGCGACGAAATCGCGCCGGGTGCGCCGGGCCCGTCCGTGCGGCAACTCGAGCTCGATCGTGCCCTCGACCAGCAGCGAGACGAGGTTCGTGGCCGTGCCGGCCTGCGCGATGACCTCCCCGGGCTCGTACCTGTGCTCCAGCGCACTCTGCGCGAGGTTCGCGAGCGCCTGCGTCGAGGTGCCGCGGAACGCCGGCACGTGCGACAGCATGATCAACCGCTCCACGAGGGGCATCTCGACCTTCGCGTAGCTCCGTCGGTCGCGCTCGCCAACGTTGGAGAGAAACCGGGCTGCGTCGGAGACCAGGTCGGTCGTCAGGCGGCCGCAGAGTTGAGCGATGATCCGGTGACAGACCTCGAAGTTGTCCTCGAGGTAGTCGCGGTAGTCGCTGGCATCGAGCTCGATCAGCTGCGACGCGGCGGTCGCGATCGCGGTTCGCGCGTGGGGTCGCCGGAGGGCGAAATCGATCAGCCCGACAGCGCCACCATCGCGTACGCGCCAGGTCGGCAGCTCGGGCGCGCCGAGCTCGACCTGACCGACGACGATCTGGAACAGCGTCGTGCTCGGTTCACCGCGGGTGTAGAGCACCTGGCCGGCCTCGACGTCCACGCGACGCGCGATCGAGAGCAGCGAATCGAGCTGGGTCTCGGAGGCGAACAGGCCGAAGCCGACGCGGAGATCGAGCTCGCGTCGGCCTTCGTCGGGGGGCGCGAGCTCAGGCGACACCGAGACTCGCGTGGGCGATGCCGAGCGGCGCGAACAGCGGACGGGCGCGCGCGACCTCGTGGATCGCGCGTACCAGGGCCGGGGTCCGCAATTCCAGCGCGTAGTACCCGGCGCATGCGGCGAGCAACGAATCGTGCTCTCGGATCAACTGTTCCACGGCGCTCTCGACGCTATCCGGAATCTGGGCGGCCAGGCCGATGCGGGTCAATCGCTCCCGCGTATCGAGGTCCTCGCCGATCATCAAGAGCTGGCCACGCAGGCCCGTGCTCCGCCCATAGAGCGGCGTGCGCGTCAGCGTATCGATGAACTCCAGCGCGTGGGCCTTCGCGCGCGGATCTCCACCGTCGAGCGCGCGCTCGATCTCGCGGATGTCCTCGCGCGGATGCAGCGCTTGTAGCGCGAGGAACGCTCGATCGAGCGCTTGCGAGATCTTGTCGCGCACGAGGCCGCGGAGGAGCACCGCACTCTCCTGGGTATCCGCGGCGGCGATCAGCGGAATCTCGAGCGCGAGCAATCGCGCGTGTTCGGCGAGGTGCAGCT
>JANXOP010000007.1 GCA_025357755.1 Kofleriaceae bacterium | reverse complement strand
ATCCGACCGGCAAGAAGGTCTCAGCCAAGGAACTTCGCGCGCTGAAGATCGAGAGAAACGAGTTCCACGGCGATTGGAATTACGTCATCAAGCCGCGCAACGAGGTGCATTGACCGGCTGACTTCGTCATTCGCGGGCCCTAAAGGTCATTCTTGCTGGCGTTGGTTAACGCGGTCCCCGCAGGCGTACTCGCGAATTCGCTATATCGACGAACCTCGATGAAGACGCAGCGTTGACCCTGCAAGGCGCACTTCATGATCGTGCTCGCGCTCTCCTCGGTTACGCGACCGGCACTCCAGTTCTAGGTCTTTCAACCCGGCGACGATTGCAGTTGCTCGACGTATGTCCGCGGAACTGACTTGATCTAAATTTAGAGCTCGCCCGGTCCGAGCGCCGCAGCTTGGCGGCATCGATGAGGGTCCGAAGCAGCACGGCGCCCAGTCTGCAGCGCGCCATGAAGGGCATCCTTTAGAAGTACGTCGAACTGAAGCCGATCAGAACGGGAGCAGCGGTGGCGGCGCGAGGCCGAACACGTGGTGGAGTGCGCTCGCCGCGGCGAAGTAGCCGCACATTCCGTGCACGCCACCGACCGGCGGTGTCGACGACGAGCACAAGAAGATGTCGGGGGCTCCGGTCGTGTATGGATCTGGGCTCACGGTCGGGCGGAAGAAGAGCTGGCGCCAATCGGAGAGCCCGCCGTTGATGTCGCCACCGACATAGTTTGGATTGTACGCAGCTAGCTGACGTGGGTTGACAGTGTGGCGCCCCAGGATGAGCTCCTTGAATCCCGGCGCGAACTCCTCGATTCGCGCCTCGATCACCGCACTCATGTCGACGTCGCTGTTCGGTGGAACGTGGCAGTACGCCCAGGCGGTGTGCTTGCCGGTAGGGGCGCGAGT
Source organism: Kofleriaceae bacterium (assembly GCA_025357755.1). GTDB lineage: Bacteria > Myxococcota_A > Polyangia > Haliangiales > Haliangiaceae > JABFXX01. Next base: position 56,943 of record JANXOP010000007.1, on the reverse strand, counting down.
CGGATCGAACAGCGTGGGTTGGCCGAACAAGATGAACGGCCGGTTACCAGTTCGACCCTCGTGAACCACGGCCTGCGCACTCGAGATCTCGTCGAGCGTGCCCGAGAGGTGAACGGTTGCCGAGCGCCGACACGTCGGATCTCTCCACGGCACTGGCTCGGCCAGGGCCCAGTCCATCTTGAACACGCCCGGTCCGTAGCGGAATCGCTCGACGCGTGCGCGATAATGCGCGGGTACGCGGTCACCACAGATCTCGATGAGCTGGCCCGGATCGGTATCGAACAGATACGCGCGTGCGGTCGGAAGCTCGTCGAAGGTCGTAACGTGGTGGCCAAGCTCGAGCGTTCCGCCAAGCGAGGCGAGCTCCACGACGAGCGCGTCGCAGATCGCGCTCGATCCGCCTTGCGCGATCGGCCAGCCACTCCCGTGTCCGGCGAGCGCGAGCACCAGCCCGAACGATGCCGTGGCCACTTCGCCGAGCGGGATCATAGCGTGGGCCGCTATGCCGCCGAGCAGTGCAGGCGCTGCGGGTCCGGTGAACCGGGACTCTGCAAGTCCCCGCATCGAGCGAACCGCCTCGAGCGCGAAGTGTGCGAACCGCACGGGATGCCGGGGCAGGTGGAGTGGACCGAGGATGTCGGGGAAGAGCTCGTCGAGCACGTCGACGAACGGGTTCATCAGCGCCATGTATGCGGGCCCATCTTCTCCTATGCCATCCGCGGTCGCTTCGACAGAGCGTTCGAGCATCACGGTACGGCCGTCGCGCAAGATGTGAGCGAGCGGTGCACTCGGTTGGATCCAGCGTAGCCCGTGGTCCTCGAGCTCGAGCGTGCGAAACCACGGTGACGCGATCCCGAGCGGATGCACGCTCGAGCAGATGTCGTGATCGAACCCCTCGAGCGTGAGCTGGCCCGTGCGCATGCCACCACCGGGACTGTTATGTGCCTCGATCACGTGCACGGAGAGCCCCGCACGTAGCATTGCGATCGCGGCGGCGAGCCCGTTCGGCCCGGAGCCGACCACGACGACGTCGTAGGTCCCGCTCACGCCAACCGATCCTGGACGAAGCGACCGACGAGCCACGCGAAGAACCGCGGCGTACTGACAAGTGGAGGTCGATCACCGTGGGTGGCGCCCGGTGCGGTCGAGTCATAGAGGCCCCCCTCCCTCGAAGCTTGCGTGCCTGCCAAGTTGTACTTGCGCAAGGCCGCGAGCAGCAGCTTGGAGGTGCGCGGGAACATCGCGTGGACCATCACGCCGAGCTGGATGTACGACGGCGCGTACGTGTTGCGTCGCGGTCTGTCTAGCACGCACGCGACCTTCTCCGGCGATTGCATCGGCGGCAGAGCGCGAGGCTCGCGACCCATGCGGTTCGCACCTGTCTGGAAGTGGGGAGTATCGAGCGCGAATGGAAACACACTGCAGACATGAACGTTCGGCAGATCCGCGAGCTCGACCCCGACCGCCTCGGTCAGGCCACGCACGCCGAGCTTCGAGATCACGTAGGACGGCACGCGCGCTTGCCCGACATGGCTGAGCACCGAGCCCATGTTGATGAGGATGCCGTGCTCCTGCGCACGGAAAATCGGAATTGTCGCGCGTGCGCCGTATATCGCGCCGAAGAGGTTGGTCTCGATCACGCGCAGATGCTCGCTGACCGCGTCGTCCTCGAACGGCGAGTACAGCGTGACGCCGGCGTTGTTGACCCGCGCCTCGATCTGGCCAAAGCGCGTCATAGCTGCTGCGGCGAGGGCGTTCACATCCTCCTCGATCATGACATCAGTCGGCACGACCAGAACCTCGCCGTTCTCGGCTCGACAGGCAGCTGCGGTCTCTTCGAGCGCTTGCTCGCGGCGAGCCGCGATGACCACGCGATCGCCCCGCCTTACTAGCTCGACCGCCGTGGCTCGGGCTACACCACTTGACGCGCCGGTGATCACGACCACTCTAGACATCCCCGTGGGAGCTGCAGGCGCTGCGCCAAGTAGGCCTAGCGAGCAGCGATCGCGAACGCAGCGTCACTCAGCTCGAGCGTTCGATCGATGTCAGCATCGGTGTGAGCATGACTCACAGACCAGAGGTGCCGCGGATGCAACAAGATGCCGCCCGCGAGCATCGCCGCACAGAAGGCGGTGCGCACGCGTTCGTTTCGCACCTGGAGCTGCGTCGGTGAATGCCAGGAACCGCATGGGTGGCACCGGCTCGCCGTCCGCCGTGGCCGCGATGCCGTGGCGGCGCGCGCCTTCGTTCAGGCCATCAATCAATCGTGCATCGAGGCGCCACACGTGGTTGGCCACCGGTTCGCGATCGAGGATCGCGAGCTCGCGAGAGCGGCCGCCATGCTCGCGGTGTCACCGTGATACCTCGCGGAGAGATGCAAGCCCGCGGCATGCTCGAGCAAGGCGCGCGGACCAACACCGCACCGATCGGCCAACCATTGCCGAGCGCCTTGCTCACGGTCGTGAGATCCGGCTCGATGCCGAGGCGTCGTTGCAGGGTTCCGGGTGCCGTTCGAAACGCGGTCTTGATCTCGTCGAGGATGAACATTGCGCCAGCCGTCGCGTGAGCTCGATCAGCTCGGTGAACGTTTGCTTGTCAGGCGGCCACATCATCTCGGGCGCGAGGATCACCGCGGCGACCTCGTGTGCCGACAGGATCGCGCGCAACGATGCTGGATCTCGCACCGAGAATTCGAAGACCTGATCGCGGAGCGCCTCCGGCACGCACGTGTCCTCGGCAAACACCAGTCGTGCCACCCGTGATAGCCGCACCGCGCGATCTTGTGACGGCCAGTTGCCGGGCGCGCGATGCGCAGCGCTGCGGTCGTCGCTTCCGACCCAGTCTTGCGCGCTCGAAGTACATCGGCGACGTCGTCGGGGTCAACAGCGGCCGGCCCGACAGGTGGTGCCCGCCGGGAATCAGGGCGGGCGTGCGCTCGCCGAGGGCCGCCGCTCTTGTGCAGCGTCGAGTCACGAAAGGCCTCTTCTCGAGCGTAGCGCATCTTCGACGATCGTCATCACTACGCGGGCCGATCGTGCGTTTTACCTCCTTGCCGAGCACCGCGCGCGGCCTCGAGGATCTCGCGCACCGAGTAGCCGCGACCGGTGCCCAGATTGATCGCGCGCAACGTCTCGCCGCGCTCGAGACGGGCGAGCGCCATCATGTGTCCAGAGGCGAGGTCCTGGACGTGGATGTAGTCGCGGATGCACGTGCCATCCGGGTCTCGTAGTCATCGCCGTAGATCGCGAGGGTTTACCGGGCCGCGGAATCTTTGCTCGCCCGCGTTGCCCGAGGCGAGAGTTCCACTTGGCGTGTCCTGCGTTCGATTTTTTTCGCCGATACGGTGTCGGAGCACGAGCACGAGCAGGCCGATGGCGGCGTCATGCGGCGCGAAGATGCGCGAACCCGAGCTCGCGACGATAGCGAGCGAAGCACCGCGCACCTGCATGAAGCCGAAGCAGCGCGCCTTCCGCGATCAGTGGGGCGAGCGCGCCATTCTGCGCGACGAGTGGCCCTAGGATCTCCCGGTTCCAAGCCTCGCTATGCTTGACGTCGAGCGTCGCGTGCAATGCGTAGTACTGCCGAGCGTGTGGTGACATACCGAGGCGCTTGAGACCACTATTGACAAGCTCCGCACGACGCGGTGCGGTCAGCTCGATGACTCCGAGCGCACCGATCGACTGATAGGCGTAGCGGCGATTCGTGGCGAGTCCACACAGGAGGTTGCCGAGCGCACGTGCCTCCCACACTGTGTCGTCGGGCATTTCGTCGAGCGCCAATTCCGCAGCGAGCCGAGCGAGCATCGGGCCGTGCATCCCGCTCGCGTGACCGCGCCCCATCTCATCGGCATAATTTCTCGCGAGCTCGAGCTTGGGACCTTCTGGCATGCGCAGCTGAGTAAGAGCGACCAGGTCCTCGAATCCGGCTTCACCGTCCACTTCTTGTCGTAAGAACCATCGCATCTGGTCAAGGGTCGCGTGAGTTGCGAGCCAATCGAACAGCGGGTCGCGCTGACCTGGGCCAACCACTTCAAGGTTCTGGAACCAATCAACGAAGCGCGCGCCATCGCGCGGTGCGTGCTCGGCCACAGGAACGATCCGGGCGCGTTCGCCCTCTAGCCATGCGAGTTCGAGCTTGCGCAGCTCGACCTCCTGCTCGAGATCGACGTGCCAATCGCTCTCTGACATGGTTGGTGCGAGACGCATACGATTTAGTCGGACGAGGTCGGAGTGCAGCGCTGAACTCATGGCCTTCCGAATTTGCAAAGTGAGGGCCGGCCCGCAGGTTGCTACGGAGCAGTGCATGAGCTCGTTCGTTTTGAGTCGCCCCGCATGCTCGTGCTCGCACGGCAGCGAACAGGATGCGTCTAGATGTGAGTATCGAGTCGCATGGGCGATCAACCCTCACATGCGGATAGGTGCAGCAGATTCGAAAAAGGCGTGCGCGCAACACACAGGCTTTGTACGCGCGCTCAAATTGTATGGCGCCCGCGTCCTGCGCGTGCCGTTCATGCATGCCGCATACGACTCTGTGTTCATGAAAGACTCCGTGATCCTCGTCGATCACGGTTCGGGCGCGCGGGCGCTACCGACGACGTTCTATCATCGCGAGCGACGGCTCGAGTCCGGAACTCGTGCGCGTCAGCTCGCCCGCGCCGGGTTCATAGTCGCTCGACCGCTGACGACGTCGCTGGAAGGTGGAGATGTTCAGGTGATCGCGCAACGCAGGCTTGCACTGCTGGGCCACGGGGTTCGGTCCGACCGAGCGTCGGCATCCGGGCTCGCTCAGTTCCTCGATTGCGAGGTCGTGACCCTCGAGCTCCGCGATCCGGCGTTATTTCACCTCGATACCGCGCTTACGGTGCTATCGGACGATACGCTCGTATACTGCCGCGAGGCGTTCACCCCGGCAGCCGTGCGCGATCTCGAGGCACTTTGTTTCCGGCGAACGCGGGACGTTCCCTTGCCGGAAGCAAAGCGTTTCTCGATCAACGTGGTGGAAGTTGGAGATGTGGTGGTCACCGGAACCGAGTCCGCCGAGATGACCGCGTTATGGCGGTCCCTCGGGCGACAGACTGTGACCGCGCCACTCGATCAATTTCAGCTCGCCGGAGGTAGCGCTGCCTGCCTAGTCGCGAAACTCCACGAGACGGGTTCCGCCATCGAGAGGGTGGCTGCCTGAGCACGCGATCGCGACGGTATGCGAATTGCTCCTGCGACAAACCATGCGAGCACCGTCGGACCCTGAAACAGCGCTGATTTCCGTTGGGGCGTGGCTCGCGGCGTCGGAGTACGCGTTCGTTACTGTCACGCCAGACACTCACGACCGTGTCTATGCGCGGAAGCGCAGCGCACACACGATGCGCGACGTCTTCGGCTGGAGCTTCCCATTCGAGCCCTCGCTCGTTCCTCGCGACATCCTCCACGCGCTCGAGGTGGCAGAGGTGATCGAGCACCGCGCCGATGGACTGTTCGCGAGCCGCGTGCGGTTCTCTACGCTCGATGGCAAGCTCTTCGCACATTCCGCTTATCCGACGGTTGGAGAACACGCCGTGTTCTTCGGCCCCGACACGTATCGGTTTTGCACGGCTCTCGCCGGAACAGTCACGGGCGCGCGCCGCCTCCTCGATCTCGGTGCTGGGTCGGGCGCAGGTGGCATCTCGATCGCCGACCGTTGCGAGCGTATCGTTCTGACCGACTGCAACCCTCTCGCGGCGATGTTCTCGCGCGTCAATGCACACCTCAATGGATGTGCAGAGCGAGTCGAGATCGCGGTCGGCGATCTGTTCGACCCGGTTAGGGGCGATGTCGACCTCGTCATCGCGAACCCGCCGTATATCGCGGATCCAAGCGGTCGGTGCTATCGCGATGGCGGCGGGGAGCTCGGTACAGGGCTCGCGATGAGGATTCTCCGGGAGAGCTGCGAGCGTGTTCGCGGCAAGCTCGTGCTCTACACCGGGTCGCCGATTCGCGCTGGTGTGGATCCGATCCGCGAAGCGGCGGCGAGCATCCTCGGGAAGCGAGCGTGGAGCTATCGCGAGCTCGACCCTGACGTCTTCGGCGCCGAGCTCTCGAGCGCTAGCTACGGTTCCGTCGAGCGGATCGCCGCCGTGTTGCTTGTCGCAGAGATCTAGAGCCAACCGAGCCGAGCAAGCTCGGCAAGACCGCGCGTGTCGAGTGCGCTACCGATGTCGTTGCGATATCGCATGTTCGGAATCGACACCTTGGAAACCAGCGCGTACGCCGCTTGCCGAGCATCCGTCACGCTGCCACCGCAGCCCGTGGCGACCATGACGTATCCAACCTGGCCCGCGGTGACGAGATGCTCGCCCTCAAGCGCGATCTCGCCATAGTGCAGGTTGCGTTGCTCCTCCGCGGTCAGGCCGGATTGCAGGTGGACTACTTGACCTTTGCCCAGCTCCTCGTAGCCGTGGTGATAGGGAAATGGCGGCACCGTGATGACAACCCCTACAGCGTAACCATCGCGCGTGGCGAAGCTCTTGCCTGCTCGTGTCGCGACGTTGCGACAGATCGTAGCGCAGTCTTCGAGCAACATCGCGGACAGGATCGCGAACCCGGGATAGCCGAATCGGCACGTGAATTCGAGTGGCCAGACGCCCTCATCGTTCACGATCGTATTGAGGTTGACGTAACCGACGTGACGGCCCGAACGCAACACCGGCGCGAGACGCGCGAGGGTCGCTTCGAACAGGCGCTCGCCTCGTCGATAGCTGACGACCGTACCCATCTCGCCCGTGAGCTCGCCGAGGTCGCCTGGGAAGAAGCGCTTGTGCTCCCAATCGAGATTGATCGGGCCGACAAACGCATCTCCATCGAAGAAACAACCGAACCCGACCTCGATCCCGGTCACAAATTTCATGAGCGTGAAGGTTGGCTCTGGCTGTTCGTCGCGCGCGTACAGCGTGCGTTCGCGTTCAAGGACGGCGATCATGTCCGTCGCGTCATCTCGCATGCCGATATAGTTCGCGTTCGAAGGAAGGTCGGCCCCATGAAACTTCAGCACGTATCGTGCGCGGTGAGTGCGGACGAATTCGAGTGCGGCGGCGAACTTCGCGAATGAATGGCTCGGCAGGACCGCGAGGCCCGCCTCGGAGAGGACGTGCTGGCCGAATGCGCGATCTTGTTCGAGCCGGTCGCCGAGCGCACTCGAGCCGAGCACGTTGAAACCATCGGCACGCCAACAATCCTGGTCTTCGCCCCAGCCCGAGTCTTCCACGAGCACGACGTGGTTCTCATCGCGGCGCACCCACGCGAGCCCGGCTTCGAGGTCAGGCTCTTGATCGACGAGGCCTCTCAAGACATCCCGGGATTCCGGCTCGGCGATGTGGACGCGGACCTCGTGGCCGTCGGCCGCGCAGCGCATGTAGACCGAGCCGAGGTCGTTGTAGTTACCGATGCCGAAGACTCGCATCCGATGTCCGCACTTTCGCGCGCCAGAGTAACGCAGTTCGATCGCGAGTCCAGCTGCGCATGCTCATGACACGAGCGGAGGCGGAGCGAAGCCGAAGACGTTGCCTAACGCACTCGCTGTGGCGTGGTAGCCGCACATTCCGTGCACGCCGCCACCTGCTCGTCGTATCAAGACCATGGTGCGTCGAACTCGACGAGCCGCCGCGCGGTGGATCGAGAGCCCGAGGACAGCGACCACGTCGCCACTAGATGCGTCGACCGAAGGGCGTTCGCCATTCAATCGCCCTTAGAATTGTTCGTGCGAGTGCGTGTGCGTCACCGAGTCTGCGCGACGACCCTCGAGGTCGGTAACGGGCACACGGAGCCCGCAGTGCGACACGTCGACACCGGGCCCGCGACACGCGTCGGCTACGTGTACGAGCTCGAACTGTTCCAGGTCGGAAACGGGCGCGAGCTCGAGATGTTTCACCGCACGTGGTTCGAGATGATCGAGCCGCTCGATCACTGTCACGGGAAGCCTCGGTCGGGACACGCCCCGACGAGCGCGGATGAGATGCCGGCATGGTGCGTGCCCGGCAACCGGCAGGCGCTTTAGATGTTCGAGATGCTGCATAGGGCAACCTCTGGAAAGTCAGCGAACCAATCAAGCTGCTCTTCAGCGATCTCTATGAGCTCTGCGCGCCGCCTAAGTGCATCGTCACACCAGGTGATAATCGCGCTCTCTCCCGTGTGCTCCGCCACCCGACGAAGGACGCGCCCGCAATCGAGGCCGTGCTGGAGCCCGAGTAAAGTGCCGCGGTAGGCGCGTTGCGCGTCGATCAATCGGTCGACCGCGATATATCGCGTCGTCGAGAAGATCCTGCCAATTTCGCGGCCGACGCCCAGACCTAGGGTCTTCTTGCCCACAGCAGCCTCGAACGGGGCCCACACGGAAAGCGCCTGCTTCGAGATCTCAGCGAACGCGTGACCTGGTGGGGTGTCGCCAAGTTGCCGCGCTTGACGAGCCGGATGGTACTGCGCCGAGGTCTCGGCCTGTGCGAGCTCGCGACACAGCTTGTGACGCAGTGATAACAGCGGCGTCACGATCGAGCCCCCGATTTTTGGTTAGCCATGCTCACGTTTGTGCGCGATGCTTTGCACGACTCGTGCCCTCGACTTGTGGAGACGTTACCGTTTGTCGTTTAGACCGAGGCACCGAACCGGTCGTGGGAGCACGGTCGTCGGTGTTAGCCGAGGGAAGGCGCGCACTCCGCGGTTGTGCCGATTGCGTTAGCGGCGGTCTGACCAGCTGCTGCTCACGAACTCGAACACGTGTTCGGACCGCGCAAGATGGCGATCCCGATGGGCGTGCTCGCGAAGACGGACACGAGTCTCCGGTTATGGAGGCCGTGACAGCGCGCACTTGCGCCCTCGATAGTTACGCTTCCACCCGGACGACCAACTCGCGCGCTGAGAATGGCTTGACCACGTAGTCATCGAAACCAGCGCGATCCCTCGACGCGCGCGCTACTCGCAGCCAGTTTGTTTTCGATCGCTGCCCGGAGGTCGTGCGCAGAGTCCGGGTGCTCCGTGATAGCGACGACATGGAACGAGAGGTACGGCGGGCCGAGCTCGATCGCGAGCCAATCGTTCTGCGGGAAGCCTGCGTCGAATCGTGTGGCGACATACCGATCCTGCGGTCCATATCGCCGTGATGTTCGGGGCGATTCGCCAGCCGTGGCCTGCGCGATCACCGAGCGCCAGCGCCGCCGATACGCTACCGATCATCGCGACGTCAAAGTCCGGTCGCATCACGCAGTCTTAGCGAGCGGCTGAGCGATGCTTGTAGGACCGACCTCGTCTGCTGTCAGCGCATACTCGCGACAGTGTTCGAGGTACGCCTCTTCGTGAAGCCCGACGAGCTGCACGACAGCCTTCCAGAGCCAATTCGGCGCGTCGATGTTCGTGCGACGCGCAGCCATCGCCTCGCGCCAGGTTCGGCGTCCCGCGGCATCGAGTTGCCGTCCGTGCGCGTCCCCGAGGACCATGCCCAAGTAGAACGCGACCGCTCGACCTTGCTCCGTCGAGATATGGTCGAGCTCGACTTTCAGATCTTGGGGGAGGAGCTCGCGAATGAAGACCGAGCGGTCGAGTATGCGCGCGGACAGCATTCGCTTGCCGAGGGCCGGTGCGAGCGCAAGCGCGCCGCGATGCACGCGCTCGCCATTCGGTAGCTTAGCTGTAGGCTCGATCGACCACGGAGCGATGGGATCGATCGCTTGTTTGATGTCGATCAAAGCCAGAGAGCGGCGACGACGTTTATGCTTCTTCGAGGCGTCTTTGATCTGGACCAGTACCGCTGCACGCCATAACCCGAGCGAACTGCACCCTTTGACCCAGAAAGCGGCATCGACAAACTTGATGATCGTGTCGTCTTGACGACTCGCCAACTGCGCGACCAGCTTGCGCATCGGCTCCGTTGCGACGAGCTCTTGGATCGCTGTGCGCTCGTCGTCGGCGAGCGGCCAGAATCGGCGGTTCAGCGGAATCTGGCGGCGATCTCTCCCCAAACGCTCTGCAAATAGATGCGTCCACGTTCGGTGCACCGCTTGTTTCATGACGAGCCGAATCGGCTCCGGAAGATCCGCGATGCGCTCAGGCGCTGCGTCGCCTTCGAACGCTCGCTCGTACCCCGCAACCAGCTCCTCGACAATGCGGGCGGTAGTCACCCCCGGAAGATCTGAGCTGCGCGCGGACATTGAGAGTGAGAGAGCAAGCCGCACGACGTCATGCGCGGGATTCCCTATCACGGTCTGATCGAGATCGCGGAGCTCGACGATCGCGCGCCCAGCCGGGTGTCCGATGGGGCCGAGATTTCCGACGTGGCAGTCACCGCAGATCCACAGATCCGGTCCTCGAGGCAGCAATTTTCCCGCGGGAGATGCCACCCATTCGTAGAACCGCTCCGTGCTTCCGCGAACGTACGCATGGACGCTGCGGGCCATCTTGAGGTCGCGACGCACACGAAGCGCGGTCGACCGCTCGGACGGATTGGGGGGTTGGAACATGTCTGGCTACCTTCAGTTTGCCGAGCACGTCTCGCGACTCGCGCTGTCGCGTCGTACGGGCCCAGAGCGAGCGTTCTCAGCGCGACCCAAAGTGGTGAGCGCCTGCGACCGGTTGGTGGGTCAGTAAACAAGAAGCGACTGACGCGAGAGTTCGCGGCATTAAACCGCGGCAAGCAGGAAATCGGCATCGTCCAAGAGCTCCTGAAGCACCGAGGCGGTAGCGGGCATCACCACATGACGGTCGAACGCGTTGGAGCGTTCCGTCGCGTCAACCGATCCGGTGATGGCTGCAAGAAAGAGCGGCGAGCTCCGCTGCTCGCGCAACCGTCGCGCGACCTCGTCGCCGCTCAGATCCGGCAATCGAACGTTGAGGATCGCTACGTCAGGGTTGAATTCACTGGCAAGACTAAGCGCTGCGGCGCCATCGAACGCAGTCACGCAGGTGTGGCCGAGAGCCCGTAGCAGACGGCAGGCGCTCTGTGCGATGATCTTTTCGTCATCGACCACAAGCACGCGATATTTTCGCCGTGCCGTGCGCGCCTGTGTCGCGAGCTCGAGCACGATGCCCCTGCCGAGCTCCTCGCCTTCGAGCCAGCGCGTGCGGCGAGGCCCGGTGACCAATGCCCGGATATGGGCGGCAGCGGTCGCACGATAGATCTGCGCACCGACCTCGCCTAGGTCGGACGTCGGATCCACGACCCATTGCCGCACTCCAGCGGCGCGCGCGGACGCACGCAGCATCTCCACTCCCGCTACTTGATTCATTTGGCGCACCTTCGGCACTGCGATAATCAGCGCGTCCGCGTCGCTGAGGGTCGCGCGCAGTGCGTTTCGCACACCTGTCGTGGAGCACCGCTTCAGATCGCGAAGTATCTCCGCTGGCAGTACACCCAGCTCGTCTCTGCCCTGCATGGAGCAAAAGCCTCCGACTTGGAGCCCTAACAACCGCGCCGCTCGATCAGCGCCGCGCTCAACACCGGACTGACCCGTGTGCAAGACCGTTATCGCCATAGCCCGAGAGTCAAATACGCGGCGTGCCTCCGGCAATATCTGCTGCTAACAAAAGGCGGGTGGCCGGGCGGAATCCGGCCACCGGACATCGCGCCGGACGCATATCGCAGCATTCATTTGGGCTTGTCCAACTCACCGACGATCCGCGCCATGTCCGGCGTCATGTGCTCGATCATCCCGACGCGCACCTCGATCGGTTTGATCGTCGGGCCATTGCGCGTGCCGACCCCGCGGTAAAGCGCCTCATCGATCGGGTGACTGCCCATCGACTGTAGTAGGTCGCCGACGACGGCTGATCGAGCGCGGCGTAGCAACGCCCATCGACCTCGACCTCCGCCGCCGTAGTGATCGCTTCGCGCAGGTCCAGGTCGGCGTCCAGCCACAACGCATCGCTCGTCAATGCTGCCGCTGCATCTCGCCGCTGCTCGAAGGTCGCATCGGTTCCAAGTCCGCGCTCTCGCGCGTCGCGGCGGATCAACTCCGTCATCTGCCGCGCGGTCTCGCTGACCAACCGGATGGGTGCTCGCGCCATCGTCAAGGTCCTTTCTTCGGATCACGCGGTTATGCTACGGCTCGCGTCATGGAAGTCCTTCCGGGGATCGGTGTGGAGCTCGCGCGCGTCGGTGATTCACGCGCCGACGTCGAGAGCAGGATCGGCAAGCCCGTGCACGAGCCACGCAGCGAGCGCGGAGTCTACCCGACGACGCCGGTCTTGATCATCTCGTACTCGGACCGCGACATCGTGGAGCTCGTCGAGATCGGGTGCGGTAACGGACGTAAGGAGGCCCGCTTCGATGGTGTTCAGCTGACGGGCCGGTTCCTCGACGAGGTCGTTACCGAGCTCCGCTCCAAGGGCTACGCTGGGAAACCCACCGACATCGGCTTCGCGTTCGACGCCGGCTTCGTCGTGTTCTCGATGCATTCACGGAGTGCTCGCGAGCTCGACCCGAAGGCCGCAGCCGACGACGACCGATCCATCTGCGAAGGTGTCTCCGTCGCGCCTCGTGCTTACTTCGATCGCCCGCGCACACCGCCGCTGCCTTATTCGGCGCAGGCGACGTTCGGGCGCGGCGACCGCGTCCTCCACGCCACGTTCGGTGAAGGCTACGTTCGGGCGTCCCTCCCCGGTCGTAAGATCAAGGTCGAGTTTCCTTCGGGGTTTCGAATCCTCTTGCATGGGGGATGAGTCGAAGTCCGCGGATCTTGCTGGCGCAGCGCCGTCCGTCAAACCGGCCTGGGCCGTCGGCTCAGGATTGGATCCGCCTAGCTCGATTACAAGCAAGACACACCAACCACGTAAGCGCGAGTCGCGCTATCGCTGCTTATCGTTGCTCTTAGATCGGTGCCGACAGGAGTGTCTCGTGATGCATGCGTGCAATAGCGCTCGCAATGCGAGCCACGCGGCGAAGCATGACGTTTGCAGTTGGAGGCGCCCGATGAGTATTGCCAACGATTCGGGCGCATCGGTTTCGCTATGGATGAGGACCGAGGTCCCTGATTTCCCGACGCTGGGCGCGGATGAGGCCGATCCAGATGTCTGCGTCATCGGCGCGGGCATCGCAGGGCTCAGCGTAGCGAGAGCGCTCGCTGCGCAGGGGCTCGACGTGCTGGTGCTCGATCGCGGGCCCGTGGCCGGTGGGCAGACGGCGCGGACCAGCGCGCATCTCTCGTCGGCACTCGACGACCGGTTCTATCTGCTGCGCAAGCATTTCGGTGTCGAAGGCGCGCGCGTCGCCGCCTCGAGTCATGCGGCGGCGATCAACGAGATCGAGCGCACCGTGAAGGAGCTCACGATCGAGTGCGCGTTCCAGCGCGTGCCCAGCTACTTGTTCGGCTCCGTCAAGGAGCTCGAAAGAGAGCTGCCCGCCGCGGCCGAAGCCGGCCTCTTGGTCGGCTTCGTCGACCGCGCTCCCCTCCCGTTCGGCACGGGTCGCGCACTTCGCTTCGAGCATCAGGCCGAGTTTCAGCCGCTCGAGTACGTGGTCGCGATCGCGAAAGATGCGGTCGCTCGCGGCGTACGAATTCGGACGAACACCCACGTCTTGATGGTCGAGGGTGGCGAGCGCTGCGAGGTCCAGCTCCAAGGCGGTCGCAAGCTCTCTGCGAACGCAGTCGTCGATGCGACAGGGTTCGGCATCACGAGCCGCTACGACATCCCGATCCGGATGGCGGCGTATCGCTCTTACGTCGTCGCGTTCGCTCTTCCGCACGACACAGTGCCACACGCCTTATACGACGACACGGAACAGCCGTATCACTACGTCCGCGTCGCAGCCGATGCCTCGGGCCGAGATATCCTGCTCGTCGGCGGTGCGGATCATCGGGTAGGCCAGGGCGATCCGGATGAGGCCTGGGCGAGCCTTGTCGCGTGGGCGAAGCCGCGGTTTCCGATGGTCGGCGAAGTGGTCGCGAAGTGGTCCGGTCAGATCGGCGAGCCTTCCGACGGCCTCGCGTACATCGGTGCCCTACCCGGCAGCGAGAACGTCTTCATCGTCACGGGTGATTCGGGGCACGGCCTGACCCACGGCGTGATCGCGAGCTTGCTCTTGCCTTCCTTGATCGCGAAGCAGCCGCACGAGTGGGAAGCGTTGTACTCGCTCGAACGCTCGAAGGTCCACGGCCTCGGAACCCTGCTGCACGAGGCGATCGCTTCGAACATTCCGTTTCGCGATTGGATTTCACCTGCCGATGTCAGCTCGGTCGACGAGATCAAACCTGGCGAAGGCGCGACGATCCGGCGCGGCCTGCACCTGATCGCGGCCTATCGCGACGGGACGGGTGCGTGTCACGAGCGATCCGCGCGATGCCCGCACCTCCACGGGGTCGTGCGCTGGAATTCCGCCGAAAAGACCTGGGACTGCCCCGTTCACGGCTCGCGCTTTGACGGCTGCGGCAAGGTGCTCAACGGCCCGTCGGCCTACGATCTCCCCGAGACCACAGAGTGACCTCCGAGACGTTCACGACCTGGTAGCCAGCCGACGAGCAAAGGCGCACTCGCGACGGTTATTCCGCCGAGCGTATGGGAGCGCGAATCGACGTCGGCGAATTAAACCTACGGATTCGCGCAGTGTCCTCACGCGTCCGCAGTCACATCACACGAGCATGGCCCGTATGCACTCGGTGACGGCTCGAAGAAACTTCACAGTACATCCCGTGCGCGAGCGTGAGCTGCGGTACGAGTAAAGGCCGAGTTAGCCCGTATGGTCGCGCCCGAGCGAACAACGTCGAACAGCTGCTCTTAGGCGAGTACGCGCCATCGCACGAGGAGCCGGTTCCGCACGAACATGACCCACCTGCGAGGGCCAACGTGCCCGCAGTGCGCTGCGGGCGCACGTTCCGATCCGCCGTCGCCGCATCGCTGTCGGTCGATGTCGATCCCGTCGTCCCTGCTTCGGTTGTTAGCCCCAACGTGCGCGATCGCCGCGCGCGCGCGTCTCGCAACCTCGCTGCACCGAACGCGGTGGACCAGCGCTTGCAGCGCATCACGCACATGACTTCCAGGTGCCATCCCGCTACGCGCTTCGACGCGATGCTCGACGGGTGCGCGCTCACGGCTGGTGCGTGCGGCCCGCGTGAACCGACGCCCTCTGTCGATGACACCGTCGGTCACCGCGCGCGGCGATCCGACAGGCTGGGCATGTCCACGCGGGAGAAGGTCGTCGTGCTCGCGGCCGACGCGGCGCTGTACTACCGCGCTCCTGCCGACGAAAAGGGGCGATAGCGAATCCGCGCCTGCGACGGGCGGGCCTATTCCTACGAGCCAACATATGTCCAACGATTCGGATGGGGCGCCAGCTCGCTTCAAGACTTCCACAAGGCTAGATGAGGCCAACGATATCTTTCATTCCGAGTATGGGCAGACCCGGTCATATGTAGCGCACGATACTGCCGTCTTCGTGCTGCTCTCCGATACGTTGACTCTTCTGCTGCGAGGTCGGCAGCACATCGAACAAATCTCCCCCGCGACCTTCCATGTTCTCAAGTCAGCGGCTCACGCGCCGGTGGCGTTGTACGCCGCGCTGATGCGCCACCCCGCCGGAATGCTGACACCCGAGACGCGGGCGCGACTGACGGGATTGCGTGATGCCTGTGCAGGCGCGCTGGCGAAGATGCCGAACGCACTGTCGCCAAGCGCGACCGAAGCGCTGAGCAAAACCGTGGGTGCGATCGAGACTGCGCTACAGGCGTACCATCCCGAAGCGCTCGCGACCTTCGCGGCGTCGATGCGCTCGTCATTGACGGCGCTCGCGGACGAGACGGCAGAGATCCAGCTAACAACCTTGGACCAAAAGGTGCGTGCCCTGCTTCCGCGTTTGGACGAGAGCGAGCGAAACACGTTCGAGGTCGTCGTCGCCGGAGATCACCAAGCTCGCGTTCGAAGCTTTGGGATGCAGTACTTCGCGAAGCTCTGCGGCGAGAGGCCGGGCGTAGAGGATCGCGTTGCCTACGGCGAAGGCGTGACGACCGTTGCAGGCGCGATGACGTTAGTCGGCACGCGGCGAGTCGACCGGCAGCTCGCGCGTGCTTTTTTCGGGGACTCGAAACGCCTCCAACAGGATGTCCTCGGGGACGCCGTGGCCAAGCAACTCGCTCGGCCGAGCAAACGTTAGGTCGTGAAGGCGCAGCCGCGTACTTCTCGACGAGTTCCTTGACGAGTACGTCGCCCAATCGGCCGGAGGTACCGAAGGTCGTGTCTCGCCGTTGCGGCACCATCGTTTCCCTTTAGAACACCGCCCCGTACACCGCACCCCAACGCCGGCACTTCGCGTGCAAACCAGTGCTGGATGGAGCAGCCAAAACTCGCCAAATACGCCTCGATGCGTGACTTCTCTGTCACAGCTGAGCCTAGCGGTGAGCGAGCGCGCACGACTGGGGGGAACGGGTACGTGATTCAAAAGCACGCAGCGAGTCGCCTGCACTACGATTTTCGCTTGGAGCTCGACGGCGTCTTGCTCTCGTGGTCGGTGCCAAAGGGCCCGAGCCTGAAGCCGGGCGAGCGCCGGCTCGCCGTTCGGACCGAGGATCATCCGCTCGACTATGTGAGCTTCGAGGGGATTATCCCGGCCGGGCAGTACGGTGGAGGTACGGTCGTGGTGTGGGATCGCGGGACCTGGACCGCAGAGGGCGACGCGCGCGACGGAATGAAGAAAGGCCGGCTGACGTTCACGCTCCAGGGCGAGAAGCTGCATGGTCGCTGGCACCTCGTGCGAACGAAGCCGCAGGCCAAGCAGGAGGGCTGGTTGCTGTTCAAGAGCCGCGACGCAGCCGCGAACGACACGGTCGATATTGTAGCGGAGCGTCCGGAGAGCGTACTGACGGGTCGCACGGTCGAACAAATCGCCGCCGCGCCGGAACGGGTATGGCAGAGCAATCGCGCCACACCCGCGACTACGATCCAAAAAAAAGGCGCCGTCCGCTTTGCCACCAACAACGTCGCCCCGGCGGCGAACCAGAACGACCTGCTCCAGCAGCTGCCGCTCGGCTTCAAGCTTACGAACCTTGACCGCGTGCTCTATCCGGAGCAGGGAGTCACCAAGGGCCAACTGCTCGCGTATCTCGCGGTGGTTGCCGAGTGGATGCTGCCGCACATCGCGAATCGACCGCTCACCCTAGTGCGATGCCCCGAGGGCCGAAAGAAGCCGTGCTTCTTTCAGAAGCACATCTTGAAAGGCTCACCCTCGGCGATCCACAGGCTCACGTTGACCGAGGTCGACGGTGAAGAGGTCACGTACATGCAGGTCGACGATATGGCCGGGCTCGTCGCGACCGCCCAGCAGGGCACGCTCGAGCTCCACACCTGGGGCTCGCACTCCGATCACGTCGAGCAACCCGACATCATGGTGTTCGATCTCGACCCAGATCAGGGCCTCGCGTGGGACAAGGTCGCGCTCGCTGCGTTCGAGCTGCGCGGTTTTCTCAACGAGCTGGGCCTCGTCTCGTTCGTCAAGACGACGGGCGGCAAGGGGCTGCACATCACGGTGCCGGTCCAGCGCGGGCTGAGCTGGGATCATCACAAGGAATTCACGAAGCTCGTGTCCGAGGCATTCGAGGCGCGCGCGCCCGCACGTTTCACGACAAACATGGCGAAGCGCGCACGCACCGGCAGGATCTTTATCGACTATTTACGTAACGGTCGCAACGCCACGTTCATTGCGCCGTACTCACCGCGCGCGCGCGAAGGCGCCACGGTCGCGGTACCGGTCACGTGGGAGGAGCTCGCGGCGGGCGTGGAGCCGCTCGCCTTCACCACGCAGACGGTGCCGAAGCGGCTCGCCACACTGAAATCCGATCCGTGGAAGGACTACGCGACGACGACGCAGGCGATCACCGCCGCGATGTGGAAGACCGTACGCGAAGTCTAAGGCATATCACGTGCAGTTGACCTGACCATGAACGTTCGCTGGTCCCGAGTGTTGAAGGAAGCGCGCGCACGATTCGGTATCGAGGAGCTGCGCCCTGGTCAGGACCCGCTTCTCCGCGCGGTGCTCGCGGGCAAGAACGCGATCGGCATCTTGCCGACGGGCGCCGGCAAGTCGCTTTGCTTCCAGCTGCCAGCGATGTTCCTGCCGCACGCGACGGTAGTAGTTTCGCCGCTGATCGCGCTGATGAAGGACCAGACCGACAAGCTGCACGAGCACGATGTTTCGGTGGTCAAGGTCGATTCGACGCTGACGGCATCCGAAGAGCGAGAAGCGTCCGAACGCATCGATGATGGCGAGCCTAATCTGATCTACGTGACCCCTGAGAGGCTCGAAGATGCAGAGTACGTACGCCTGCTTGCAAGGCGGGGTGTTTCGCTGTTCGTCGTCGACGAAGCCCACTGCGTCTCGCAGTGGGGCCATGACTTTCGGCCCGCGTATCTACATCTCCGCACCGCGGTCAAGGAGCTAGGCTCGCCGCCCGTGCTTGCCCTGACCGCAACCGCGACCGCAGCTGTCGCCGCTGACATTACGAAGCAGCTGGGCCTCAAGGCTCCGACGATCGTTCGCACCGGGATCGATCGCGCGAACCTACGCCTCGAAGTGCGGCGCACGGTCAACCGCGATGCGAAGCGAGCACAGCTCCTCGAGCTGCTCGCGACCGAGCAGGGCCCGACGATCATCTACACCGCGACGACCAAGATCGCCGACGAGGTATACGATTTCTTGCTCGCGAGCCAGGTCTCGGTTGGCCGCTATCACGGCAAGCTCGGCCACCGCGAACGCAAAGACGCGCAGACGTTGTTCATGCGCGGCGACGTGCGCGTGATGGTCGCGACCAAGGCGTTCGGCATGGGCATCGACAAGCACGATCTTCGAATGGTCATCCACTGGCATGTGCCCGACTCGCTCGAGAGCTACGTCCAGGAAGCAGGCAGAGCGGGCAGAGACGGCCTGGCCTCGCGAGCGGTGTTGTTCTATCGCGTCGAGGACAAGCGGATCCAAAGCTTCTTTCTCGGCGGCAGATATCCCTCCCGCGTCGAGAGCAAGCGCGTCTACGATACGATCGTCGGAGCGACCAAGCCGATGACGGCGGTCGAGCTCGCCGACCACTGCGGCCTCGCGCTGCGCCGAACCAAGGTGATCGTGGCACTGCTCGAGTCGACCGGCATCGTGCGGATCAAACGCGGCAAAGCATACGCACAGCGCTTGTTCGCCAGCGACCCGGAACTCGAAGCCTTCCTGGTAGCATACAACGAGCGCCACCGTGGCGATCACAGTCGGCTCGAATCGGTCCTCCACTACGGCCAGAGCACGGAATGCCGCGGTCGGATGATCCGGGCGTACTTCGGTGAGAGCGTCGAAGATCGCTGTGGCCATTGCGACAACTGTGAAAGCGGCGCGTCGGATGCGGCAGCCGAGGTGGTGCGCGCGAACGCCGAAACCCGGCGTTCACCACGTCCACTGATCGCGGCATTCTCGGTCCAGCCCGGGGAGCGCGTGCGCCACCAGGCGTTCGGACTTGGCAATGTTGTCAATGTCGACGGCCAGCTCGTGAAGGTCGCCTTCGAATGCGGTGAGCAGACAGTTCGCGCGGCGTGGCTCGCGACCGCTAACCCACGCGAGCTCGCGGTCGCCGCATGACGTGCGACGCTAGCCTTGGTATTTCCCCTGCTGCAGAATGAGGTGGCCGCCGAACCTGGCGTGCAGCGCACGGGACAGCGCATCGACCAGGTGATCATTGACTGCTGAACAACGCTGCACGCCAGTCGGGGCCGGACACCTCGATTAGTGTTTCAGCAGCCGCGGTCGATGGTCGGGTTGAGCTCTCGGTCCGCGACAGAGGTCACGGCATCGAAACATCGCTGCTGCCTCACATCTTCGAGATGTTTGTGAAAGCGGAGCAGCTCATCGATCTCGCTACAGGGGACTGGGCCTCGGCCTCACGATCGTGCGCAGCCTCGTCGAGCTTCACGGCGGAAGCGTTCGCGTGAACACTGAGATCGGAGTCGGCAGCGAGTTCATTGTGGTCCTACCTTTGGTCGCTAGAGCTGTGGACTCGGCAGGGGCTGCGGCTGTGGCTGTGGCTGCGCGTACGAACGGCGGTCGGGTGCTCGTGGTCGATGACAACGAAGACGCTGCCCTGATGCTGAGTGACCTTCTCGAGGCGTACGGCTACGAGACACTTGTCGCTCACGACGGCCTATCGCTGAAGAGGTCGACCAACTTCGAACCGGCCGCTCGTTCACGATGGCGCGAGCCCACCGCTGCCCCGCATGTGGCGGCGCGCAGCTCATTCGCTTCTGTCACGTCAAGGAGGCCGCAGCCGGTCAGCAGATGATCGATCTCTCGCTCCAGAAGCATCGCTCGGTCTGGAGTGGGGTCCAGGCAACGGGTGCACGGCTCGAAGCTCACGCGTGCCGCAGTTGCATGCTCGTGGAATGGCACGCGACCACACTTGCGGACGTAGTGGTCGACGGTGTCGAGGTCATCGTGATCGATGGCAGCACGAGTGCCGAGGAACGATCGCCGCCGTACCGGTGAGCGCTAGAACCGACCGGCCATGCCAACACCCATCACCGGACCGGACGGTGGGTTCAACATCGTGGGCGCGATCGAGACTCGACGTGCACGGTTATCGTCGTGTGCCGCTTCGCTGGCGGTTGCGATGTCGTAGACCGTGCCCGCGATGACGGTCAGACCGCCGATGAGAATAAGAGCCGCACCGCCGCACGGTTCGTCCTCGCAGGAGCGGTCAGTGAGTGCACCGAGCGCGATCGCACCGAGGCCGGTCGCGCGGATCGCGAGACCTGTCGGGTGCCAGTCATTGGCATAAACGTGCCCCAGCGATGGCAACGCGAGGCACATCGCAAGGTCAGCCGTGACCGCCCACGGTTCGGCGGACCCGGGCGAGTGGTCGGTGACCCGCGTCAGCTCGACGATGCCGACATATGCGGCTGCGGTTCCGCCGACGGAAAGCAGGGTCGCGGTGGTTCCGCTCTTGCCATCATCGGCGTCCGCGCGCGCGTGACTCGTGAGCAGCATGACAATCGCGATCGCGGTGCGCATTCGGCGGGTCTTCAGCAGGGCTCGTGCCGCGCGAACGTCCTCGCTGCGGCGAGATTGGGCGAGTCGTCATCGAAAACTCTTGATCGCTATGACACCCATGCCCGGCTCACGACCCGAACGAGAACGTCATCGTAAACATGACGCTGTGGTCGGTTGCACCGGTGAGCGTCGGATCGATGTGGCTCACCGGCGCCTTCGCCGCCAACACCTCGATGGCGAGATCGAGTGCGCCATAGCTTTGGCCGGCCGGGCCGATTCGCCCCATCACCTCGTAGCCGATTCCGAGGTCGACATACGGGCGGACGAGCTGCCCTTCGGGCGCCCAGTGCACCGATTCATATCCAGCGCCGGCGCCGATCCAGATGTCTCGGCGAACCGTGGCAACCGGGCGACCCGACTTCGAGGTCGAGATGACCCGATCCTGCAAAACGCTGTAGCGAAGGTCGCCGCCTCCTCGCACTGCGTACCCGTCGTCCGGGTCGTACTTGCCCTTGCCGGGCTGTTTCAGGCTCAGCATCGCGCCGCGCATCAGTGCGATGAAGCGATCGAATCGGAGCCCGAGATGCGCTTCTGCACCCATCGCCACATCCCCCGTCGAGCCGGCCTCGAACGCGCCCGCGGTGACCCCGGCGCCGATCTCGACATGCGCGGCGTAATCGGGGATGGGCCCGGAGACATCCGGAAGGTCCGGCTCGGCAATCGCCACCCCGGCCGTCAGCAACACTACGAACGCGACCGCCTTCATCCACGAAGTAATCCACGCGTTCGCCGACGCGCCCGTTAAGATCTCCAACCAGGCGTCTAGCGGCGAGTCGCGTGCGCCTTTGCAACCGCGTCGATGATCGGGCGGAGCTCGGCGAGGAGCGTCCTGCGCGTCTCCGGTGCGAGCGCGAGCTCTGCGATCAGCGCCCCGACGAGTACGAGGGTCTCGCTATCGAGATAACCGAGCTGCTCGCGCGATTGCTCGAGAATGACTGCGCGCTTGTGCTCGTCATCGACGAACACCGGCTCGACGTGCTTCTGGCGCGGCGCATTGGGAGGCGGCGTGCGCGAGATCGTACTGACGAGCCGCGACAGTATCGTGTGCGCGGGTGGCAGCTGGCGGAGCTGGCGAATGCCCGGGCTCGTCTGCTCGCGCCGTCGGCCAGAGCCGATGGCCGCGGTCCTGCGAGGTGTTCGAGTAAAGCTTTCTTAACGTGCAATCGTATTGCATCAAAGTTCCACTGACTGGGTGATGAAGTGGCTCGTGTGGAGCGTGGTCGGCTGTGCATATCAGGCGGGGTCGTTTGCCGACTACCAGGGTATGAGTGCGGGGAACCGCGCCACTTTCGGATGCATCGATCTCGCCGTGGCGCGGGCGCGCGATAGTGAGGAGGGCGCGTTGATCGACTACTTCGTCGGCAATCGCTGCGACAAGCGCGTCACGATCGATCTGTCGCACGTCCGCGTGGTGGGCCGAACCGATGCCGGCGCGGAGGTCGCGCTCACCGCGTACGATCCGCGAGAGGAGCTCGCGCCGAAGCTGCTAAACGCGGACTGGAGTGGTCGCGCGCGGATCGAATACCGCGGTGCCGGTAAGCTCGCTTCGGTCTGCGTCGATCTCGCGGAGGTCGGCGGCGCGCCTTCGCCGGAGCACTGGGTCTGTATGGCGAGGAGCTCGCAATGATTCGCATCGTGATCGTGCTGCTCGTCGGGACCGCGCCCGCGTTCGCGGGGCGCCACTGTGCGGAGGTCAGCGACGTCGTCGGGTATCAACAGTGCTCGCGATACGGCTCGATGTGGTCCGGTGCGTCGCTGTGGTGGGAACTCGGTCTCTCGAGCACGCGGATCGACATCGATCCGATCGAACGAGACGCGATGGGAACGCACGTGATCAGTGCGCCGGGATCGTTTACCGCCATGGGTCCGCGAATCCGCAACCTCTATGGCCTGCGCGAGCACTTTTACGTCGGAAGTGACGTGATGTTCGGTCGCGTCGGCAACGGTCCGATGCTTGTCAGTGATGGCACCGCGCGTGGTGATTCGCCCTCGCTCGGACAGCGCACCTCTGGCGCTATCGGGAGCTGCCTTCTGTTGATCGGCACGCGCTACGGTGCCGGCCCGGTTCGCTTCGGGTTGGAGCTCGCCTGGGGAGCCCACTTCGAATACCTCACGAGCACCGCGTATCCCTCGACGATCTTCGCCGGCGCTGGCTTCGCGCTCGAGACCCGTGCCGAAGCGAGCGTGTGGCTCTCACCTCACTGGTCGGCGGTTGGGCTGGCTGGCGTGAGCCTGCTCGATGCACACGATGCGAGCCTCACCGTGGGGCTCGGTCTGCACGCGTTTCCGTTCGACGGCGGAAAGTAGCGCAGCTCTTCGCGGTCGCGACGGTCATCGCGATCAACCTCTTGGTCATGCGGCACCTCGGCCCAGCTCAACGTCGAGTCGATCCGCATTCGTTTCTTCCAGACGCCGCTCGACGGAGCTGGCAGTTCTGCCTTAGCGAACACGCGGGGCCGGGTAGCCGTTGGTTGGCTTAGAGGTCGTGCACGCGGCGACGACCAACAGCCCGAGTAGGGTGCGTATAGATCACGAGGCTCCGCTGCGTTCGCCTGCGGCAAGCGCGTCCGTCGTGATCGAGATGCGCCACAACGTTGCGCGGATCCCGATCGCGGCTGGTCCCTATCTAGTCGGCTTGATCTCGGTTCGCGTAGCAGAGGATGGCAGCGAGCATCGTCGACGGCGGGGGCATCAGTACCTCGATGCCGATCTCGAGACCAAGAAGCGAGCGCTCGACCGCCTGCATTCGCCAACGGTTCGCAGACCGGGACGCAAGGCGCAGCCGAAACTGGTCGCGTTTCTTCAACGCCTCTGATTATGCGAAGTGCCGGATGGCCACTGGTGACCACAGCGAAACGACCGTTCTGCATAATTCGAGACTCCGCATAATTGCGACCGCGCGCGACCCGTCGCAGCGAGCGCTCGGAGGCGTTGTTGTCGAGCGGCACGCGTGCGTCGTCGAGAAAACGGCCGAGTTCTCGCCACTGGTTCAAGGCGTAGGCGAACTTGATGCCGCTGCCGGTCGATACCAATATCAAGTCGAGTGGCTCGAACGGATGATCTCAGGCGATCGATTTAGGGCAGGCACCCACGCGGGCAGCGGGTCGGTCGTGAATCGGCAGGCGAACGTGAAATGTCGCGCCCTCGCCTAGAATCGACTCACAGGTCAGCTTGCCGTGGTGCTTCTCGACAAGGGTCCGCGCCACGGACAAACCCTGTCCCGAACCCTTGCCGACCGCCTTCGTCGTGAAGAATGGGTCGAACATGCGCTGCTGCACCTCGGGCGTCATCCCAGGTCCACTGTCTCGGATCGACACGATGGCGTCGTCGTGGTCGCGCCACAGTCGGACACGGATCAGCCCCCGGTTAGGTGAGTCGCCCATGACCTCTGCGATCGCGTGCCCGGCATTCACCACGAGGTTGAGAATGACCTGGCTGATCTCACCTCCATGGCACATCACCAACGGCACGTCCTCGAACCGTGTCTCGACATCAGCGACGAGCCTGTACTCCGAGCTCGCGATAGTCAGCATGCTCTCGATAGCCTGACGGAGGTCGAACGCCGAGGTCGTGTGGTGCTCGCTGTGAGCGAAGATCTTCATCGACTTCACGATCGCGGCGATCCGCGCGGACCCGTCCGATGCGCGAGCCACAGCCGCCGGCAGCTCGGCACGCAGGTACTCGAGATCGAGTGCTGCCTCGGCTTTCGCGAGCGCGCGCGCGGATTCGACGCTGCCCGCGGGCTGTTCGTGCAGCACGCGTACGAACTCCAGGAGCTCTTCAATCCCTTCGCCGATGAACACGAGACTGTCATTCACGTACTGCACGGGTGTGTTGATCTCGTGTGCGATACCCGCCGAGAGCCGCCCGATGGATTCGAGCTTCTGCGCCTGTCGGAGTTCCTGCTCGAGGAACATCTGTCGCGTGATGTCGAGGCAGAATCCCGTGACGGTCGTGTCCCCGAACGCGCTCAGGAACGTGCGCACGTGAACGATGCCGTCCGTGGTGAGCACCCGTGAATCGATCGGCTCGCTGCTAGCGCGTTCTCCTCGTGCGAACCGGCGAAGGGCTTCACGCGTCGTGGGGACATCGTCGGGATGGGTGACGCTAGCAAAGAAGCCGGGTTGCTTGATGTTCTCGAGCGATGCGCCGAACATGCGCTCGGCCTGGGGCGCCACGTACGTCATCTTGCCGCGCACCAGGTCGTACTCGAATGGCACGGCCTCCGTGTTCTCCACGAGTGCCTTGTACCGCTCGCTCTGCGCCTTGAACGCGCGCGACCGGACATCGACCTTATGTTGCACCTCGCGGGCCGTGTGTTCCAGCGTGGCCTCGCGGACGGCCGCCTCCTCGCGCTCGCGCGCGCGCAGGCGAGCTACCCCCACGAGGAGCGGCACGAAGACCAGGATCCAGATAGTAGAGACTAGGCCGAGATGCGCCCACGCGGCCGCTCCGAGAAGCAGCGTGACCGCCCCGCACGCGATGACGCGCCAGTCCCGGTAGAACAACAAGACCGTGAGCGTCGCGATCGCCTCTGGCTCGTACGCTGTGGTGACGGAGGTGCTGAGGAGATCGGGCGACAGCGTCAGCGACGCCGCGGCAAGGAACGGTGTCCACCGCGCACCCGCACGAACGCCGAGGGCGATCAGTCCAACGACGTTTAGAGAAATCGCGAGGGTACCGCGCCGCAGCAACGCACCTTCGAGGAGAATGCTCGTGATCGCGAGCAGGATCTGAATGCCGAGGCAGATGGCCACCAAGCGGCCCGCTTGGCGGGCGCCGCGCTGTCGTATCTCCTCGAAGAGCTGCTCGGCGCGGGCCATACCTTTACATCGGCCAGAGTGGAGATGCGTACAGCAGACTGTCGCCTACCCACGGCTCAGAATGGGCGATGTAGTTGTCGCCAACGGGGAGATGTAAAAGGACGCTTCGATGAAGGCGATGTCCCTCCCTGTGCGACCCGACACCGTTCCTGAACCAGACGTCACTCCTCAAGCTGCGTGTAACATCACCACGGATGAAGCTGCCGAGCGACGCCGACGCGCTGTACACGAAAGTGATCGAGCCAATGTTCGGGCCGCTCAATGGCGAGCGAGTGCCGTGGAAGACGTTGCGTGCGAAGTTGCCTGCAGCGCAGGCCCGGTCGAACGAGACGACGCGATTGGTGTCGAGCGAGACCACGACCTATCGCGGCTCGTTGACGATCTCCGGCGGTCTCGAGCTCGAAGATGGCGTGACGTTCCTCGTCCTCGGCGACCTGACGATCGAAGGCGGCGCTTGGCTCGCGGTACGCGATTACTCGCTGCTGCTCGTCGGTGGCAAGCTCGCGGTCGACAAGCTGTACACCCGCGGCGACGTGATCGCGTTCGGCGGGATCCGAGCGAACCTATGGTGGGGCGCGCGCAACGATCACTCGACGTACACGCCATCGCTCTCGGCGACGACGTACATCGCGTCGGAGGATCGCGGCGATGTCATCGACAAACTGACCGCGAAGACCAAGCTGGTCGGCTTCGACATCGACGCGAAGCTGAAGAAGCCGTTTCCAAAGCTCGATCCGAAGGACGAGGCCTCGATCCGCGCGCTCGTCGGCCCGGCGCAGGTCGTGCGGCCGGCGGGACGTGCGAGCGCGAGCGAGCTCTCCGAGCTGCGCGGCCGGATCGGCGCCGCGCTCGAGGTCAAGGATCGCACCGCGCACGTGAAGGCGCTCCGCGCGGTCTACGCGATCATCAAGAAGCGCAAGCTCGCCGCGCTCGGCGAGGCGCTCGTCGCGGTGATCGATGCCAAGAGCTTCGAGAAGAGTGACTGGTCGCTCCAGGACGAGCTCGAGCTGCTCGCGTACCTCGGTCGCGCCGATCTGCTCGAGGCGCTGCCGAAGAAGAAGCTGCGCGGCTACGAGAGCTGGATCCCGCGATTGCTCGACGAGGCGAGGGAGCGTTAGCTGCCGCGGCAAACGTGCGGCCTCTCACTCACGGGAGAGTCGCGAGGGCCCTGCCGCCTCGCCAGATCTGGCCTTGGTCCGTGCGCCGCGGCTGTATGAGCACGTGTACTCGCTCCTCGTCCCGGCGCACTGTTCATCGTGTGCGATCACGAGCCGCCGGCGGGAGCCGGATTCGGCGAGCTCAGGACCGTGATGACGATCGGGACGCTTTATGTGATCACGGCCATCTCGTGAATGGCGGGAGAGAAGTGGAGCGCGACCTGGGTGCGCACGTTGCAGCGAACGATGACCTCGCGGGCGCGCTGGCCGAGGCTGACCACATGTCCCTGCATTGAAAGGTCGGCGCTGCTTTTACTGTCCGCGCTCTTGCCGCACCACGACACGATGAATGACGATGGTCGCTTCATGTCGCGACTCGGAGCTCGTACCGTTCTGCTCGGCCTACTTTCGCTCGCCTCTGTCGCGCGAGGCGAGACGCTGATCGCGCGCGGGGCGCATGCAGCGGCGGCTAGTGATTTTCCGGCAGCGCTCGCATATCTCGACGCCGCGCTCGCACATCCCCACGTGGGTGCGGACGAGCTCCGCACGTTCGTAGCCGCGCGCGACAGCTACGCGGGACGGTGGGTGCTGCAAACGCTCGCGAAGCTAGGTCCGCTGACGGATGCGAACGCGGAGACCGCGTTTGGCCAGCTCAGCTCGATCAAGCGAGTCCTCGATCGTGATCATCTCTCGAACGACGCGCTCGATCGTGCGCTCGCGGTGACCACGGAGCTCGTCCTCGCGCGGGTCGATAGGCTCGAGGCTGCCGGTGACTTCGGCCTTGCCGAGGCGTGGTTGACGACGCTCACGACTGCCACGGGGATGGCAGGCGACAAGCTCGTCCAGCTCCGCGCGCGCGCATATGCGGCACGCGCGTCGGAGGGCCCCGAGGTCATCGCGCATCCCGCGGCGGCATTGCTTCATCTCGCTGCGGCTGCGCGCTACGCGCCCGCGGGCTTTATCCCGACGGCGCTAGCCGCCGCCCGGGCGACGCTCGCGGACCGCACGACCATCGCGATCGGTGGCAGCTCGAGCGGCTCGTGCTTCAGCGATCGCGCGGCGATCGGAGTCGCGGCGCCGGCTGGCCCGGGGGTCCCGGTTCACGTCGATGCGCGCTTCACGAGCTGCACGACCGCCGGACCGAGCGTCGAACGCGGCACGACCCAGCTGGATTACCCCGTGGTGGAAGAACAGCTCATCGCGCGCGACCACATCGTCGATCGCGGATACGAGTGTTACAGCAAGGTCACGGCTTTGGGGCTGACCACGTACACGAGCAACGTGTCGCGACCCGGTTGCGTGATGCCGCTGTACACGATCGAGCAAGACCCACCGGAGCGCCGGAGGATCGAGAGCGTGGGCCACGAGACCGTGGGCCTCACGCGAACGACCTACACGGCATCGGCCGCGGCGCACGTCACCGCGACCTGGCCCGGCGATTCGATCGAGCTCGATATCGTGTCGACCGGGACCTCGGGGATGGTCGTGTACGACCGCCCGGAGTTCGCGCGCCCGATGACCGATATCGGCACCGCGACGGCGGCCGAGGCGCAAGGTAAGGCGCTCGCTGCGCTCCAGCACGATGCGTACGCGATCGAGGCCCAGGTGCGCGGCAAGCTGGCTGCGGCCGCGATGGCACGCGCTGCACGTGCCGCGGATCCGCTAACACGGGAGGACGAGCTCGTGATCGCAGCGATCGTGAACAACCGGGCGTCACCCGAGCTCGTCCAGCTCGTCGCGCAGCGCTATCACATCGGTGCCAGCGAGCTCTCCGCAGCGCTGTTCGAGCGAATGATGGAGCTCCCAGAGCTAGGCGAGCCACTCGTCATGCGAGAGGTCGGCGCCGACGAGCTCACCGAAGATACCAACACGTATCGCGCGATGTTTCTCCACAGTGCGACCGGCCGCAGCGCGTATGCGATTACTTTCGGCGCCGGTTACGCGCGCTCGACCGCGATAGATAAGGCCGAGACCGGCGCCTTCGTGTTCGTGTTCGACTACTTCGCATCATTTTCGATCGCGGGCCCGCTCGCGTGGTCGACTCTGGTCGACGTTCGCTACGGTCGCGGCGGTCTGCTCGAGACTCGCTTCGCGCTCGGGGCAGGCGTGAACCTCGACGGCGTGCTCGTGCATCCGTTCGTCGGCGCGGGCTTCGATCGCCTGGGCTTCGGTGAATCAGCGACCGCGCCGAGCCTCGCCTACGACTCGGCGTTCGTGGCCGAGGCCGGCGTGCGCGCGGGGTTCGCGATTCCTCACCTCGTGGCGATCGACGGTGCGATCGCTCGCAGGCGTCGCTCGGCAACAAGCCTTGTTGCCGAGAATCGCTTCGATCTCGAGCTCCGCTTCCAACCAGTGTCCGTAGGGCTCCAGTACACCCAACTGCTGGCAGAAAACGGCCAGCAGGGCCAGCTGCTCGAGATCGTCGGCGGCTTCGGATTCTGAGTGCCGCGAGCTGGCTGATGGCGAGGTGCGACACCCGCACCGGTGAGCTTCAGGTGCCTGACGCCTCCTGCGTGGTTCGCCGTACGCCCGGACGAACGCGTTGCGGTTCCGCCCATTCGTAGGTACTGATGGTGGCGTGCGACTCGTATTTCTTAAAGATACACCGCACGTCGCCGCATCGGTCGAGGCACTCTTGGAAGATGGATACGTGGTCGAGGTCATCGACCGAGCGGCCCACGCGATGGCGCGTGGTCTGCGTCGAACTCTTGACCTGCTGATCGTCGAGTTGGAATCGCAGAAGTACGAACGGCTCTGCGCGATAGCTGATTTGCGGTCCGCGAACATCCACGTGCCCATCTTGGTGCTGCTCGGACCTGGGCTCTCCAGGTGGGGGGTCGACGCGCTGCACGCGGGGGCGGACGCGTACCTCACCAGACCGTTTGAACACGTGGAGCTCGTCGCACGCATCGACTCGTTGGCTCGACGCGCAACCAACCCGGCGTGGGTGTTAGGTGCGTTCCCAATCGTGATGCGCGATGACCTTGTCGTGCAATCGTCCGGCAGGGTGGCGTCGTTGTCGCCGCTTCAATTCTCGTTGCTCCGGTGTCTGGTGAAGCGGCACGGCGAGGTCGTGTCGCGCGCCGAGATCGTTCGAGACGCTTGGGGGGACGGCCAAGATCGTGACACTAGATTGGTCAACTCCCATCTCACGAACCTTCGCCGGAAGCTCACTGCGTTTCCGTTCCGGATCGTGACCATCAGAGGCGTCGGGTTGCGGATCGTGTGGAGCTCGTTCGGGGCAAGCTCTAGCTAAAACCCTTTAGAGTCGGGAGCTCGCTTGCAGGCGACCTGCCGCGCGGCCGGGCGCGTGCACGCGCAACGAGCTCGTCTTGCGTGCATTCGAGCAGTCGTAGCGCATCGTATCGGTCTCGATCGTCTCGAGCTGCGTCGGAGCAGATTCACTGCCCGAGCGATAGATCTCGGAGACCACCGCATCACCGTTCCAGACGTAGGTGGTCGAGCCGGCGATCGCGCTCGGATCGCTGCCACCCCAAACCTCGGAGAGCTCGGTCCAATCGGCGCGATAGGTCGTGACATCGGTCCACGCGCCGTTGCCGGTGTCCTGCGTGATCGTGCGTGCCGTATCGTCGTAGCTGATCGTGGTCGCGGGGCCGCTGTCCGGGGTCAGCGTGATCAAGCGACCCAGCGAATCGTACGCGAGCGCGTAGCTGAAGGCGCCATCGGAAGTCGTGACCACCTCGCGCAGCGGCTGCCACGGGCCGACGTAGTTCGAGTACGTGTAGAGCCAGTTCGCGTTGTAGTCGGCGCTCGTCACCACATACGCGTAACTCGCGAGCTGATCGCCGTCGTAGGTCTCGGTGATCTCGGTGGCCGCGTCCCCCCAGCCGTGGGTCTCGAGCAGGTGCACGAAGCGATCGGCGCTGTCCCAGCTGTAGTCGATCGTCGCGTCGGGACCGCCGGCCGTGTAGACACCTCGTTCGTTAATGAGCCGACCACCCGAATCGTAGGTGAACGCGTAGCGGAGGTCCGGCGTGGTGCTCGCGCCGAGCGTGACGTCGTCGCCACACGCGACGTCCGAAGCCTGCGTGTTGGTGTGTGGCGTGATTGCCACCGACGGCAGATGGCCGTCCCCCGGAGAGCTGGTGCCACATGCGGCGGCGAGGAGGCCGAAGCCGAGGAGAAGTGAGGTTTGCTTGGTCATCGAGGGGTAGGACCGCGACCTCGGGTTTGCGGCATGACGCTCGATGACCGACCGCTTACGGCGCGTCGCAGGCGTACTGCAACGTATCGATCTCGACCGTCGCGAGCGGATCGGTGATCGTCGCTGCCTGTTGATACGTGATCGTCGAGAGGCGATCACCGGTGTAGTCGTAGAACGTCGCGCTCGCAGTCGCTTGCGGATCGCTGCCGCCCCAGCTCTCCGAGAGCTCGCGATTCTGGTCGTCGTAGAAGTAGATACCGTGGAACCCGCCGTTGTTGGTATCGACCGTGAGCGAGCGCCCGGCATCGTCGTCGTACGTGTAGGTCGTGGTCATGCCACCGACGAGGGTCGCGGTCACCAGGCGATCGGTCGCGTCGTACGAGAGCACGTAGCGGCTCGGCGGCCCGATGCCGGCCGAGACCGCCTCCGCCGTAGGTTGACCGGTGGCGGTCAGCTCGGAGTACGTGTAGCGGGACGTGCCGCTCGGTTGCGCGATCGTGTAGTCGATCAAGTCGCCGAGCGAGTCGTAGGTCTCGGTCTGTTCGACCTCTGTCGTCGCATCCCGACGCTCGAGCATGCGGGTGAGGTGATCGAGATGATCGTACGTGTAGTCGATCTCGTCGGAGGCGCCGCCCGCCGTGAACGTGCCGGTTGCGTGTGCGAGCCGCCCGAGCGTGTCGTAACGATAGCGATAACGTGCGGCGATCGAGGTCGAGTCGTAGGCGATGTCGAAGCCGCAGGCGCGCGAGGCGCGGGCGATCGCGATCCGGGGTGTGGTCGATGCACCGGGAACGCGCTTGGTCGCGGGCGGAGCGCACGCGCCGAGCACTCCGAGGACCCCGAGAACCCCGAGCACCGCGGTCGCCTGGAACCGGTTCACAGGTGCATCCCCACGCCGAGGACGCCGCCGAGGGTGAGCACCGGACTCCATCCCATCGGATCGCGTTGCACGATGAAGCTGTCGACCTCGGCCGCGAGCGTCGCGTACGCGCCGTGCGCGATCGCCAGCTCGATGCTCGCGCCACCGCCGAACAACCCACCGGTGCTCGACCGCGAGGGCGCCACTCCTTCGGTCGCGAAGTGCTGACGAACCACCGCAGCTCCGGCCTGGACCTGGACCGAGAACGTCACGGGCGCGAGCCGCCACGCGTGCGAGACGCGGAGGTCGCCGACGAAGGCATCGGTCGCCGCGGCAACGAATCCATTCGTCGACCGCTCTCGACACTCCGAGATCCGTGGCGTGACAGTGATCCAGCCAAGCGGCATCGCATAACCGGCGACTGCGCCCATACACATCTCGCCACCATCGATCAGGGGCGATCGCACGAAGGCACCGGCTTCGACCGCATCGTGCTCGCGGGCCTGCGCACCCTTCGCCGCAACCTGGATGTAGTCGACGCGCGCGAGCTCGCGATCGGCGACCAGGTGCTCGTCGCCGGCCGCGACCATGATCGTGCCCTCGAGTAAGTGCGTGTCGCCATGCGCACGAATGAAGTACCTGCCAGCGCGGACGTTGAGCCGGCGCGTGCGATCGTGGACCCCGACCTCGGCGATCACCGGACCATCGGCCGACCCCGCGAGCACGAGCATGTCACGATCAGCGGGGACGCGAATCGCCGCGCGTTTCGGATCGGCGACGCCAGGGCGGGTGAGCACGACCGCGTCGCGCCCCGCGAGCTCGTCGCGAAAGGTCGGGTGTTGCGTGCCCGCGAGCGTCCGGCTCGAAGCGCGCAGCGTCGCCGAGCGCGCGTACTCGTAGGCTTCGGCGGTCGTCACCGCTCCGTCGTTGTCGGTGTCGGCGGGACCCGCCATGCCAGAGACGAGGAAGTGGCTGAACAGCGAGCCCTTGATCGCATCGGACTCCTGCGCTTGTTCGCTCGCCGCGCTCGCGGTCCAGAACATCACACCATCGGCCGCGAGCGTGTCGCCGAGCATGATCGGAAACTCGGCGACCTGGCGGCCACCCTTGACGCGGGTCAGCGCGCCGGACCTGCAGGCATCGACGACCAGCAGGCGAAACGTCGCGGGTGAACCACGCACGAGCTGCTCGAGTTGAGAGAGGGCGAAGTTCGTCGACCCGAGGTGCAATGCCTCGGCATCGGCGTGGCCGGAGTAGTAGACGATCAGCATCGAGTCCGCCGGCCCCGACGTGCGGATCCGGTCGTTGAGCGAGATCAGCGCGGCCCGCGCAGCCTCGGTATCGGCGCCGCGAAGCACGACGACATCACCCGGCGCAAAGCCGCCGAGATCGACGAGGGTCGCCGCGAAGTGCTCGGCATCGTGCTCCGCGTAGTGCAACCCTGTCTCGTCGCGATCGCCGGCGTCGTTGCCGATCACCAGCGCGTAGCGTGCGACCGCACCGGCGCGAGTCGCGAGCAGGCACACGATCAGCAGTGCGAGCTTCACCGAGCCACCTTGTCGAGCGTCAAGCGATCCGTCGTGCAACCCGGGGGGACCACGACGAGATCGATCGTGGTCGGCTCGAATCGATGATCGCAGAACACGCCGGTGACGGTCTCGCGCCCGAGGGTGTCGTCGAGCTCGATCGCACCGGCGGCGAGCCGATCGCGCCCGGGTGCGATCGGTTGGAGTGGTACGTACACGCTGCGCACGCCGCCCGCGTCTTCAGCGAGGGCCGCGAACCAGCCGGGCGCAGTCGCGGAGGTCGAGAACTCGAGCCGGTCTCCCGGCATCACGAGCTCGTGAACGAGGCCACGTCGGACGTCGAGACCGTGTTTGACGAACCAGCCGAGCGACGAAGAGCCCTTGGTACGGACGCGATCCTTGCTCGGTCTTGCAGGCCAAGCGAGGAGCAACACGACGGCAGCGGTCATCGCGATCGGCACGACAACGGCGCTCGATCGCCACCACGCTCGGTGACGTGATCCGATCGGCCGGAACTCGAACGCCTCGCGCGTCGCGGTGGCCTCGGCGAGCACCTCTCCACAGCGCGTGCATGCTGCGGCATGCGCGCGCAAGGCCATGGCAGCGTCGCGATCGAGCTCGTCTGCGAGCAGCTTGTCGACACGGAGCTCGGAGAAGTGACTCATGCTGCACGCTCCATGATGCGCGTGCGGAGGCGGAGGGCGCGGTCGCCGATGTGGCGGCGCGAACATCCGAACAGCTCCGCGATTTCGTCGTGAGTGAGCTCGTCGCAGTATAGATAGACGGCGAGCTCGGCGTCCTCGGCGGAGAGCTGCTCGAGGATCTGAGTGGCGAGGGTGATGGTCTCGGCGGTGGGCGAGGTCGCGTTCACATGGCCGGCGGTGCGGATCTCGAGCAGGCGCGTGCGATTGCGGCCATCGCGCAAGCGATTGAGGCAGGCGTGGGTCGCGGCCGCGTAGAGGTACGTCGCGATCGAGCTGCGCGCCGCAAACTGCGCCGGTTGGCGAGCGAGCTCGAGATACACGTCCTGGACCACGTCGCGCGCATCTTCTTCGTTGCGCAAGATTCGGCGCGCGCGCCGCAGCACCGCGTGACCGTGTTCGCGATAGAGCTGTTCGAGGTCCTTCACGGCGGCGTCACCGTGATCTTCAACCGGTCATGATCACCACTCGCGCTCAGCTGGTAGCCGCGGCGAACCTCGCACGCGCGCTGTGCCGCGCCGCTCGCCACGCAGCGATCGATCATCGCCTGTTGCGCGGTACCGGCCACCGTGACCGCATCGAACGTCCGCAGGTGATAGCCCGCGGTGATCGGGCCGCCGAGATAATCGGCGGCGAGCGAGCCATCCGCGACATCGGCGCTCGCCCACACGACCACGTGGCGACGCTCGCCACCGTGCGGCACCGGATGATCCTCCGTGCTCTCGACCACGAACACGTAGGCCTCCGCGATCGTGATGTCGTTATCTACGAACCTGAACCGCGCAGCATCCGGGGGCGGCACCGGGATGTCGACACGGAAGCTCGCGGGAAACTCGATCGCGACAGGGACGGTCGTCGACGCGACGCCTGGACCTTCGGGGCCCAGCGGATCCTGCCAGAGGAGCGCGACGCCTCCGAGCGGATCGGCGGGCGCGTTCACGCTGGAGGCAAACGAACCCTCGAGCGTGAACAACGGATCACCGACGTAGGTAGCGGGCGCGAGCGCATCGCAAGCGGCCCAAAGCTGGGCGCAAACAAGGATCGAGACCCGGAGCACGTCGCATTAGGAACGCAGCTCGCAAAATCCGGCACGATTGCCAGCTGTCAGGCTTTCACACGCTACCGAGGTGCTCGCATCGCCCCGTGTCGCAGGTCAGCGCGGTCGTCATTTACGGCATGACACGACCGGTCACGGTGGCGAACAGGATGCCCGGCCCATCTTCGCGGAAGGTACCGATCGGCTTGTAGAATCCGATATTCACGCCGACGTTCTTCTGGGTGATACGGGCGCCGTAGAACGCGAAGAGCTCGCTGCCACTACCACTGACACCGGTACCAGCCTGGCCGGTCAAGATCTCGCCGACCAGTTTGAAGTGCGGTGCAACTTGTGCGACGACCGACCCCGAGACCAGAAGCGGAACACCGGAGCCGGAGGAGTGCACGATCCCGAGCCCGAGATCCCCGGATGCGTACGAGTTGCATCCGTCGTCCAGGCAATAGCTGACGACGCCGCCGACGAGACCGGCCTCGTTCGCTTCTCCGTTGTCGCTAGCGACCAGCAGCACTCCTTCGAGTGCGCCGCGCCAACGACCCGAGCGCATGACCTGCGCCTTGGCGGTTAGCGTGCCGATATGAAGGTTGTCCGCGGTCGGGACCAGCAGCGCTCCGCTGATCGTGATCGAGCTCGTCGGTGAGTACGAAACTCCGAGATGCGATACCAGCGGATCCTTGAAGCTCGTGTCCGTAGCGACTCCGAGACTTGCGGTGAACGTGCCCTCCGGCTCCGCCAGCGCGGACGGGGACAAGAACGCGCCCGGCGAATTTGCATCGTCGATGACACCCGTGTCGGACCGCGATGGATCGAGGGGTTCGTCGCCCGAAGCTCGAGGTTGCGCGGTTGCCAGGTGGGTGGATGCCAGAAGCACGAGAGCGACCGAAATAGGTGTTCGCATAAAATCTCTATTCGCTGCGCTCGCCACGACCCTGGGACCATTCCTGCAGGTCGCGAAAAACGAGCCGTTACAAGCCTTGGCGCCGCACAGATTCGACTACTGCGACCTCGAGCCGATCGAGCGTTGCCATGGCCGGTACACCAGCACGTCGCATGCCGGTGTCCGTCGCCCTCCATCGCCCTGATCGAACGCATTGGCCCTGCCGAGAGCCGTAGCTCGATGAGGGGCGCCGCCGTCAGCTGAAGGTGGCGGCCGTCAGTTGGGTCGCTGGCCGCTACGGCCCTCGTGACTAACTGCCATTCGACGACGGCCAGTTTGGAGCCGCGAGCTCTCGTCGCGCGAGTCGCGCGATGACGACGACGACGATCGCGGTCGCGACCAGCCCCGCACCCAGGAACGCCAACCGGAGACCGCCAGGGGACGGTCCGCCGCTCGCCGCTTCCGCCGCGGTGCCTGCGAGCGATCCCAGATAGACGTACAGGATCGTGCCGGGGAACATTCCGAGCGCCGACGCGACCACGTACGTCCGGGTCTTCACCTTGGTGATCGAGAGGAGGTAGTTCAGCAGGGCGAACGGCACCACCGGAGACAGCCGCAATAACGTCACCACCAAGGCACCTCGCTTCTCGATCGCCGCGTCGATCGCCCGGAACTGTGCCCCCTCCCCGAGGCGTTGCTTGATCGGGGCGCGCGCGAAGGTCCTACCGACGAGGAAGGCGATGGTTGCCGCGATGATGGATGTCGGCGCGACGATCAGCGTGCCCCAGCCAACTCCATAGATGAACCCAGCCGCGATCGTCAGGATCGAGCCCGGTATCAACAACACCGTGGCGAGGATGTAGGCGCACACGAATGCGACCACCGCGATCGATCCTGCTCCGCGTGCCCAGGCTGCGGCGCTCGAGACCGCGGTCGCGACGTACGACGAACGTACGAGAACGATGCCCGCGATGCCGATCGCCACCGCGATGCCGATGCCGATCGCGTTCTTCTTCTTCATCGGGGCGGTACCTCCGGGCGGAAGGACAACGCGAGGCTCTCCACGACGCCGAGCTCGTGGCTGGTTTGGCCAGGAAGACCGATCTCGATCGATGCCTGATCGACATCGGTCACCCGAAGGCTGTGAAGGCGATCCCAGACTGACGAGATCGTCCCGAAGTTGCTATGGAGCTCGCCCGGGCGTCGCGAGTGGTGGATCCCGTGCACACGAGGCGTGATGACGACACCTCCGAGCACGCGTTCGAGCCGCGGGGCGAGTCGAAGGTTCGAGTGGTGGAACGTCGTGAAGACGAGGACCATGAGCTCCCAGGTCGCGAGCGCCTCGATCGAGACGCCGACCGCGATCACCTGGATCGCGCGAAACAGCACGGAGATCGCGAGCTCACCAGGATGAAAGCGGAGCGCCGTGGTGGCGTCGAGATCGACATCGGCGTGGTGCGCCGCGTGAAAGCGCCAGAGCACGCCCACGCGATGATTGAGCCAGTGCCAGTGCCAGAGGCTGTAGTCGAGGAGGACCACCGCGAGCATGCTCGCGATCGGGGCGGGTGCGCCGAGCCAACGGACCACGCCGACGCCGCGGAGCTCGGCCCATTGAATCGCGCGGACCACGACCATGCCATGCACGATCGCGACCCCACCGAACGCGAGCGCGGCGATGATGAAATTCACGACGACACGGCGCCGCGTCGAACCCACGGGGCGGCGAAGTGGCCGAAGCCTCTCGCCGAGCGTCAGGCTTCCGAGCGTCACCACACCGATCACGAGCCGCACCAGCATCATCGCCGACCCCGTTGCGTCACGTCGGAGGTCACGAGTGGTGCCCGCACCTCCGTTCTCGTACCCAGCCCGCGCCGTGTCATCGGATGTTCCGATAGAGACGGGCGAGCCGATCCGGTGAGACGCCGAGCCGATACAAGGCCGGAAACGCATTCGTGACGAGCGTGTAGAACACCGGCCTCGCGACGAAGCGACGTGCAGACACGCGGACGCGCGCAGGCACCGCCGCGATCCGTCCTCGGCGCCGCAAGCGACGCGCCATCTCGAGGTCCTCCATGAGCGGTTGGTCTGGAAAGCCACCGACGTCACGGAAGGTCTCGGCACGCACGAACATCGCCTGGTCCCCGTACGGTAACGAGGTGTATCGGGACCGCAGATCGGCGAGGTGCAGGAGAGGTGCGTACCAAGGCACGTCGTCCGCTTCCGCGACCGTCCAGGTCCGGAACGCACCGGCCACCACGCCGCGATCACCGAGCACCGCATGCACCCGGTCGAGCGCATCCAGTGGCAGCGTCGTGTCCGCATGCAGGAACATCAGCACCTCGCCGGCTGCGACCTCGGCACCCGCATTCATCTGGCGTGCGCGGCCCCGCGAGGACTCGATGACGCGGACGGGTCTGGTACGCGCGAGCGCGAGCGTGTCGTCGCGACTGCCACCATCGACGACGATCACTTCCTTGCGGCCGGGAACGGCTAGCGCGTCGTCGATCGCACCGCAGATACGGCGCGCCTCGTCGAGGACAGGCATGATGATCGAGACGGGGGGCACGCCGAGCACGCGTCGCGTCGACGGTGCCACGATCGCGCCGGTGTCGAGCAGGTCGTGTAGTCGCGCGAGATCGTCCGCTCGGTCGACGTCGAACCAGGGCGCGAGCTCGGTCACGGTGAGGCCAGCGGCCCGCAACCGCTCGATGGTGCGAACGCACGTCTCGGGCACGCTCCAAGGTAGCGCCGCGAGCAGGCCAGGCGGGCAGCGACGCAGTCCGAGTACATAGAATCCGCCATCGTCGGCAGGCCCGATCACCGCGTCGGCTGTCGCGAGCGCAGTGCGCGCGGCTTCGAGAAAACGAGGCGGCAGTCCCGGCGAGTCGGCGCCGAACGCGATCGCGAACGGCGCCTCGGTGAGCGCGCGAGCGAGCACGCGCTCCATGCGCGCGCCAAGATCGCCATCGCCCTGTGGCCAGACCGGCATGTCGAGCTCGGTACGCAACTCCGGCGCGAGCGCATCGCTCGTGGCGAGCACTGGCCGGGCCCAGGTCAGAGCGCGCGTCGCCGCGCACGTATCGACGAGAAACGCGCGGGCCAACTGCGAGGCACGCTCCGCGCCGATCTCAGCGGCGAGCCGAGTCTTGACCGTACCTGCAACGGGCGGCTTCGCGAAGATGCAGATGGTCGGGCGGGTCACCGGCGACGCCTCATCAGCCATCCAACGACCCTCCGGACGCGTGGCGTGAGTCGGCGCGCGTTGTACGTGTCGCCGAGCCGCTTCCACACCTCCGCCTGCGTGGGATAGGGATGGAGCGTCATCGCGAGGGTGCCGAGCTTCTGCTTCGTGGTGATCGCCAACGAGGCTTCGCCGATCGATTCGCCGGCGTGGCGCGCGACGAGGGTCGCGCCGACCATGCGGCCCCTCCGATCGACGTGGACGCGTCCAAAGCCGCGGGTCTCGCCGTCGACGACCGCGCGATCGTTGTCGGCGAGGTGTGCCGTCAGGGTGGAGATCTTGCCGTGTCGCTCCTTGGCCTCTTGTTCGTAGAGGCCGACGTGCGCGATCTCCGGGTCGGTGTACGTGCACCACGGCATGACGAGCACCGAGGCGCGCTTGCGGCCGAAGAACAGCGCGTTCTGGATCGCGATGCGCGCCATCGCATCCGCCGCGTGGGTGAACTGGAAGCGCGAGGCGACGTCGCCCGCGGCGAAGATGCGCCGGTTCGTCGTGCGTAGGTGATCGTCGACGTGGATGCCGTGCCTGGTGGTCTCGACGCCCGCGGCACCGACATCCAGTCCATCGAGGTTCGGCGTCCGCCCGGCCGCGACGAGGATCTGGTCGCCGCTGCACTTCTCGGTCGCGCCGGCGCGCTCGTAGGTCAGCGTGCAGGTGTCGCCGTTGCGGGTCGCGGCGGTCAGGACGGCGCCGAGGACGAGTCGCACGCCCTCGCGCTCGAGCTGCGCCTGGACGACCGCGGAGGCATCGCGGTCCTCCCGCGGTAGCACCCGATCATCGCGATCGATGATCGTCACCTCGCTGCCGAACCGCCGGAAGGTTTGCGCGAGCTCGCAGCCGAGCGGTCCACCGCCGATGACGAGGAGTCGACGCGGCAGTTGCGTCAGCGAGAAGACGGTCTCGTTGGTCAACGGTTTCAGCTCGGCGAGCCCGGGCACCGGTGGAATCGCAGCGCGTGCGCCGCTCGCGATGATCGCGCGCGCGAACCGGAGCCGCGCACCGGCAACCTCGATCGCATCGCGGGCGACGAACCGTGCCGACCCGAAGTAGACATCGATTCCGAGACCCGCGAGGCGCTCCGCGGAATCGTGCGGCGCGATCTGTGCGCGGAGCCGCCGCATGCGCTCCATCACGCCGGGGAAGTCGACGCGTGGCTCCCCCGCCTCGACGCCGAGCTCCTCCGCAGTGCGCACGTCGTAGGCGGCACGGCCCGCGCGGATCAACGCCTTGGAGGGGATACAACCGTAGTTGAGGCAGTCACCGCCGAGCCAGTGGCGCTCGATCAGCGCGACGCGGGCTCCGAGTGAGGCGGCCCCCACCGCGGAGACGAGCCCGGCGGTGCCGCCGCCGATCACGACAAGGTTGTAGCGACCGGCCGGGGGCGGGTTCGTCCACATCGCCGGACGGACCGCCGCGACGAGCGCGCGGTCGAGCTCGTCTTCGGCCGGTGGAGCATCGGTCAACAGCAAGCCTTGCTCGCGGGCGCGCTCGCGACGGGCGGTGCGCAGTCGAACAGCCCGTAGTGGGTCGAGGTGTTGCCCGCGATCTCGAAGTGCTTCGCGTAGCGCGTGCTCGCGAGCATCGCCGCCGTGTTGCTGCACACCAGGTGCGGCATGCCCGTCCTGAAGTGATGGTGGTCGTCGAGCGTGAAGCCGTGCGGCGCCTCGGGGACCGTGCCCTGGTAGTAGGCGACCTGCCCGTAGTCCTCGCAGCGATCCTCGAGATCGAGCTTGAACGCTCGCACCGTCCGCGACGTGAAGGCGATCATGCCGACCTTCCGCTCGATCTCGATGTTGCCGAGCACGAGCGGTGTGCTCGCGACGATCCGGAAGTCGCGGCAACCGCGGTCGAGGAGCAACCGGCGGAAGTCCTCGCCGTAGAGCGCGCCGCCGAGGCACTCGCCGAGCAGCACCGGATCTTGCTGGAGCGTTGCGGGTAGCCGACGATCCGCGAACACGTCCGAGAACAACAGCTCTCCGCCTGGCCGCAGCACGCGCAGGATCTCCGAGAACACGCGGCCCTTGTCGGGCGAGAGGTTGATGACGCAGTTGGAGACCACCACGTCGATCGAACCGCTCGCGATCCCGGCGCCTTCGAGATCTTCGATGTAGCCCTGCTTGAACTCGATGTTTGGCTTGGCGTAACCGTAGCGCGCCGTGTGCCAGTCGACGTGACGACGCGCGACGACGAGTTGCTCGGCCGTCATGTCGACGCCGATGACGCGGCCATGCTCGCCGACGAGGCGCGATAGAAGATAGCAATCGCGTCCCGAACCAGAGCCGAGGTCGAGCACCGTGCAGCCTTCGAGCTCGCTCGGAATCGGCGAGCCGCATCCGTAGAACTTGGCTTGCACCTCTTCGTGGATGTCGGCGAGCAGCGGGCGCAAATGCGCGGGCATCGCCTCGGCGGTACAACACGCGCTCGTCTGGAGATCCTTCGTCGAGGTGAGGACCTTGCCGTAGTAGTGCTGGACGCTCTCGAGGGTCGACATGGTCGAGATCCTATCAGTGGGCCGCGCCGAGTCGCCGCGCGAGTAAGAGGGCGAGACGCTCGCGCGCGGCGGGGCCGATCGCGGCGGCCGGCGTGACGAGCGCGTGATCGAGGCTACGCTGGCAGCTGCAAGGCGTGGCCGGATCGAGCGCTGCGAGGGCACCCGAGAGGATCCGCTGCGCGGTCGCGACATTTGCGCGTAGCACGGCGAGCGCGTCGGTCACAGTGACCTCTTCGCGTGGGCGCCAGCAGTCGTAGTCCGAGGGCAGGGCGAGCGTCGCGTAACAGAGCTCGGCCTCGCGCGCGAGGCGGGCCTCGGGGAGATTCGTCATGCCGACCACATCGCCACCCCACGCTCGCATCATCTCCGACTCCGCGCGGGTGCCGAACTGCGGGCCCTCGATGCACACGTAGGTCGCGGCGGCGTGGACGCGCTCGGCCTGGCTCCGCGCCGCACCCACCAGCACGTCGCCGAGCCGCATGCAGACCGGATCCGCGAGGCTGACGTGCGCGACGACGCCGTCGCCGAAGAACGTGGCCGGCCGGGCGACCGTGCGATCGATGAACTGCCGCGGGATCACGATATCGCCCGGTGCGATCGCCTCGCGGAGCGAGCCGACCGCGGACACCGAGACCACGTGGGTCGCGCCGAGCTGCTTGAGCGCGTGGAGGTTCGCACGCGTGTTGACCTCGGTCGGCGACAGGCGGTGCCCGCGGCCGTGGCGCGGCAGAAAGACGACGCGACGGCCTGCCAGCTGCCCGATCGTCAGCGCGTCGGACGGCCGACCGAAGGGCGTCTCGACCTCGATCGTCTCGAGCTCGGTCACGCCGGGCAGATCGTAGAACCCGCTGCCGCCGAGCACGCCGATCGCGGGCGCGCTCACGTCAGGCTCCCACCGCAGCTCGAGCCGCTGCCCGCGGTACAACCGAAGCAGTGCGAGCCCGTGGCGATCGGCTGGTCGTCGAGCTCGAGCGAATCGAGCTCGAAGATCGTGCGCGCGGCGGCGAGGGGGAGATCGAGCATCTGGTTGAAGTCGCAGTCGTAGACCTGGCCGTCCCAACCGATGCTGACGAGCGAGCGGCACATGAGGCCGGGCACGGTCGCGAGGTTGAGGTGCGAGACGAGCAGGCTCATGTACGCGTCGTACTTGCCTCGCGCGTCGAGATAATCGGCGTAGCGCGCGATCGGTAGGTTCGTGATGGTGAACAGGTGGTCGAACGTGACGCCGAAGTTGCGGGCGAGCTCGTCCTTGTACGTCGCCTCGAGCGCGGCCTGCGCCGGTGGCAGGAACGCGCCGTTGGGGTTGTAGACGAGGTTCAGCGTGCGCGTGCCCGTGCCATAGCCAAGGGCGTTGAGCTGCCGGAGGGCCGCGATACTCTTGTCGAACACGCCGTGGCCGCGTTGCTCGTCGACGTTGCCCTCGCTGTAGCAGGGCAGGCTCGCGATCACCTCGACCTCGCGATCGGCGAGGAATGCTGCGAGATCCGCCATCGCCGGCTCGAAGAGGATCGTGAGGTTGCACCGATCGATCACGTGGCGGCCGAGCGCGCGCGCCTGGTCGACGAGCCAGCGGAACTCCGGGTTCAGCTCGGGAGCACCGCCAGTGATATCGAGCGTCGTGACTGCGGGGCTCGCTGCGAGCAGCGCGACCACTCGCTCGGCGATGGCGCGCGACATCGTCTCGGTGCGCTGCGGCCCGGCCTCGACGTGGCAGTGGTGACACGCCTGATTGCACACCTTGCCCACGTTGATCTGGAGCGTGGTCGTCCGCGCCCTTCGCAGGGTCACGCCCTGCTCCGCGAGGGTGCGCCCGAAGTCGGTGGCTTGGCGCTCTGCGGTCGGGAGTCGAGCTCGTATGGCCGGCATCAGCGAGCTCTCCTGATATGCGCTGCGGGGGACATCCCGATAGCTTGCCCTACGATTCTTCGGACGCACGGCTGCGACATCCGTAGTCGTCTCGCCAGCCGGCGATTCGTTACACGGTGAAAATGACGTGTAACGAATCGCCGGGCACGCGGACAACCAGGCATGTTCGGCTCCCCGATCCTGCGGGCTTCGCGGGCGGACGTTTTGTCCCGCGCGACCTTCTGCGCGGATCCCGACTGGACGGCGCAGGGGCAGCCGCCTAGGGTGACGTCCGCGAGAGGTATGGCGAGCTCGGACGATACGCAGCTCCTCGCGAGACTCCGCGCGGGGGATGCCGACGCCTTCGATGCGCTGGTCGAGAAGTACCACGGACGGCTCAGGCGTCTCGCGCGGATCTTCGTGTCGACGGACGCGTCTGCGGACGAGGTCGTGCAAGACA
Organism: Kofleriaceae bacterium; assembly: GCA_025357755.1. Classification (GTDB taxonomy): domain Bacteria; phylum Myxococcota_A; class Polyangia; order Haliangiales; family Haliangiaceae; genus JABFXX01. Next base: position 12,729 of record JANXOP010000007.1, on the reverse strand, counting down.
CCTGGGTCGCGGTGCTCGACGGCCTCGCGTCGTTCGAGGAACGCTCCGCGCTGGGTACCTGGATCTCCCGGATCCTCGTGAACCGCGCGAAGACCAAGGGTGTCCGCGAAGCGCGATCCACGCCGTTCTCGGCGATGGGCGATGGCGACGAGGACCCCGACGAGCTCGCGGTCGTCGAGGTCGCGCGCTTCAACGCGAACGGTAAGTGGCGCGCTCCGCCCATGCGGTGGGAGGACGAGACGCCCGAGAGATTGCTCGGCAATCATCAGGCGATGGCGCTGCTGGAAGTCGAGCTCCGCCGGCTGCCCGAAAGACAACGGGTGATCGTGGTCCTGCGCGATACTCTCGGCTGGACGGCCGAAGAAGTCTGTAACGTTCTCGTGATCAACGAGACCCATCAACGGGTCCTCCTTCATCGTGCGCGGTCCCGGCTCCGGAGCCGGCTGGAGGCGCACTTCGCGACCAAGTAATGCTGAGCTGCCAAGAAATCACCGAGATCGTCACGGACTACCTCGAGGGTCGGATGCGCTTCGCGGACCGCATGCGGTTCCAGATGCACGTCGGCATGTGCAAGCACTGCCGCGCGTACTTGCGTCAGATGAAGGCGACGATCGGTAGCCTCGGAAAGCTGCCGGACGAGCCGATGCCCACGGACGTTCGCGACGAGCTGCGCGAGCGATTCGCCGCGTGGAACGACGCGCAGCTCGCCGACGCGAGGAAGAAACCAGAGACGACGTGACGTTGTCTCGAGGTCTCCACCAAGCGAATGCGGACTACTTCGCGAAGCTGTGCGTGAAGACGTAGTCGTTGTTCGACGCATCGTCGTGGCACTTCGTGCACATCGGCGCGCCGAACCCTTCCTGTGGCATGTCGTTGATCGTCACGACCTTGCCGTCAGGCGTCGCATCGAGCCAGAACCACTTGCCGCCCTGCTTGCTCATGATGGTGAGGGTCTGTGGCGGTGCGTCGGCCTTCATCTTGTTCTGCTTGACGATCACCGCGCCGTCGGGGAGGGGCAGGGTGTGCGCGGCGATCGCGGCCGTCACGACGTCGTTGTGAAACGTGACGACGTACATGTTCATGTGCGCTCTGGAGGCCTTTGGCTCCGAGTTCTCGGCGAACTTCGGCCACGTCGCGTAGCTGCTCACCTTCGCGAGCAGCGTTTGCGAGTCCGCCGAGGGGGCGGCCATGCCCATCTTCATCTGCATGGCCATGTCCCCACTCATCGCGCCGGAGCCGGCGTGCTCCACGGCCCTGCTGTCGGGTTCCTTGGCCTTGCCGCCGCAGGCTGCGAGGGAGAACGCGAGGAGGATCGATCCACGTTTGAAGTGCATGGACCGCTGTCTCGCGAGCGCCCGCGGCGTTACACGAGAAGCGCGGTCCGGACTCGCATGACGAGAGGAATCAGGAGCTCGGCGACGTGAGTGACGTCAGGCAGCGACGCATCGCATCGCGCAGGTATTTGCTCGTCGCTTCTTGTTCCCAGCGTTCGAGACGTGCTCGGTGGATCGGGTTGCGCGTCCGTATGGCTGCGAAGGCAAGATTCTCGATCTCGGTTTCGGTGAGCACGGCAGGCAGGTGACTGAACAGGAACTGCTCGACGGGCGGGAGGTGACACGCGTAGGCCAATGGGATGATCGCACCGAGTCGCGTTGCGAAGTGCTCGGAACGCAGTGGCAGCTCGAAGCGATCGAGGTAGCGCGGCAGCGTATGCACGGCAATCGAGCGATACGGCTGTCGACTCGCGGGTTCGCCGATCATCGCAACCAGCGCAGGCACGACCTCCTCGCCACCACGGAGCGCGATCATCTCGTCGAGCCTCGTCACCGCTGTTGACGAGGCCGAGCGCAGGCCGAGGATGAGCACCTTCCACGCGCGATCGAAGTCTCGTTCGAGCGCAGCCCGAGCGGGGCCCGCTGCGTTCCATTCGTCGGAACGCATCACTTCGTAAGAGGTCGCCGTGACGCGGCGCAACGGCTCGCGAAGGTCGAGCACGAGCTGTGTCCAGGAGAGCGCGTCGGGATCCCGCCGAACCTCTTCGTACAGAGCCGTCGCGTCGAAGCTCGGCGCGCGGTCGTGCCACGAGCTCAGCCAGCGCTCGAGCGTGGCCGCCGGTTCGGGCGTTGGCACAAATCCGTCGAGTCGAAGCTCTTCGAGGAGCGCGTCCCACCTCCGATCACCGTCGGAAACGGTGCGTTTGAGTACGTCCGGATTGTCTGGGAACCGTAGCTGGAGCAGCGTGCGCGATTTCTCGTGGCGACCGATCCAACGTCGACCGTCGGCGTGGTGCAAAACGACGGACTCGGGGTCATGGTCGTCGTATGCGTCCGGGGGTGTAGGCACGCCGCGTGCGTAACATCGCAGCACGCACGCGCTACCGAATAGATTCAGCCGAGAGGCTGATGATCTCCCGAGTTTCTCGAGCTCGAACGGCTCGTCGATGTGGTCCGTCGCGGCTCACTTCCTGATCATGACTGTGATCTTGTACGTGTTGCGAACATCGACCGAGGGATCGAGCGGCTGGATGAACTTGTAGATCTCGAGCCACTTCGCACCGAGCTTCGTCGCGAGCGATTTCACGCAGCCTGGGAGCTTCGACTCGTCGGCGATGTAAATCTGACCGTCGTTGTACTCGTACCCGAGTCCAAAGGTCATCGGTCCTGGCTTCGCGCCGGGACACGCCTGAGGCTTCTCGAGTAGCTGGGCGTAGCCCCACTTCTGGATCAGTTCGCCCATGTACTTCACACCGGAAGGACAATTCATCGCTCCGCCATCCGTCGAGCACTTCGTCGCGACGACCTTGTCGATTCGGGTCAATTCGGGTTCAGCCACGACCGGCGTGGCGGCCAAAAGAACCGTGAGCGTCACGCATTTGAACATGACGAGGAGCATGCAACGACCTGGGGTCAGATGCTTCCAGGCTGGACAGTCAAGCAGCTGCGCCTACGCGATAGAATCTGCGCAGAAACGCCGCGATGAACCGGGTCAGCGATGGCTGCTGGGTTCTTGGAGTGACGACTGGTTGCCAACCGCAGTCGCCTTCATCCGTCGATCGGTGCGACTTCGCTACATGACCGGCATCCCCCTCGAAGCGCCGCCCCGGTGCGCGCAACATTCCGTCAGCTCAGAGGTTCCGTGGAGACTCATCGCTATCACGTACTGTCGGCGACCAAGCGCGCCATCAAGCTGCGTTTTTGGACACTCGATCCCGACGTGATCGAGTTCTTCGACGCGTCTCCAGAGGCCGTTCAAGGGGTCGTCACCGAGCTGACGGAGAGCGGCCACCTGCCATCGGGTGCGACCGGCACGTTGATCGACGTAGGCGGGGCGCCGTTCGAAGAGTGCCCCGAGACGATCGCGATCATGACCGCCGTGCTTCGCAAGAAGAAGCGCACCCGCGCGGATCACGACAAGCTGCCGTACTTCGATGTCGAGATCCGGGGCGCGGCGGATGGCTGGACGAAGGGCGCCGAGGACGACGTCGCGCTGTCTCTGGACCGTCACGGCCCGGTGAAGCCGAAAAAAGAGGTCACGCCGAAGGCCGGGCCGCGCGCCACCGGCACCGACCTCGACGTGTTCCAGGACTCGGTGCTGCGCCGGCTCGTCGAGGCGGGCCGGACAAGCGACGCCGCGCGCGCGGTGCTCGAGTGGGGGCCGTCCACGACCGACGAGCTCTTGCTGGTTTGGATCGACCACCTACCCGCTGATCCTGGGTGGCGCACGTGGGCCGCCGGACAGCTCGCCGTGATGCGCGTAGTGGCGAAGAACGAGCCCTCGGCCCGCACCTTCCTCGCGGTCGCGGAGCGCAACGCACCCGCGACCGATCGAGATGCGCTCGCCGCAACGGGGCTCGTACCCGCGTGGTGGCGACTCGGAGCCGTGGCGAAGGCGAATGCGGCCTACGCGGTGGTGCGCAAGCAGCACGCGGGCAACCAAGAGCTACTCGCGCTGATCGCCGGGCTCGGCGGACGCGCGGACGTGGTCAAGGCTCTCGGTACCAAGCCGTTTCGTGACGATCGCGTCGAGACCGTCGCGCCCGCGATCGCCATGCTGGCCGCGGAGGGATCGGAGGTCGCGCGGGATGCACTGCTCGCGCGCGCGAACGTGATCCAGCACGACCACGCGCTCGCATCGCTGCTCTACCAGAGCCTCGCACGCGCGGGGCGGATCGCGGACTACGCGGTGCTGATCACCGCGTTCCCGGAGCTCCTCGGTGACGCTTTGCTGCCCTGTCTGCTCCACGATCTCGCGCGGATCGCGCCCGCCGACGCGGTCGCTATCGCGAGAGAGATCATCCGCGGCGATCTGATCACCTTTGCCGCGGATCGAAGCAGCCTTGCCGGTGCGCGTGCGCTCGCGATCCTCGCCGCGCATGCGCCGGCGAAGGCCCGCGAGTGGGCGACCGCACACGAAGACGCGCTGGCAAAAAACTACGTCTACCTCGCCGCCCTCGGTCGCGTGCCCGAGGCCACGGCCGGCGTGGCGCGGCTGGTGGCCGCGAAGTACGTCTTCTGCAAGCCCTACTGGGTGCGCGCGCAGATCGACGGGCGAGCGCACGCCCTTGACGAGCTCGCGCTGATCGCCGACGTGACACGGGACGCCTCGCTCGCGAAGACCGCGCTCACTGCATTCGTGCACCACCGGGAGTTCGTACCCGGCGATCATCGACCACGGGTGGCAAAGCTCGCCCGCGGCGAGCACCGCGAGCTCGTCGAGGCGTATGTCAAGACGTGGCTCGCGCGCCCCAAGCTGCTCGTCCAGCGCGGTCTCGTCAAGGACCTCGCCTGGATCGCGGGCGTCCTGAAGTGGACGGCGGAGTTGCCGGCGCTCGTAAAGCTGGAGAAGTCGGTCGCACGGGCGGGCGTGAGAGACGCGTTCGCACACGGCCTCGCGCGCGGCGAGCACTGGGGCGAGCTACTCGGCCTCGAGCCCGACCTCGACACCTGCTTTCAGCTCGCCGTGCCTCGCGGCTCCAGCTCCGACCGCGTCGCAGATCGCTGAGGCTCGCACCGCGGGTGCCGAGCCAGCGGTCGCGTTTCGCGCGGCCCCGTGTGATGCTCGGTCCTTGCCACGCAGCCCCTCTACGTTTCAGCTGGTCGTCGTCGGTGGCACGGTCGCCGGCGCGGTGCTGGAGCTGGCCGCTGCGCTGTCGCGGCAAGGCAACCTCGCGATCATCATCTGGTGTCCGGCGCTCGAGGCGAACGAGCTGCGCGCCGCGGTCAAGATTCCCGTCACCGATCTGGTCGAGCGCGCGACGCTCGCGCCAGGCCGGATCTTCTTGGCGCCTCGCGACCGTCGCGTCGTCATCGAAGACGACGATGCTGTCGTCGGAGGCGTCGATCGCGCGCCGCTCGATGCCTTGTTCAGGACCGTGGCGGACAGCTGGGGCAACGACGCCACCGGCGTGGTGCTCGCCGGAACCGGGGTCGACGGTTCGCTCGGGCTCGAGCGGATCAAGGAAGCGGGCGGCCTCACGATCGCGCAGCTGCTCGAGGGCGAGCACGCACAGCTCCCGAACGCGACGATCGAATCGGGTCTCGTCGATTTCGTGTTGCCGCTCGAGGAGATCGCCAAGCACATCACGAGCGGGTTGCCGCTCACCGACACGGCTTTCGACGACACCGAGCCGCGCCGCGATCTCGAAGCGCGTACCGACACGCTGCGCGACATCCTCTCGCTCGTGCGCGTGCGCTCGGGCAACGACTTCAGCTTGTACAAGCGCGCGACGCTGTTCCGCCGCATCGCGCGGCGCATGCAAGTCACCGGATGTCTGACGCTCGACGCGTATCACCGCCATCTGCGCGAGCATCCGGCCGAGCTCGGCCCCTTGATGCGCGATCTCCTGATCAGTGTCACGAACTTCTTTCGCGATCCGGATACGTTCGCGGCGCTCGCGAACGATCTGATCCCGAAGATGTTCGCGAACAAAGGCCCGCAGGATCAGGTGCGCGTGTGGGTCGCCGGGTGTGCGACCGGCGAAGAGGCGTACACGCTCGGCATGCTGATGATCGAACACGCGCAGACCCTGCGCGCGCCGCCCGCGATCCAGATCTTCGCGACCGATATCGACGAGCGCGCGCTCGTCGAGGCGCGGGTCGGCTGCTATCCCGATGCGATCTCCGCCGACCTCTCGGCCGAGCGGCTGCAGCGCTTCTTCATGCGCGAGAACAACCAGTATCGCGTGGTCAAGGAGCTACGCGAGCTCGTGCTGTTCTCGCCGCACAACGTGCTCCGCGATCCGCCGTTCTCGCGGCTCGATCTGGTCAGCTGTCGCAACCTCCTCATCTATCTCAACCGCGATGCCCAGGTTCGCGTGCTCTCGATGTTCCACTTTGGCCTGCGCCCCGAGGGCGTGCTGCTGCTCGGCTCTTCGGAGTCAGCAGATACCGCGACGTTCGAGGTCCTCGAGCCGAAGTGCCGGCTGTTCGCGCGCCGGCTCGCGCCGGCGACGTCGCTCGATATGATCTCGACGCCGCGCTGGACGCCGCCACTGGCCACGACCTCCTCCTACACGCCCCCGGAGCGCTCGCCTTCGCTCGGCGAGCTGCACTACAGGATCGTCGAGAACTACGCGCCGCCGAGCGCGCTGATCAATGCGGACCTCGATCTCGTACATCTCAGCGAGCACGCGGGCCGCTACCTCCAGATCGCAGGCGGCGAGCCGACGCGCCAGATCCTGCGGCTCGCTCACCCGGGCCTCCAGCTCGAGCTGCGCACCGCGATCTACGCCGCGCGTCAGCATGGCAGCGAGCGTCGCACCGTACGCTTCGAGGATCACGGCGTCGTGAAGGCCGTCGAGCTACGGGTTCGCCAGGTCGACTTGCCCGAGCTCGGTCGCGGTGCCATGCTGATCTTGTTCGACGAGGTCACGGATCTCGCGGTCCCGCAACCGGTGCCAGCCGGAGCGGTGATCGAGCCGATCGTGCGCGAGATGGAGGACGAGCTCCACCGCACGCGCGATCATCTCCGCACGACGGTCGAACAATACGAGACCTCGCTGGAGGAGCTCAAGGCCTCGAACGAAGAGCTCCAGGCGATCAACGAAGAGCTGCGCTCTGCGACCGAGGAGCTCGAGACCAGCAAAGAGGAGCTCCAGTCGGTCAACGAGGAGCTGACCACGCTCAACCACGAGCTCAAGCTCAAGGTCGACGAGGTCAGCCACGCGAACTCCGATCTGCAAAACCTCATGACGTCGACGGAGATCGGTGTGATCTTTCTCGACCGCAACCTCGACATCAAGCGGTTCACGCCGCGGATCCAGGATGTCTTCAACATCATCCCCTCCGATCTCGGTCGACCGCTCGCGCACGTCACGCATCGCTTCGGCGACTTCGATCTGGTCGAGAGTGCGCAGACCGCACTGCAATCGCTGCGCACGATCGAGAAGCGTATCCCGGCACGCGATGGCCGCTCGTTCCTGGTTCGCTGGCTGCCGTATCGCTCGATCGACAACCGGATCGATGGCGTGGTGATCACGCTGATCGATGTCAGCGATCTGCGCGACGCGGTCGCGGCACGCGAGCGCAGCGAGAATGCGCTCGAACAGATCGAGGAGCGCCTGCGCGTGGCCCTGCACACCGCGCCGATCGTGGTGTTCAGCTTCGATCTGGAGAGCGCGTTGACCTGGGCCTACGTTATGGGGCGTGAAGTCCCTGCGTCCAAGCTGCGCCTGACCGATCTGCTGGCCCCGCACGATGCACTGCTGCTGACCGAAACCGTCCGCCGCACGAGTGTGCGACGGAGCGCGGAACGCATCGAGCTCGCGGTGGCCGGCTACAGCGGTCGGATGTTCGAGCTCGGGGTCGAGCCGGGTGCGAACGGTGTCACGGTCGTCGGCTTCGATATCACCGAGCGCAAGCAGGCCGAGATCACGCTACGCGAGGCGGATCTACGCAAGGACGAGTTCCTCGCGACGCTGTCGCACGAGCTCCGCAATCCGCTCGGACCGCTCAAGCTCGCGCTCGAAGTCGCGCGCGTCACGGATCACGATCGCGAGCAGCGCGCGAAGAACCTCACCGTGATCGACAACCAGGTCGCGCTGCTGACCCGGCTGGTCGACGAGCTGCTCGATCTATCGCGCATCACGCACGGCAAGCTCAACCTCGAGCTCGCGCCGATCGAGCTCGCCGACGTGATCGAGCGAGCTACCGATGTCGTGCGGCGGCCGGATGCACCGGCCGTCCACCTCTCGCTACCGAACGAGCCGATGCGTGTCGACGGCGATACCGGCCGGCTGGTCCAGGTGTTCACGAACCTCCTGTCCAATGCGGCGAAGTTCACGCCGGCGACCGGCCGGATCGAGATCAGCGCTGCTCTCGATCCGAGACGGCGGCGCGCGATCGTCAAGGTGACCGATACCGGCAGCGGCATCGCGAGCGACATGCTGCCGTTGATCTTCGAGCTGTTCGTGCAGAGCCGGCACCCCGATGGCCGTTCGCGGGGCGGCCTGGGCATCGGCCTCAACGTCGTGCGTCGGCTCGTCGAGATGCACGGTGGCAGCGTCGCCGTCGCGAGCGAGGGCGCCAACAAGGGCAGCACGTTCACCGTCGAGCTTCCGCTGGTCCGTCACTGACGAGGGTGACCAGAGCGGCGCTGATCGCCTCGATCGCGAGCACGCGATCCGGGGTCATCGCTTGGAGGGCGTGCGTCGGCATCTCCGGATACGCGGCGTCGAGCGGATCTTGAACGATCGTGTAGCCGCCTGCGGCCTGGATCGCCGCGAGCCCGGCGCCCCCATCGTCGAGCATCCCCGTCAAGATCACGCCGATCGCGCGCGCGCCGCGACGCTCCGCGACCGAGTTGAAGAGCCGATCGATCGATGGTCGTACGTGCCTCTCACGCGGCCCGGCGCGGAGCTGGACGTGATCGTCGAGGAGCGTCATGTGCGTCCCGGGCGGCGCGACCAGCACCTGACCCGGTTCCAACCGATCTCCTTGACCCGCCCACGCCACGCGGAGCTGCGAGCTGCGCTGGAGGATCGAGACCAACAGCGGATCGGCTTGTTCCGCCATGTGCTGGACGATCAAGATCGCGCACGGGAATGACGTGGGTAGGGGTGCGAGGATCTTGGGTAACGCGTCCACGCCCCCGGCGGAGGTGCCGATCACGACGAGGTCGCGGCGTTCCATCGCTCGAGCATCTGCAAACGATGCGCCACGGCTTCTTGGCGTAGCCGTCTGCCTCCAGTTTCGAGTACGGTCAAGGCGTGGCGTCATTTCGCGAAACTCCGTGGGTCGAGATCGAGCGCCTGCGCGACAGCATCACCAAGCAGATCACGACCGCTCCCACCGTAGATCACGCGGCCGCCACGTTCACGGCGACCATGAAGCGTACGTTCGATTCGGTCGCGCTCGCGCGGATGTTCCTGCTGATGCCGCTACATCGGCTGCCCGAACCAGAACAGGCGTGGGCGCGTAACCTCGCGACTTCGATCGGTCATCCGGGCGCCGTCGATCGCGAGACGCCCGTGTTGTGTCTCGTCGGCACCGCCGGCACGGAGCCGGGGTGGAATGACCGCACCCGCTCGGCGGGGCACCGCGCGATTCCGTTGCTCGATCGCAACTTCATCGCGAACGCGCCGATGATCGAGGGACTCTTACGTGCGCTCGACCTCGATCCGTCGCAGCGCGAGCACGGCGGACCGATCCAGCTCCGCCCGATGGCGGGCGGGCTCAATGCGCGCTTCTTCGTGGACGATGCCGCCTCGACGCTCGACGATCAGCAGCGCCACGTGATCGCCTCACGCGAGTTCGTGGTCAAGCATCAGATCCGCAGCGTGTTCGGCATGGGCGGCTCGTACGTCACCGGCGAGATCGCGATCGCTATCATCTTCACGACCGAGAAGCTGAGCGCGCTCGACGTCGATCGCTTCACGACGTTCATCAGCACGTTCAAGATGGCGACCGCCGACGCGGTCGCCGCTGGTCGCTTCCTCGCCTAAGCAGCGTTGATGAACGGCAGGGCGGTGCTCGCTTGCTCGAGTAACTCGCGAATGATCGCGCCGGTCGCCGGCTTGACCACGTGGCGATCGAAGCCCGCGTCGAGCGCGCGCTTGGCATCGAGGGCCTCGGACCAGCCGGTGATCGCGGCCAGGAACATCGGTCGCGTGCGAGTTGCGCGTAACCGACGCGCGACCTCGTAGCCGCTGAGATCCGGTAGCCCGATATCGAGGAACGCGACGTCAGGGTCCAGCTCGCTCGCGATCTCGAGCGCCTGCTCGCCAGTCGTCGCCGCGGCGCACTCGTGACCCATCGTGCGGAGCAACGTGCACGCGGTCTCGGCGGTGTCCTTGTGATCGTCGACCACGAGGATGCGGTGCTTGCGCGGTGCGCTCGCGACCGTGAGCGACAGCTGCGCGACCACGCGCCAGCCGAGCCGCTCGCCTTCACGCCATCGGGTGTAGCGCGGCCCCGTGACCATCACCTTCAAGGGCTTTGCGGGATCGATCTCGAGCTCGAACTTGCGCAGCCGCTCACCGACCTGATCCAGGTCGCTCTTCGGATCGACGAGCCAGTGGGGCACGCCGACGGTGCGCGCCGAACGGCGCAGCGCTTCGATCCCGGTATACGTGTTCGGATGGGCGGCATCCGGGACCGCGATCACGAGCACGCTCGCGGTCTCGAGGGTCGCGCGCCACGCGGAGCGAGCGCCGCGTTGGGTGCATGCGACGAGGTCGCGGGTGATCTCGACTGGGAGGACGCCGAGCTCGTCTCGACGCTCGTACGTGCAGAAGCCCTCGACTGGGAACCCGACGGCGCGGGCCGCCCGATCCGCACCACGCTCGACGCCCGTTTGCCCGCTGTGCAAGATGGTTAGAGCCACTCAGCGAGCTTATGCACGGTTAGCGCCCAGAACAAGTGGATGTTCAACGGCGGGCGGATCCGCACGAAATGAGGGTGAACATCAACCGAGGCTATTGAAGGATCCCCCGAGCACGGAGTCTTTGCCGGCGACCATCGCCTCGAAGCCCTTCGCCACGAGTGCCGGATCGTCCTCCTTCGCCTGGCCGACCTTGGTATTCAGAAGATGAGCTCGTCGACGGCGCGCTCGAGACCGGCGTCCTCGGCGCAGATCAAGATATCGTATTCGTGATCGCCGATGCCAGATGACGCGACTGTGACGACTGCAAATTTGTTGTGAGTGCTCATGGTGACGTCGCAGCCATCCGATCGCAGTGCTACCGTTTGGCGCGCGAAGTGCACTACGTCTCAGAATGGGCACCGCCAAAACCAATTCTTCCGCATCCAAGACTATCAACGTCCTCGATCTTCTGACGTCGCAGCACGCCGAGGTCGACGCTTTGTTCGAGAAGATCGAAAAGGGCCGCGGCGACAAAGGCGCGGCGTTTCAAGAGCTCGCCGACAAGCTCGCGGCGCACGCGACCGTCGAAGAGAAGATCTTCTATCCATCGGTGATGTCGAAAAAGACCGACGACATGCTGCACGAGTCGGTCGAGGAGCACCTGCAGATCAAGCGCACGCTCGCCGACATGCTGACCTTGTCCGTCGATAGCCCAGAGTTCGACGCGAAGTGCAACGTCCTCAAGGAAGACGTCTCGCACCACGCGCACGAAGAAGAAGAGGACAAGCTGTTTCCAATGCTCCGCAAGTCGATGTCTGAGGACGACCTCGCCGCACTCGGCAATCAGGTGCTCGAGATGTTCGAGCAGCTAATCCCGAACCACCCGTCGCGCAACGTGCCCAACGAGACCGCCAAAGCGGCGCCACTTCCGCAGGCCTAGACCGCTCGTCGTCTGACTTCCGCACGATTTACAGGAGAGCATATGTTCGCACCAAAAAATCGCGGCCGCTGGCTTGCGCTTGCCCTAGGCTTCGGTGGCGCGGCCGCCGTAGGCATTCTGGTCGCGCGTCGCGCGAGGCGCGCGATCTCGCACATCGGTCCAGTCACCGCGACAGTCACGATCAACAGGCCTCGAGGCGAGGTCTACGACTTCTTCCGCGATTTCTCGCGGTTGCCCGAGTTCATGGACTATCTCGAGTCCGTCGAAGTCACCGGAGAGCGCAGCTCGACGTGGACTGCGCGGGTGCCCGTACTCGGCGCGGTTAGCTGGAATGCCGAGATCACGGAGGACCAACCGGGCAAACGGATCGCGTGGCAGTCCTTGCCCGGAACGCGCGTGCAGACACGCGGCACCGTGCGATTCGACCACACTCCAGGCCGTGACATGACCGAAGTGCGCGTCGAACTACAGCTCGGTGCCGGGGACACGGAGCCGAGCTCCGCGCTCGCGCGCTTCCTGGCGACGCCGCAGATCAAGGGTGACATGCGCCGCTTCAAGCAGGTGATGGAAACAGGCGAAGTGCTGCGCTCGGATGCGAGCGCGCATACAAAGCCGTATCCTGCTCAGCCGTCGTCGAGCGCGAAGATGGCGCCTTTGCTGTTCGTGCCTCCCAAGGTCACCGCGATCAAGGGCGCGATGGGCGTCGCGAACTCCAAGCCAACTGTCGACAAGAAGCTCGATGCTCACGAGGAGATCCTGTAATGCGCGCGAATGTCTGGATGGGAAAACAAAACGTCGAGGTCCAGCAGGTGCCCGATCCCCGGATCCTCAACGCGCGCGATGCGATCGTGAAGGTCACGGCGACCACGATCTGCGGCTCGGATCTTCACCTCTACAATGCCTTCATGCCCGGCATGAAGAAGGGCGACATCCTCGGCCACGAGTTCATGGGCGAGGTCATGGAGGTCGGGAAGGGCGTCAAGAACTTG
>JANXOP010000378.1 GCA_025357755.1 Kofleriaceae bacterium | reverse complement strand
CACGAACCGACTTCTCCGCGTCCACCCCACTCGTAGATCACGCCGCGGCCATCCGAGTCGATCCGCAGCGATCCATTTTTTTCGCTCACTCGATCGACTCGCCCACTCGCGGCCCCTAACCAGATTGACTTGAATTCTGGGGACTTCCGGGAAACGGGTGAGTCTCCGAGGAGGACGTGATGTGCAACTCGCGGCCTGAGACAGCGCTACGCTCGGCTCGTGCGCGACACCGATTTGTACCGGCAGCTGCTGGGCCTCGAGAAGCCATGGACCGTCGACCGCGTCGAGCTCGACGTGAAGAAGCAGCGGGTGGACGTGTGGGCAAAGCACGACAAGCCGAAGAGCTGGACGTGCCCGACCTGCGAGAAGAGCGCCGGACTTCACGACCACGATGAAGAGCGCGCCTGGCGGCACCTCGATAGCTGCGGGTTTCAAACGTTCCTCCATGCCCGCATCCCTCGCGTGCACTGTCCGGAGCACGGTGTTCGCCAAGTTCGTGTGTCGTGGGCCGAGACCAAGGCGCGATTCACCGCACTGTTCGAGCGCTTCGCGATCGACGTGATGCTCGAGACCAGCATCAGCGGCGCAGGTAGCATCCTCAAGTTGAGCTGGGACGAGGCTCACCACATCATGGAGCGCGCTGTGGCGCGTGGCCTGATGCGACGACCGAACACAGTACCCAAGCAGCTCGGTGTGGACGAGAAGTCGCTCGCAAAAGGACAACGCTACGCGACGATGCTTTGCGATCTCGAGCATGGCCACGTCATCGATCTGGCAGAAGGTCGCTCGAAGGACAGCCTGATGCACTGCCTCGGAAAGTTCTCGTTCAACGACCTCGCGGATGTCGAGTCGATCGCGATGGACATGTGGGAGCCGTATGCCCTGGTGTTTCGTGCGCTCATCGAAAACGCAGACGAAAAGATCGTGTTCGAGCGCTTTCACATCGTCGCGCACATGAACGCAGCGGTCGACCAGGTGCGCCGACGCGAGAACAAGGAACTGCGGCTCGATGGCGACGACCGTCTCGTCGGCTCGAAACACCTCTGGCTCTACGGCGGGGGCTTGCCAGCCGATCGATATGACCTCTCGGCGCGCGTTGCGTTTGTCGAGCTTCGCGAATCCAATCTTCGAACGTCGCGAGCGTGGGCGCTCAAGGAATCGCTTCGCGCGTTGTGGTCGCAGCGATCGCGAGCGGCAGGTGAGCGATGGTGGCAGCGCTGGTACAGCTGGGCCGTCCGTTCGCAGCTCGCACCAATCAAGAAGGTCGCAGCGATGGTGAAACGCCATCTGCCGAATGTGCTGACCTACTTCAAGCACCGCATCACCAATGCCGGCAGCGAAGCGATCAACTCGGTCGTCCAGATGCTCAAGAAGCGAGCGTTCGGATATCGCAACTTCGAGAACTTTCGCACTGTCGTTCTCTTCCGTTGCGGCCGCCTAGATCTCTATCCAACGAGCCACCTGAAAGCCGGATGAGCCGAATTCTGCAGCCAACTGTATCTGCCAATGTTTTATCCTTCGTCAATTGGACCTCCATGCCCGTTGGCGGTTCCGTGTGCGTTGCGCCAGCGACAGCAGCGACAGGGCACCCCCGATGCGAACGAAGCGCTCTCGGTCGGCATGACGCTCGTCGTCCTCGGTTCAACGGAGTCAAGGCGCTTCAGTCGGTCACGACCTCGCGCTCGGACAGGTGAAGCGACGAAGGCATTGTGCGGGCCTCGCTCAGCGCGGCGCGATGTCGATGTCGATGATCGCGGTCACGCTCGTCGAGTGGCCGGTGCTCACGTCGACGAGCATCACGGCTGCGTTCGCGTAGATCTTCCATAGCCCGAGCCCGGCGTCGCCTACGGGATCGCGGAGATCCGGCTCGGCGACAAGACCGCGGAGCTCGGCTCCACGCTGCGGGACGCGCGCGTGCGCGTGCGCTTCGGCATTACCGTGCTCGCGATGCGCGCCGGCGACAAGGCCGAGTGGACCGTAAGCGCTGTGTAGACCCCACGTGGCGGTGCCCGGAGCGGGCACCGAGGCTGCTGGGATGCGAAATCCTGACGAGCGAGGTGAGTTGATCCGAGCGGTCCAGCGCGGCGAGACGGTGACGACCGCGTCCGCGAGGTTGGGCGTGCCGGTGTCGACGGCGTACCGCTGGATGCGAGTCGTAGCGGCAAGAGCGCTGTCTGCGCCGCTACCGACCTTCGTCGAGGTCGTAGCCGAGCGCGAGCTGCGCTCGACGATCCTGGTCCGCGTCGGCGCGGCAGAGATCGAGGTGCGCGCAGGCTTCGACGCGCGTCTACTGCGCGAGGTAGTCGACGCGCTGGGGAGCGAGTCGTGATCGCGCACGGCATCCCGATCTTCCTCGCGCTCGAGCCAGTCGACATGCGGTTCGGCGCGGAGCGGCTCGGCGCGCTCGTCCGCGAAAAGATGCGGACGGAGCCGCGATCGCGCGCGCTGTTCGCGTTTGTGGGCAAGCGTGGGCACACGATGAAGGTGCTGACGTGGGATGGCACCGGGACGATCGTGATCCACAAGAAGCTGGACGCGGGCCGCTTCGAGCTGCCGCGCGCAACGACGCCCGGCGAGCAGCATCTGCAGATCAGCGACGCGATGTTCGACGCGATCCATAAAGGCGTGGCGCTGACGCCGCGCCCACCGCGTACGCCACGGCATCACTGATCAAGAGTGCAATTCGCGCTTGCACTGCGAGATCGCGACGCGTAAGAGCAAATAGGTGTCGTCGAGCGAGCAGTCGATCGCGATGTCGCCGGAGCTGATGGCAGCGACCATCGCCGGCCTCCAAGCGGAGCGCGCCGAAATGGCAGCGAAGGTGGCCGCGCTCGAAGACAGCCTGACCGAGCTCGCGCACGAAAACGCGCTGCTAAAGCGGCGGCTATTCGGCAGTAAGACCGAGCGCGGCCGGACGAGCGAGTTGCAACTCGCACTCGGCAACCTGCTCGCGGCCGAGGCGACGCTGCAAGCCGACCTCGACGCGTCGGTCGAGAAAGCGCAGGACGCGGCACCCAAGGCCGAGCCGGAAGAAGGCACTGGCAAGCCGCGGCCGCACGGTCGCCGCAATCTGTTCGCGAGCAATCTTCCGCGCGTCCCCGTGGAGATCCGCGACTCGGCACTCGAAGCCCGCGGCGCACGGCTGATCCGCTTCGAAGACTCGGCTCAGCTTGCCTTCCGTCGCGGCGGCTTCTTCGTCGTCGTCAAGCGCGTCGCGCAGTACGAGGTCGTCGACGACTGCGTTGCGACCGTGGTCCCGACGCAGTCGCCGGAGACGCTGTTCCCCAAGGCACTGCTGCACACGTCGACGGTCGCGCACATCCTCACATCGAAGTTCGCGCTCGGCGTCCCGCACTACCGGCTCGAGCGCGATCTACTGGACCAAGGCATGCGCCTCGATCGTGGGCTGATGAGCCGCTACGTCGAGCACGCCGGCAACACGCTCGGCGCGACGATCGTCGCCGCCATGTGGCGCGACGCGATCGCCAACGGTCAGATGATCTCGACCGACGCGACCGGCGCGCTAATCCAGCCAACCAAGGCCAAGGACGGCAAGTCGCTCGCGTGCAAGAAAGGGCACTTCTTCACCGCCGTGGTCGGTGCCGACGCGGTGCTGTTCGCGTATGTCGAGCGCCACACCAGCGAAGCGGTGAAAGCGCTGTTCGGCGACTTTCGCGGTCTCCTCCAAGCCGATGCGAGCTCGGTCTACGAGATCTTGGTCCGCGGTCGACCGCCCGACACCGACGACGGCGTCACGCTCGTCGCGTGTTGGGCGCATTGCAGGCGCTATTTTTTCGAGGCTGCACTGTGCCGGCATCCCGCCGGCGTACAGGGCTTGATGCGGATCCGAGCGATGTACGCGGTCGACGCGACGGGGCGTCGCGTGCCGCGCGACGAGCGCACCGCGTTTCGCGCCACCCACCTGCGTCCTCTGATGGACGAGTTCTTCACGTGGGCCGCCGCCGCGCGCGACCTCACGCCCGGCCGCAACCTCGCGACCAAGGCGCTCGGCTACGCGCTCAATCAAGAGGCCGAGCTGCGCCGAGTCCTGCAGAGCGGCGACATTCCACTCGACAACACGCGCGCTGAGCGCGCGCTGCGCAAGATTGTCGTCGGTCGCAAGGCGTGGATGTTCTACGGAACCGACACGCATGCCGAGGCGGCGGCGGCGATCTTCAGCATCATCGCCAGCTGTCGGCTGCACGGCATCGATCCGTTCGTCTACTTCGACGAGGTCCTCCGCGTCCTGCCGTATTGGTCGCATGATCGCTACCTCGAGCTCGCGCCTCAGTACTGGCTCGCGAGCCGCGCGCGGCTCGATCCGAGCGAACTCGCGCTGCCGCTGTCCCGCATCACGGTCCCGCCGCCCGCACCGACGTCCGCCGGCTGAACAGCCCCCGCTACGACGGCGACCGGGGCTGTCGCAACGTGTGGTTCACACAGCGCGTACGGTGGACCTACAACCCCGATGCGAACGAAGCGCTCTCGGTCGGCATGACGCTCGTCGTCCTCGGTTCGGCGGAAGGGTCAAGGCGCTCCAGTCGGTCACGACCTAGCGCTACCTAACATCGAAAGGCTAGAAGCCGAGGCAGGCGGTGCACGACGTTGCATCGACACCGACGCACATCGTCGAGTCACCGAGACACGTGATGCATGCGAACAGCACTGTGGGGTCGCTGCAGTTCAGCGCTCCCGAACCGGAGCCCGAGCCTTGCGACTGGCAGTCGACCGCACACGTCGCGGCGGTCTCGGTGCCGTTGCACATGCCGTCGCCGCAGAAGATCGTGGTGCTCGAGCCCGAGCCGTTGCTGCCGCGGTTCGAACCCTGCCCGCAGTCCGCGGGACAGCTGTTCACTTCGTTCGCGGCACAGATGCCGTCGCCGCAGTGGCTTCCGCTCGTCGAAGCGTCGGGTGACGTGTGGCCCGTATCCGACGAGCCGCCGAAGCTACACGCGACGACGAACGACAACGCGCATGCAGCAGCCGAAAGGATCCCCGAAGAATGCCTCATCATGCGCGGCATCGTACGAAATCAAGATTAGCGATCAATAAGAAAAACGATCCTGTCGCATCTGGGTCACAAATAAGTCGCGATCAGCCGCTCTCGGGTCCGTACACAGATTGTGCAAGCCGGCGGGCTAACGCCGCGCGTAAAGCGGCGTGCTCGGGAGCCAAAAGACCCGGATCCTCGTCGAGAACCGTCGCCGCGTGGCGCCTCGCTTCGAGCAAGAGATCGTAGTGCTGGGTGAGGTCGCCGTAGCGCAATCTCGGTACACCCGCCTGCTGGGGGCCACACAGGTCCCCCGGCCCGCGGAGCGCCAGATCGGTCTCGGCGATCTCGAAACCGTCCGTGGTTCGGACCATCGCATCGAGCCGCTCGCGGCCTTCTTCGGTCAGCCCGCCGTGCGTGATCAAGACGCAGTGGGACTTGCCGCCACCGCGCCCGATCCGGCCGCGCAGCTGATGGAGCTGCGCGAGGCCGAAGCGATCGGCATCGTGGATCGCCATCACCGTCGCGGCAGGGACATCGACGCCGACCTCGATCACCGTGGTCGCCACGAGCACGTTGATCTCGCCCTGCTTGAACGCGCGCATCACGCGATCGCGCGCCGCGCTCTCGAGCCGGCCGTGGACGAGCCCGACCTGCGCGTGCGGGATCGCGGCCGCGACCTCGCGCGCGACCGTGGTCGCGTCCTTCCAGTCGGAGTCTTCGTTGTCGTCTTCGACCTTCGGGCACACCACGTACGCGCGTTCGCCGAGCGCGATCCGCTCGCCGATCATCTTGTAGGCCGCGGTCTCGCCGCGCTTGCCGCTGACGAGCGAGGTCTTTGCCGGCAGCCGGCCGGGTGGCAGCTCGTCGAGGACCGAGATATCGAGATCGCCGTACGCGGTGAGCGCGAGCGTGCGCGGAATCGGCGTCGCGGTCATCACCAGGAGGTGCGGCGCCCCCTGGCCATCGCCCTTGTCGCGGAGCTTCGCGCGCTGCGCGACGCCGAACCGATGCTGTTCGTCGATCACGACCAGCCCGAGTGCCGCGAACCCGACGCTGTCCGCGATCAGCGCGTGGGTGCCGATCACGACATCGATCTGGCGCTGCGCGAGCATCGCGAGCATCGACTGGCGCACGGCCTTCTGCGTCGACGCAGTGAGCAGCGCGATCTCGAGGCCCGCGACCTTTGCCCAGGTGCCCCACGTCTCGAAGTGCTGCTCCGCGAGGATCTCGGTCGGTGCCATCACCGCGACCTGGCGCCCTGCTCGTGCGGCCTGGACCGCTGCGGCGAACGCGACCGCGGTCTTGCCCGAGCCGACATCGCCCTGGAGCAAGCGGTTCATCGGCTCGCTCTTCGCGAGATCCGCGGCCACCTCGTCGATCGAACGGCGCTGCGCTCCGGTCGGCGCGAACGGCAGCGCCTTCAAGACGACCGCATCGATCGCCTTACTGCGCGCGCACGGCAACGCCGCATCGGCCTGGCGCTCGCGTCGCTTGAGCGCGACCGCGACGCCGAGCGCGAACAGCTCGCCGAACACGAGCCGGCGCTGGTACACGCTGACGCGCCGGTTCAGGAGATCGAGCTCTGCGGGCGAAATGTCATCGGGAGGTGCGTGCAGCATCGCGAGCGTTGCGGACAGCGCCGGTAACTTCGCCGCGCGCTCGATCTTCGGCGGCACGCCATCATCGGCGGTCGCACCGACGCGCTCGCACGCGGTCTGACACGCCGCGCGCAGCTTGCTCTGCGGCACGCCCGCGACATCCGGATACCGCGCGATCAGCTTCGGCGGGTCTTTCTTGAGCTTTGGCTTCGCCGACGTTCGAGGCTTCGCTTCGTCGGCCGGGACATCATCGTTGAGGCCCGTCCCGAGCTCCATGCCGAGCTGCTGGTGGATCGTCGGCGCGACCTCGGCCAGCTCGATCGAGATCACGTCGGGATTCGCGAGCTCGAGCCGGCCTTCGCGACGGCGCACGACACCCGACAGGACCACGAGCGAGCCCGGCGGCATCCGCTTGTCGATGCCCGCCCAGACGTTGAACCAGCGCACGACCGCACTCGATCGCTTCGATAGATCGGTGACCGGCGTCGCGCTCTCGAGCCGGACCTCGGCCCAGCGCCGCCGCCCGACGAAGATCATCCGCGCGGAGGTGACCTTCGAGACGAACGTGACGCGCTCGCCCTCCGCCATCTCGCCGACCTCGGCGAGCTGCTTGGCGTCGCGCACGTCGTCGTACCGCTTCGGCAGACACCACAGCAGGTCCTCGACGGTCTCGAGCCCCTTCTCGGCCATCTTCTGCGCGAACGCCGGCCCGATGCCAGGCAGCGTATGCGTCGGGCGCGCGAGTGGATCGAGCTCGGGCTCGACGACCCGTTCGGGTCTCGGAGCCTTCGGTGGCTTCGGTGGCTTCGGTACCTTCTCGAGCTCGGGCGCCGCCTTCGTTGCCTTCGCGATTTTCGGCACGACCGACGCCGATGTCGCGCTGCGTGCGGATCGTTCCGGAGGCACAGGCGTCGGCAAGCGCTGCGCCGATCCGAGCGGCGACGCGGTCACCCGCTGGGGCGGTGGCACCGCGGGCACCCGCGTCGCGGTCACCGTCGACATCGGCGGCAGCGGTGCCCGCGGCAGGAGTGATTCGATCGTCGGCCCGGTGCGCTGCACGATCTTCGGCCGGCTCGGATACCGCGCTACCAGCCGCATGCCTCGGGCGACTTCGACCGCCTGCTGGTCCTCGCCGAGCACCTCCCACTGCGCCAGCCGATCACGCCACGCGACGAGCGCGTCCTTGCCGTCGACCGCGATCGCGATCAGGCCCTCACACGCGGCATGCAGCGCGATGCCGAGCCCCGTGATCGTGCGAACGCCCGCGAAGTTGTCCTTCGCTGCGAGCTCGAGCGGCCGCCGTACCGCTTCGACCCGTCGCACCAGCTCGGCGTCCATCGACGATGGAAACTAGCACTCAGCGGTGACGCGGCGTGGTCCTGCACCACGCCGGGATCTCAGCCATCGGCGCGATACGTGAAACGCAGCTCGTAGTCGCAGAGATGAAAGACGTCGCCTTCGTCGATGCGCTTGTTATCGATGCGCATGCCCTTGTAGTCGATGCCGTTCGTCGACCCGAGGTCCTTGATATAGAACGTGCCGTTGCGGCGGATCACCGCGGCGTGCTTCCGCGAGATGTTGCCGTCTTTGATCGGCAGGTCCGAGGTCTTGGAGCCGCGACCGATGATGAATTGATCCTTCGTCACCGGGTAGCGCTGGCCGTTGTAGATCAGGAACAGCGTGGGCCCCGCGGAGCCCGCCGGTTGCGGCGCCGGTGCGGCTATCGGCGGCACGGCGACGGGCGGTGGCGAGTGATGATTGTTGCCGACTGGCGGCGAACTCGTGCTCGCGCCCGGTCGACCGCTGGCTTGATAGCCAGGGGTCGGGGGTGCGGGACGACGGGCCGACGAAGCGGCCGTCGAGGCCGCCGTCGCACCATTCGCGCTCGCCATCATCGGTTGTTGGGTAGCGGGCTGGTTGCGCCCCGGCATCGCGGGCTTCGCGGGGGCACCGTTACCAGGGAAACTATTCGGGCCGCTCTGGTTCGGACCACCCGTGGTGGCTGGACGCGGTGCACCCGCGTTCGGGCCAGGACCGACGCTCGGGCCGGGACCACCCTCGCCATTCGCGCCGGCGGGTTGGTAGTTCTTCGAGCGCGCGTAATATCTCATCGCCTCGTTGACGAGATAATCGATCGAGCAATCGAAGTCGTTCGCCATTTGCTCGAACGTCTCCCAAAGCACGTCGCGGCAATAAAAGTGCCGCATCGTCTTTTTGCTCTGATCCATTCGCGCAGTACTCCTAGATCGAGCGCCCGTTTTCCCTCGTGTGGGCGCGTGTTAACTCTACTACATCACCGAGACGAGAGCGAGGACACGAGCTATTTGCTCGCCTGTCCTAACTTGCCCGCGAGCTCCTTGGCCCGCTGGCCAAGGGTGGGCTCGGGCTTGCGGTCCTTGGCCGGCACCTCGCTCTGATCCCCCCAGTACCCGAGCAACTTCTCGCCCGAGTTGACCGCGTTTAGCCTCGGAATGTCTTCGGTCGACTTCATCGCGGCCAGGCCCTCCACCGCCACCCACTTGGGGATCCGTCCGGGTTGGGTGAGGAGATCGCGGAAGGTCGAGAGAACCTGGTTTCGTGGGGACATCACGGTGATATCGACCACGACCCCACCCACCAATTCGGCCTGGTCGTAGGGCCCGTCCGGAAGGGCCTTGACCACGTCCTTGACCGCCAGCAGGCCGCCGCACTTGAGGGCGCTGTCGGCCGCGACGTACTTGAACTTCGGATTCGTGTGCGGGTAACCGACCATCGAGACCAGCGGCGCCACGCACGCCGGCGGCCCGATCACGCGGAGCAAGCGAACGGCATCGTCGGCGGCATCGGGGGTGCTGTTCTCGTCCTTCGCGATCGCGGTGATCGCGTCGATGTTCGGCACGAGGCTCGTGGCCGGCACGAGATCGAACAGGCCCTGCGAATCGACGTACGCCTTGTAGAGCGCCGACATCGCGCGTGTCGATAGCGTCTTGTCGTCGCTCTTTTCCTTCGCGAGGCCGAGCAGATACTTCACCGCGTCGGGGTCGTTCGAGACCGCGAGGGCGAGCAGCAGCTCCTCGCCGATCCGGGTCTTCTTCTCGGCGGTGCGATTGAGCGACACGGTCGCATCGACGACGTGGACCAGCTTCTTGCCCGCGACCGGGCCGATCAGCCGGATCACGTTCGCGCCGGGGGTCGACCCGGCGTTCGCGCGACCTTCATACGAAGGCACGCAGTACCAATCGGTGAGATAGCCATCGATCACGAGCTTGGTCTTGTCGTCGGCATACTTGCGGACGATCACGAGCGCGTCCTTCGCGCGGACCTGGATCGGATTCGCGAGCTGCATGTCGCCCTCGATCCGTGCGAGCTCCCACAGCCGCGGGGCGAGCTTGCCGACCATCTCGGTGCGGCGGCCCGGCGACATTTGATCGAGGCCGGTCCGGACCTGGGGATCGAGCCCTTTCTTGACGAGGTTCGCGGCGGCGTGCGCCGAGAGATCCGGGTCGAGCCCTTCGTTCTTGAACGCGTCTTCGAGCTTTCCCTGGCCCTTCTCCGTGTTCAGCCATTTGTCGATGTTCTCGTTCGTCGGCTTGTCGCAGGCGCCGAGAGCCATCACCGTTAGAACCAGAGCTACACGCACGGACATGGCTGCAGCTTATCGGAAACGGTCGGCGGTGATACGTTCCGGCGCGATGTCTCGCGTGGCTCCGGTGCTCGTGTGCTGCCTGTACGGCATCGCATCGGCATCGCCGCGCACCGATCCCACGAGTGGGCGCTCGGTGTTCACCGGCGCCACGATGCCGGCCGCGACCTCGATCGATCTCGATCCGGCGGCGATCGGCCCCGGTCAGTTCGACTACGCGTACATCGCGGCGACCGGCGTCTACGATCACTACGGCGTGCGGCTCGACAACGTCGACCTCGCGACCGGGGCTATCACCGCGGGCGACCCGCTCCACGACAACGAGATCTCGCCGGGCGGGATGCTCGCGTACGTCTGGCACATCGGCACCGATCAGCGGGCCACGCTCGGGTTCGAGCTGCGGAGTGCGCCGGGCGAGACGTTCATCGCGAACCGCACCGGACTCGGCTATCACACGCTCGGCGGCGGGCAACGCAACTACGAGGTCGGGGTCGGCACGAGCCTGCGGATCATCGACAGCCTGTACGTCGGCGTCTCGCTCAACAGCGAGACCAGCTATCTCCACCTGCACTACGCGCGCGACACCGCGCTCGAGAACGGCAACGGCGCGAACGGCCTGCAGAGCGACTGCGGTGGGGCGCCGTGCGGCATCGGCAATGCGCAGGCCTCGGAGGACTACGAGGTCAACGTGCGGACGCCGATCCTATCGACCTCGAACTTGGTCGCGAACCTCGGCATCCTCGTCACGCTCGGCAAGGACGTCTTCCTCGGCATCGCGTATCACGCCCCGCCCGGGCTCGAGACCGTGACCGAGTTCGACGGCACCGTCGACGTGCGCCGCTCGCCGCGCGATGGCGGCAACCTCGTCCACGGCGCCGCGACGGTGTTCCTGTCGCAACCCGCGAGCGCCGTTGCCGAGCTCCGCGCGCGGCTGCCCTCCGCGCTCGATCTTCACGTCGGTGGTCGCTGGGAAGATCTGTCGCGGATCCAGGCCTACGACGTCCGCACCTACGGCTCGACGTTCTCGTCCGCGAACATTCCGGAATGGCAGCTCCGCGCGCGCGGGCTCCACGATGCCTTCTCACTTTGGGCGGGCGTCGAGCAAGTCGAGCTCGATCGCTCGCACGATTGGTTGCGGTTCGGCGGCCGGATCGGTGTCGAGACTTCGTCGCTCCGGGATCAGGAGACCTCGCCTCTCACGATCTCACCGCGCTCGTACACCGCCGACGTCGGCGTCCAGCTCCGGCTCGGCCCGTTGCTGCTGCAAGGCACGTACGGCGTGCAGTACTTTCCGACCGTGAACGTCGCGAACAGCTCGTTCGATCCCCGCGCGCGCGTGGGGTGCATCGCCTCGGGCTATGACTATTCGACGGCCGCATGCGAGGGGGTGCGCGACGGCTACGGCATCGCGAGTGCGGATGGCCAGTACGATCGGGTCGAGCACGCGGTCCGGATCGCGCTGATCCTGCAGAGACTATGAGCGAGATCATCCTCTTTGGAGCGACCGGGATGACCGGGCAACGCGCGGCCGCCGAGCTCGAGGCTGCGGGCGCCTCGTTCGCGCTCGCCGGTCGCGATCCGGTCAAGCACGCGCACGTCGCGAGCCGGTTCCCGTCCGCCGATGTCCGGATCGCCGAGCTCGACGATCACGATGCGCTCGTCCGCGCGTTCACGAACGCGAAGGTCGTGCTCGCCTGCACGGGCCCGGCCGGCGTGACGAACGAGCGCTTGCTCGTCGCGGCGCTCGCGGCCGGCGCGCACTACGTCGACCTCGGCGGCGAACAAGCGTTCTTGCACGCCGCGTACGAGCGCCACGAATCGACGGCGCGTAGAGCCGAGCGAGTCGCGATCTCCGGCGCGGGGGTCGACTGCGTGCTCGGCGACTGGGCCGCGGCGTGGGCCGCCGCGTACGTGTGCGGGATGGAGCGCGATCCGATCGGCGACGCCGTGCGAGATCGATCGATCGACCGGCTCGCCGACGATCGCCCGCTCGACGACGTCGCCGTGAGCTACGTGTTCGACGACCTCACGCTGTCGCCGGGTGGTCAGCGCGCCGCCCTCGCGCGCCTCCACGACCGCAGCTTCGTGTGGAGGAGCGATCGCTGGGAGCAGGTCGCGCCCGCGTCGCAGCGTCGCCGGATCAATGCCGGGCTCGAGATGGGTGGCGAGCGGGACGTCGTGTCGTTTCCGGGCGGCGATGTCATCACGCTCCCACGCCACCTCGCGGCCAAGCAGATCCAGACGTTCGCCTCGACCTCGCGGCGCGCCGGCACCATGACCGCGCTGCGCTGGCTCGCGCGGGTCGCGCCGTTCGTGCCGAAACGCGCGACCGACGCGCTCGCCACGTACGCGCCTTCCGACGAGGAATACGCACGAACGAAGTTCGCCGTGGTCGCGCAAGCGCGGCGCGGCTTCGCGTCGGCGCAAGTCACCGTACGAGGCCAGGACCTGTATCGGACCAGCGCGGTCATCGCGGCGTGGATCGCGAGACAGCTCGCGGCGCGTAGCACGGGTCCGGTCGGGATGCGTGCGCCGAGCGAGCTGTTTCGACCCGAGCCTGCGCTTCGCGAAGTTGCCGAAGCAGCGGGCCTCGTCGTCGAGCCGAGCTTCGCGTAGTATCGGGTCAGATGACGATGTCCTGGCAACTCGAGGCCGAGGCTCCGATCGGTCGCGGTGTAATTGCCAAGCGGTATCGGTTGAGCAACGGTCTAGGCCTTATCTCCGCGGTCGATAAACGCGCACCGATCGTCGCGCTGCAGACCTGGTTCCGGGTCGGCTCGCGCCACGAGCGCCCGGGCGCGACGGGCATGGCGCATCTGTTCGAGCACCTGATGTTCGGCCAGACCGAGAGCATGCCGCCCGGCGAGTTCGATCGCCTGGTCGAGCGCACCGGCGGCGAGTCGAATGCCGCGACCTGGGTCGATTGGACCTACTACAAGCTCTCCCTGCCCGCGCGCGACCTCGCGCTCGGCGTCCGGCTCGAGGCCGAGCGCATGCAGCACCTCGTGCTCGAGCACGCGCCGGTCGAAGCCGAGCGCGATGTCGTCACGAACGAGCGCCGCGAGCGCGTCGAAGATGACGTCGATGGCTGGCTCGACGAACAGTTGATGGCGCACGCGTTCACGGTCCATCCGTATCGCTGGCCCACGATCGGATGGATGGAGGATATCCGCGCGCTCGCGTTGCCCGAGATCCGCGCGTTCTATCGGACCTGGTACGCCCCGAATAACGCGACCATCGTATGCGTCGGCGATTTCGACGACGAAGAGCTGCGCGAGCTGATCGCGAAGCACTACGCGCACATTCCGGCCGCCGAGCTCCCGATCGTCATCGAGAACAGCGAACCCGTGCAGCAAAAAGAGCGCGTCGTCCGCGCGCCGAAGCCGATCGCGACCGATCGCCTGCTCGTCGGGTACAAAGCGCCGGGTCAAGATCACCCCGATTGGGCCGCGCTCGAGATCGTGTCGACGCTGCTCGCCGGCTGTCCGTCGGCGCGGCTGCATCGCAAGCTCGTGATCGAGCAAGAGGCCGCGTCATCAGTCGATGCGCAGCTCACGCCGTTCCGCGATCCATCGCTGCTCCGGCTCGCGGTCACGACCGCACGCGGGCATCGTGCCGACGAGATCCTCGCCTCGATCGACCGCGAGATCGCCAGTCTCGTCGAGACGCCGCCGACCGCGGCGGAGGTCGAGAAGGCCAAGGCGCTTGCCGAGACCGATTTCTGGAGCGCGCTCGCCGATGTCGATGGCAAAGCCGAGGCGCTCGGTCACTACGAGACCGCGCTCGGTGATTTCCGCCGGCTGTCCGCGATCGCCGAGCGGCTGACCGCGGTCAGCGTCGAGGATGTCGCGCGTGCGGTCCGGATGTATCTCGTGCCCTCGGCGCGCACGATCGTGATCGCCGAGCCCGAAGATCCGGATACTGACGACGCCGACGACGAAGGCGACGCTGACGACGCTGACGACGACGAAGGCGACGATGACGCCACCGGTGCCGAAGACAAAGCGGCCGCCGAAGGCGCGGTCGCGTGAAGACGATCGTCGAAGCGTCTCCCGACACGCCGCTGGTCTGGTTCGAGGTCGGCATTCGTGGCGGCGCCGCCGCGGATCCCGTCGGCATCGAAGGCCTGCATCGCCACGCCGCCCTGCTCGCTCGCCGCGGCGCCGGCGCGAAGCAGCGCGCCGAGCTCGACGAGACCCTCGATTCACTCGGCGCGGCGCTCGAAGTCTCGCTCTCGCGAGATTCGCTGTCGCTCTCGGGTCTCTCGCTCACCCGCCACCTCGATGCGGTGATCGATCTCGCGGCGCAGATCCTCGCCGAGCCGCGGTTCGACGAAGACGAGCACCAGCGCCTGCTGCGCGAGACCCCGCAGGTCCTCGACGAGATCCGGGACGACGATTCCGCGCTCGCGACGCGCTGGTTCGATTGGGTGTGCAGCCCCGGCCATCCGTACGGCCGGACCTCGCTCGGCACCGAGAGCTCGCTCGCGCGGATCGCCACGCTCGGCCGCGACGCCGCGCGCGATCTGTGGCGGCGCGAGGTCGTCGCCGACAACCTGATCATCGGGCTCGCCGGCGATATCGATGAAGCGCAGGCCGAGAAGCTCGTCGCGCGCCTCGTCGAGCGGTTGCCGAAGGGCGCGCGCGTCGCGGATCCCGCGGAGCCCGGCCCCGCGGCGCCCGGTCGCCGCACGATCCTCGTCGACAAACCGGATCGCACGCAGGCGCAGCTCCGGATCGGCCACCTCGCCACGAAGTACGGCCATCCCGATACTGCCGCCCTCGCGATCGCCGAGGCCGTGTTCGGCGGCATGTTCAGCTCGCGCCTCATGCAAGAGGTCCGCGTCAAGCGCGGCTGGAGCTACGGCGCCGGCTGCGCGATGCGCCGCTCGCGGTTGCCGCACTGGTTCGAGATGTGGACCGCCGCCGGCATCGATGTCGCCGGGCCCGCGGTCGCGCTCGAGCTCGAGCTCTATGCCGACTACGCGGCGAACGGTCCGACCGACGACGAAGTCGACTTCGCCCGCAGCTACCTCGTCGGTTCGATGCCGTTCCACGTCGCGACCGCGCGCCAGCGGATGCAGCTCGCAGTGCGCGACGAGCTGTTCGATCTACCGGTCGGCTACACCACCGGCTTGCCCGAGGCGCTCGGCCAGCTCGGTGCGGCGGATGTTCGTGCGGCGTGCACGCGCAACTACCATCCCGACCATGCGGTGACCGTTGCAGTGACGACGGCCGAGCTCGCGCTGCCCGCACTCCAGGCCGCGAACGCCGGCCCCGTCACGGTCGTCCGTCACGACGAATATTAGCGACGCTTACGGGCAGCTGTAGATCGAGTTGTGGCCGCCGAAGCCGTCGTCGGCGACGTTCGGGTTGTTCGGATCGGCGAGGTACACGCCATCGACGACGAACTTGTACAGGTACGAACCCGGAGCGAACTGTCGCGTGCCGGTCCACGCGCCATCGGTCTGCTTGGCGAGTGCGAAGCCACCGTTGTTCGGATCGCCCCACATGCAGAAGTCGCCTGTCACGTACGCGCTCGTCGCGGCCCCGTGGCCGTCGAGCCGGAACATGTCGGCGCACGCACCGGCCATCGGACCATCCGGTGCGGCATCGAGGGTGGCTCGAGCATCTGCCACCGCGCTGCCCGAGCTCGCGTCGACGTCGCCGTGCTTGCCGTAACCGGGCGGTTCGCAGGCCGGCAGAGCGAGAGCGATGATGACGAAAGCAACGGCGCGCATGCGGACTGGAATGCAATTCAAGCGACGTGCCATCCGCTGGTTCCAGAGCGACCGAGCACATATACCCGCGACGTCGACATTCGCACCGCCCGAGCGTTTCGTTTCGCAACCAGATCGCTTCAGGGGGCCGTATGAAATTCACGACTTCGGCGGGCATACATATTGGAACCGCGGCGCTCGATGCTTCGCCGGTTGATCCCAGCACTCGCAGTAGTTGCAGCGGTTGCGCAGCCCGCGCATGCCGTCGATCCCGTGGCCTCGTTCCGCTACCTGGTCACGGGGAACGGTTTCGGGTTCCAGGTCTTCGACCAGAACGCGAACGCGGTGAAGCAGTTCCTGGAGCGGCCCTACCGCTACTTGAGGGCGAACCCGTCGAACCCGGATGGCGAGGGCATCGTCCGTCGCAACCTCGCGTACGACACCTACTTCGGCGTCAAGGCCGGCAACTCGGCCACGTGGCTCTCGAGCGTCAACGCGACCGAGGTCGGCTACGTCGACGAGACCAACATGATCCGCTCGGCGGTGACGGTCAACGGCCTCCAGACCGAGACGTTCTGGGTCTCGCCGTTCGGCTACGCCGGCAACGCGATGGTGATGATCTTGAAGGTCACGAACACGACCGGCAGCGCCCTGCCGGTCACCGCGTTCGCGATTCACAACTTCAAGATGGGCTCCGCGAGCAATCCCGATGTCCCCGATGCGGATGGCGAGTCGGTCACGTGGGACGGCACCACCGCGATGGAGACCGGGCCCGGCGGCGGCACGATGATCTACGCGCCGATCGGTGGCGCCGAGGTCTCGACCTGCAACGCGAACGCGTACACGACCGTGCAGAACGGGAGCCTCTTGACGACCCAGGCGACGTGCTCGGGTACCGATACCAAGAACGCCGAGCAGAAGGACCTCGGCTCGATCGCCCCCGGTGCGAGCGCATGGTGGGGCGTCGCCGTGTTGTTCGATGGCGAGGGCACCGCGGCCGCGACCGCGACGAAGTGGTCGACGTTCCTCGCGGGTCGCACCGCGGACAAGCTGCACGACGACTTGCTCGCGGAGTTCACCACGTATCGCGGCACGCCGCCTGCCGGCTTGACCGATGCGGAGACCAAGGTGTGGCGGCAGGCCGAGACCGTGCTGCGCATGGGCCAGATCATGGAGCCTTACCAGGAGACGCCGCGCCTCAAGAACCACGGCATGATGCTCGCGAGCTTGCCGCCCGGCGCGTGGCACACCGGCTGGGTCCGCGATGCGACCTATGCGACCGCCGCGCTCGCACGCAGCGGTCACGCGGACCGCGCGAAGGATTCGCTGAACTTCTTCCTCGATGCCGATGCGGGGCGCTACGCCAGCTACCTCGACAACGTGCCGTATCGGATCTCGACCGTGCGCTACTACGGTGACGGTCAAGAAGAGGCCGACTACTCGGGCTCGACGACGCGCAACATCGAGATCGATGGCTGGGGGCTGTTCCTGTGGGCCGCGCGCCAGTACATCGACAACGCGCCCGATGCCTCGTGGCTGAACGACACCACGAAGAAGGGCGACACGGTCTACGACGCGATCAAGAGTGGCGTCGCCGAGCCGCTGATGGCGAACCTCGAGCCGACCGGCATGAGCATCGCCGATGCCTCGATCTGGGAGGTCCACTGGGGCAACCGCCAGCACTTCCTCTACACGACCGCGGCGACCGCACGTGGTCTGTGCGACATGGCCACGCTCGCGCGCCGCTCGGGTCACACCGACGATGTCCAGCGCTACAAAGAGGCGGCGCTCAAGGCGGCCGCGACGCTATCGGCGGCGTTCGTCGATACCAACAACGTGCTCGCGGGCTCGCTCGAGCGGCTGCAATCGGGCGCGAACTATCACGATGGCTCGACCGTCGAAGCGATGACGTTCGGCGTCCTGGCCTCGAACAATGCGACCGCGACCGCGACCCTCAACGGACTCTCGCACCTCGTCACGCCGGCTGGCGGGTACAAGCGGCTCGAGGGCTCGACCGACACCTACGACATCAACGAGTGGATCCTGATCGATCTGCGCGCGAGCGACGCGTTCCGCCGCGCGGGCCAGACCGCCAAGGCCGACTCGCTGCTCGCCTGGGTCAGCGCGCAAGCCTCGGCGAACTACAACTTGTTGCCAGAGCTCTACAACACGACCTCGTCGGGCGGCGCGATCGGTTCGTACGCCGGTTCGATCCCGATGGTCGGCTACGGTGCGGGCGCCTATCAGCTCACGCTGCTCGATCGGGCCGGCGCGTACGAGCATCAGGATTGTGGTGACTACGATGTCGGGCAGTATCCGGACGGTGGCACGGGTGGTGGCGGTCTCGGCGGTAGCGACACGGTCGGCGATCCACGCACCGGCGTCGCGTGCGCGTGCCAGGGAGGGCCCGGCTCGGCCGGCACCGGTGGATTGCTCGCGATCGTCGGCGTCGTGATCCTGCGCCGTCGCCGCAAGGTCGCGCGCGCGTGATCGAGCTCCGCCACATCGGGAAGGTGTTCCCGGGCGTGCGCGCGCTCCACGACGTGACGCTGACGATCCAGCCGGGCGAGGTGCTCGGGCTGGTCGGCGAGAATGGCGCCGGCAAATCGACGCTGATCAAGATCTTGGGGGGCGTGTACGAGGTCGGCAGCTTCGCGGGAGAGGTCGCGATCGAGGGCGTGGTCCAGGCGTTCACCTCGACGCTCGATGCCCGCAAGGCCGGCGTCGCGATCGTGCACCAGGAGCTCGCCCTCGTGCCGGAGCTGTCGATCGCGGAGAACCTCATGCTCGGGCGCGAGCCCACGCGGTGGGGCGTCGTCGATCAGGCCGAGCTCGAGGCCCAGGCCAGGAAGATGCTGACCCCGGTGCTCGGCGAAGCGACCGCGGAGCTCGACTTCGCCGCGCCGGTGAACGAGCTCAGCATCGCGATGCAACAGACGCTCGAGATCGCGCGCGCGCTCGCGGATCGCGCCCGCGTGATCGTGCTCGACGAGCCGACCGCACCGCTGACCGATCGCGAGATCGAGCGCCTGTTCGAGCTCGTCCGCGCGCGCCGAGCGAGCGGAGACTCGTTCATCTACATCTCGCACCGGCTCGAGGAGATCGCGGCGCTCTGCGATCGCGTGGCCGTCCTGCGCGATGGCGAGCTGGTCGATGTCGTGTCGCCCGAGGTCGACCTCGTGCCGTTGATGACGGGCTCGGCGATCCACGATGTCAAGCAGGCGCCCGGTGCGCCGAGCACCGAGAGCGTGCT
The DNA here is from genome assembly GCA_025357755.1 of Kofleriaceae bacterium. Taxonomy (GTDB): domain Bacteria; phylum Myxococcota_A; class Polyangia; order Haliangiales; family Haliangiaceae; genus JABFXX01. The sequence goes on along the minus strand of JANXOP010000378.1, from coordinate 1,106 downwards.
CGAGGTTCGCCACCTCTCGGTCGCGCACCCCACCCTGCCTTCACGGCGGGTCGTCGACGAGCTGAGTTTTTCGGTGATGAAGGGCGAAGTCGTCGCGCTCGCGGGCGCGATGGGCGCCGGGCGCACCGCGACGCTGTCCGCCTTGTTCGGGTGCGCGAAGCAGGGCGTCACCGGCACGGTCACGGTCGACGGCAAGGCCGCATCGCTCGCGAGCCCCCGCGATGCGATCGCCGCCGGCATCGCGTTCGTGCCCGAGGATCGCAAGGCGATGGGCCTCGTGCTCGGGCTCTCGGTCGCCGAAAATCTCGAGATGGCCGCGCTCGGTCAGCTCACGCGGTTCGGCGTGGTCGATGCGGCGAAGGCCGAGCATGCCGCGCTCGGCCGCGTGCGCGAGATGGCGATCAAAGCGCCCGCGCTCGCGACCGAGGTCGCGACGCTCTCGGGCGGCAACCAGCAGAAGATCGTGATCGGCAAGTGGCTGGAGCTCGCGCCGCGGGTGTTGCTGCTCGACGAGCCGACGCGCGGCGTCGATGTCGGCGCGAAGGCCGAGATCTACGCGCTCGTCGAACAGCTCACGGCGAGGGGCCACGCGGTCGTGCTCGCGTCATCGGATCTACCGGAGGTCGTGCGGCTCGCGGACCGCGTGATCGTGCTGCGCGAAGGCCGCGCGGTCGGCGAGCTGCGAGGCGCCGCGATCACGCCGCTCTCGATCATGCAACTCGCGGTCGGTACGCCACCGGAAGAAAGCAAGGACCTTCGTGAAGCTCGAACGTAGTGCGCGCCCGCCCGCGCGCGGTGCCGACAACAGCATCTGGATCATGGCGGCCGTGCTCGCCGGCCTGTGGGCGATCCTCGCGGTGTTACCGCAGACCCGCGGCATCTTCCTCACGCAGGGCAACCTCGCGACCCTGCTGGTCCAGAGCTCGGTACTGCTCGTGGTCTCGGTCGGCATGACGATGGTCATCCTGATCCGCGGCATCGATCTGTCGGTCGGCGCGGGCGTCGCGCTCACGGGCACGGTCGCCGCGATGATCCAGATCAAGTGCGGCGGCTCGGCCGAGCTCGCGATCGTCGCCGCGATCGCGGTCGGCGCGGCGATCGGCGCG